>CALXNU010000019.1 GCA_944389835.1 uncultured Succinivibrionaceae bacterium
AGCCTGTGGAGATAACCGTTAGGAAGTCTTTGAAGCAGGAAGAAGCCCTTAACCTTTAGGTTATGGGTGATTCACCACACAAGTGACATGACAGCAGCGGTAGCTACTAAGATAAGATCATAGATTAGCTTAATAGAGCCTAAGCGTTTTTGAATTCTTGCGGCTAAATATCTTACAAAAGCATCGCAAGGGAGCATGGCTACTGAAGCTGTTGCCTGTAGTGCAATATTTAGGGAAATTAAAGCAGATCCGATAAGTAAAACTGCTAAAGCCATGAAATAATTGCTCATGACTAAATCTTCAGTTACATACATCCACACATCAATCATCAGACCAAAGACGATTAAAGCTGGGACTTGTAAAATAATGTTATAAAGTTCCTCGCGTCGTCTTTGTGCGTTTAACACAAAAAATTGGCTGACAAACATCGCAGCATTAAACAGGATATTCACCGTACCCATGGTTAAAGGAAAGTAAACTGAAGTTACATAACTAAAACATGCAACTGAGTTTACTCCAAGTAAAGATCGTGTAACTAAGGTGACGCCACAAGATCCAATCACCAGGGCACTTAAAAAAACACTGTAGCGCCTTAAAAGCTCAGCTTTTCCCAACTTCTTCTCCTTAAAAAAAAAATGACCTCGCAATTGCGAAGCCATCTTTTTAACTGCTTTTTTAAGCTAAATTTTTAAAATGCTCTATAGCCTTTTCAATGCGTGATAAAGCTCTTTGTTTACCAACTAAACATAAAGTATCACCGATACCAGGTGAGGTTGCAGTGCCAGTTAAAGCAATTCTTAAAGGCTGACCTACTTTACCCATGCCAATTTCAAGCTTTACTGCCAACTCCTCTAAAGCTTTATCTAAAGCCTCTGGGGTAAATTCACAGTTTTCAATAACCTTTAAAGACTGCTCTAAGACCTCAACTGAACCTTCTTTCATCCACTTTTTAACGCCTTTTTCTTCATAGGAGTCAAAGTCTTCAAAAAGATGATGAACCTTTTGGGCCATCTCTGTTAAAGTGTGGCATTTTTCGGAATAGCACTTAACAATCTCTTCTAAGGCAGGTCCTTTGCTAGCATCAAGACCTTGTCTTTGTAAATGCCAGGCTAACTCCTTTGCTACCTCTTGAGCAGGCAAAGTTTTCATGTAGTGAGCATTAAGCCAATCTAACTTCTTAGTATTAAAGGAAGAGGCACTCTTGGAGATCGCATCTAAAGAGAATAATGAAATCATCTCCTCGCGAGAGAAAATTTCTTGATCACCATGAGAGAAGCCTAAACGCACTAAATAATTGTTTAAAGCCTCCGGTAAATAACCATCTTCACGATACTGCATCACACTTACGGCACCATGGCGCTTGGAAAGTTTAGTGCCATCATCACCTAAGATCATGGCCACGTGGCAGAATACCGGGACCTTTGCACCTAAAGCGTGATAGAGATTGATTTGTTTTGGAGTATTGTTGACATGATCATCGCCGCGAATGACATGAGTAATGCCCATATCAAAGTCATCGACGACTACACAGAAATTGTAAGTTGGAGTACCATCAGATCTTTGAATAATAAAATCATCAAGTTGAGAGTTCTTAAACTCAATATGGCCTTTTACCATATCATCAAAAGCCACTACGCCATCTTGAGGATTTTTAAAACGCACTACATAAGGCTCATCAGGGGAGTGTTCCTCATGACTGTCACGGCAATGACCATCATAACGAGGCAACTCACCTTTTTTCATTTGCTCCTCGCGCATTGCCTCTAAACGCTCTTTAGTGCAATAGCACTTATAGGCCTTGCCTTGAGCTAAAAGCTCGTCTATAACCTCTTTATAGCGGTCAAAGCGCTTAGTTTGATAATAAGGACCCTCATCCCAATTTAAATCAAGCCATTGCATTGACTCTAAAATGGCATCAATGGCAGGTTGAGTTGAGCGCTCTCTGTCAGTATCTTCGATACGTAAGACAAATTTACCACCACAATGACGGGCATAAAGCCAAGAAAAAAGAGCAGTACGAGCACCGCCCACATGCAAAAAGCCCGTAGGTGACGGGGCAAAACGAGTTTTTACTAATGACATTTTAGCTTATCCAATTGACACAAATTGCGGGTAATTTTAACACTTTTAAACTTTCTACGTTCTTTTATTTAAAAGCCACAACGCAAAAATAAAGAATAAAAGCGTAGGCAAGGCAGCTCCCACTATAGGCGGCAGACCATAAACCAAAGAAAAAGGCGCGCCAATTGAATTTGCTACATAGAACACAAAGCCTAAGGCAATACCAATGACAATTCTTGTACCCATTGGAATTGTTCTTAAAGGACCAAATACTGTAGATGCTGCCAATAAGAGCATAACCACCATGCTAAATGGACTTACAAACTTCATATAAAGTTGTAAGCGATAGTTATCTGCTTCTTGATTATTAGATTCAAGATAGGTGATGTAATCAATTAAACCTGTAATAGTTAAGTTATAGTATTTAACGCCTAAAATCTCCACCCGCTCTGGATTTAAATTTAAGTGCCAATTTTCAGTATCTTTAAAAGAGCTTTGCACCTCACCATCGGCAAAGGCGGTAGAACTTACCTCACACATCACCCATTGCTCACTTTTAGCATCATATACACCTGTTTGGGCATGAGTTACCTGTTTTAAAGTCTCGCCTTCAAAATCGTAGCGTACCACGCCTGAAATACTGCCATCGGTCATAATATAGCGCGCGGCAATAAAACTATTTCCCTCACGCAACCACAGACCATCATAAGTTACTACGACATTGCCTTGATTTGCAGATTGATTATATAAGTTTTCACTATAACGACTTAAAGCCGGAACTGCGGTTTCACCTAACAAAATCACCACTAAAATTAAGGGAAAAACCATTTTTAGAGCAGAAAAAACCACTCCTGCTTTTGAAAGGCCGACCGTCTGTAAAATAATAAGCTCTGAGGTTTTTGCCAAATTACCAAGTGCAATCACGCCACCTAAAAGCACGGCAATTGGAAAGATCATAACCACCATGCCTGGCACTTGTATGGCTAAATATTTTAAAAGGAAAATAAAATCAATCGAACCTCGTCCTAAATAGCGGGTTTGATCTATAAAGGTAATGATGGCAGTTAAGATAGTTAAAAAAATCACCACCACTACAATCATAATTAATACTGATTTTCCTACGTAGCGATCTAAAATCCCCATTAAGCTTTACCCCCACGTAATCTCTTATCACCTAAAAGCTTGCGTATCACATATTTTGGCAGGTTTAAAGGGATAGCTACAAAAATTAAAAAGACGATTGGTACAAGATATAAACCAGGATAAAGACCAAGGTAATCAGTATTATTAACTATATTTCTAACAGAGAAAATAAACATGTAGTACGAAGCATAAATTAAGATTGCAGGCATTAGTTTGGCAAAACGCCCTTGTCGAGGATTTACCATCGAAAGTGGTACTGCCACCATGGTTAAAACTAAAGCTGCAAATAAAGATGACATACGCCACTGTGCTTCAACTTGCCAAGCGAGATTATCTGAGGCTAAAAGTTCAGCTGTAGATTTCATGGAAATATTAGTTTTTTCCCTCTCTTGAGCTTCCCTTGAGGAAATTGGAGCATCAAACTCATCAAAAGAGGCTTTTCTATATGATCCAATCTCCAAAGATCCTTCATATCTTGAACCATGCTCTAAATGTAACCATTGCACCCCATCTCTATCGGTCACCAAGCTTCCTGATTTGGCAATCGTCACCGCAGAGCGTTTAAGATCATAAGGATCTTCCATCACATAAATATTTTGAACCTGTCTTTGTCCTTCTTTATCGCTTACTAACTCATCAATATAAATGGTATAACGCTCATCAACTGACACAAAGCGTCCACTTTCAATAGGCAGATATTGAGGATTATTTTCCGCAGAACTTAAAAGATCAGAACGCGCATTAGAAGCTTGAGGGCTTAAAAAGACCCCACAATAAAAACCTAAAAGACCTGTAATTAAGGCTAAAACTAAAGTTATGATCATCACTCTTGAGGTTGAATAGCCAACAGATCTCATCACCACCATTTCAGAGTCTGAGCAAATTCTCCCCAAAGTAATTAAGATACTTATAAATAAAGTTAGAGGGAGCATGATAGAGAGGATCTCAGGCAATGCATACAATGCGAGAAGTCCTACTAATTCAGAGGGAATACTACCAACGGCTGCTCTTGTGACAAGACGAATTAAGCTTTGGCTTAAAAATATCGCAACTAAAATGATTAAGACCACAATTTGGGTCTTTAAAAGCTCCTTTAAGATATATTTATCGACAATCTTCATCTATCATAAGCAATAAGACTTTTGCCACTTTTAGGCAAAAGAGAAATTGCTATCCTCCCTTTTTTGGCGATTTAAACTTTTTAAGCTCAAAATTATCACTTATGCCCCTCCCTTAAGACTTGCATTATGACAGGCTAAGGTAATTGCAATTTCCCTTAATAAAATTTTCGGAGTTCTTGAGGGGATCAAGGGTAACTTTCCTTCAATAAAAGGAAAATTCTCTTGTACTTTAAATAAGGCAAAAGTTGGAATTTGACTTAAAACTTGAGCGTGAGTCTCTAAAATCAAAGGTAGCTCCTGTAAACTCACGCCTTGTTTTAAAAATAAAATTTCTTTTACTAAGTTTTGTAAAATAGTAACTTGAACTGCGCCTTCAACTTCACTTAAAGTTTTGACAAATAAAGTAGTAGAACCTTGAGTAATGGCTTTCGCTAATGCTTCACTTACCTCTAAGGCTACTTTATCAAGTCCTTGATTTAACATTTCAAGCGCTCTAAAAGGAGCATTTGCACTTAAAGCTAAAGCAACAGCAGATCTTTTCTTATCAAAACCTTGCTCTTGTAAATAAGGCAAAATTTCAGCTTGATTTAAACTTGAAAGCTCAATTTTAAAAGCTCTTGATAATAAAGTTGGAAGTAGCGACTCTAAAGTTTCTACCACTAAAATAATTAAAGTATCTGAAGGTGGCTCCTCAAAAGTTTTTAATAAAGCGTTAGCCGCACTTTCTCCTAATAAATGGGCATCATGAATAATAGCCACTTTTCGATAAGAAAAGGCTGAGGATTCATGCAAAAGATGATTTAGTTTTCTTATCGTATCAATGCGAATGCTGCGTCTTTGTACATTACTTTTAGCTTTAAGATAGGCTAAAAAACCTGGGTTTTTAGTTAGATCTTCATCCTTGTCACATTCCTCTTTCGTAGTAGGCAAGGCTAGTAAAAAGTCAGGATGCGAGCCTGATTCAAAAACTAAACAAGACTTACATTCCCCGCAAGGTTTTGTCTCTTGCACATTCGTACAAAGATAAAGTTTTGCACACTCTAAAGCTAAATCTGTAACCCCATAGCCACTGTGACCTGCAATAATTACAGATCCTGGCAAACGGTGTTGATTTAATGCCGTATAAAAACAATCATAGGCCCGATTAAGCCACGGCATGAGCATGCGCTAAAACTCCTTTTACGACACTTTCTACTTGATAAGTGACAGTTTTTAAATCTAAGGCGGCATTAACTACGACAATTGAAGCGTCATTTTTGGCACAATCTAAATAAGTATTGCGCACCCGCTCAAAAAAGGCCATTTGCTCTTGCTCAAAACGATCTAAAGCCCCGCGGCCCTTGGCTCTTTGCATACCTACATAAGGATCAATATCCATTAAAATGGTCAGATCTGGATGAAAATCCCCTAAGGCCACTTGTCTTGCTTTATCTATTAAAGACAAAGGAATTTTACGACCTCCACCTTGATAGGCAATAGTTGAGAGATCATGTCTATCTGAGATCACATCCACACCTTTGGCTAAAGTAGGTCTTATCACCGTTTCAACAAGCTGAGCACGTGCGGCATACATTAATAAAAGCTCAGCTTTGTCATTTAACTTTTCATCAGCTGGCGTTTTTAAAATTTCACGGATCTTCTCAGCAATTGGGGTACCACCAGGCTCTCTTACACATACTACTTGTCGCCCACTCTCTTCTAAGACCCGTTTTACAACCGGGATCATCGAACTTTTACCTGCACCCTCAGTGCCTTCTAAAGTAATAAACAGACCTCGCATTTACTTTTGAGCTCTCCGATATTCACGCACCTTTTTTCGATAATCTCTTACCGCTTGTTGATGCTCTTTTAAGGTATTTGAAAAGACATGCCCATCTTTTGGGTCATGAGATTTTGCCACAAAATAAAAGGCTTTGGTATCTTCAGGATGTAAAACTGCTAATATCGAACTAAGCCCAGGCATAGCAATTGGAGTAGGTGGCAAACCATCTCGCGTGTAAGTATTATAAGGCGTATCCTTTCTTAATTGCGAAAGCTTAAGAGAGCCGCGAAAATCAGGAGCAACGCCATACATTACTGTAGGATCAGTTTGCAAGCGCATTGACTTCTCTAAGCGATTATAAAAAACCTTGGCAATAAGCGGTCTTTCTTTATCAATTGAGCTTTCACGCTCCACAATAGAAGCTAAAATTAAAGCATCATAGGGGTTTTGTAAAGGAATGCTCGTATCACGCTTCTCCCACTCAGCTTGTAAAGTTTGGGCCATTTTAATAAAAGAGGATCTAAGTACCTTACAGGCTCCATCACCTTTATAGTAAGGATAAGTGGCAGGCAAAAATAAGCCTTCTAAAGAATTAACACTTTCAGGATATAAACGCTTGGTTTTCTTAAAATCTATCTCACCTTTTTTATTGCTTAAAGAAAAAGCATCATCTAAACCTGCTTGAATAAATTTTTTAGGATCTTTAAGACATTCTGCACTATCGTCTTCTAAATTCTCACTTTTATTTAAAGCATTTAACATTAAAGGTAAGGAGAGCCCCTCAACAATTAAAGCCCTTAAAGGTTCGACCTCATAAATGGCACCATTTTTCATATCCTCTAAAATTTCTTTTAAGGTTTTAGTGCCATCAATTAGATAAGGGCCTTTTTGAATATTATCAAATTCTCCTTTATAAAATTTTAAAAAGGCATAAGCCATATAATCTGGGTAATCATTTTGCGTTAAATCAACAATAACCTCATAAGCACTCATGCCACTTTTAAGCTCATAGGGGGTAAGCATTTTAGGCACTACATAATCATTCATGCTTTTAAGTTCGTTGATAAAAAAGAAAATACTCACGCCACAGGCGATAAAAAGACACAAAGCTAAAGTTAAAAGCTTTCTTAAAAAACCTTTTTTACTTACATTAGTTTTATTTTGTAAAGTATCTTCTTTTGAAGCTGTCTCTTTGCCCATGAGGCTTTGTTCCTTTCAATCTGCTAATTATTTGCCTTTAATTATAGCCCATATTAACTTGCATCTTTTTAAGATTGATAGTTTTGATCTGCGTTAATGTCGCACAAAAGGTGACATACATCGCATTTGGCGGTACAATTTGGGACTTGTTTTAATCAAGGTTTTAAATAAAAACACCCATGTTTTGGGGTCAGATTTAAGAGAAACTAGGCCATGCAATTAGATAAGACTTATCAGCCTGAAAATTTTGAAAGTGAAATTTATAAACAATGGGAAGAGCAAGGTTGTTTTAAACCTTCTATGGATAAAAGCCAACAAGCTTTCTCTATAGCCCTTCCTCCGCCTAACGTTACTGGCTCCTTACACATGGGTCATGCTTTCCAACAAACCATTATGGACAGCCTTATTCGTTTCCATCGTATGGATGGTGACAATACCTTATGGCAATGCGGTACCGATCACGCAGGTATCGCCACACAAATGGTTGTAGAAAGAAAGCTTGCTGCTGAAGAAAAACTGACCCGCCATGATTTAGGTCGTGAAAAGTTTATTGAGCGTATTTGGCAATGGCGTAAACAATCAGGTGGTACGATTACCAAGCAAATGCGCCGCTTAGGAGCCTCTGTTGATTGGAGTCGTGAGAGATTTACCATGGATGAGGGCCTCTCCCGTGCCGTATTAGAGGTCTTTGTGCGCCTTTATGATGAAGATTTAATCTATCGTGGCAAGCGTTTGGTCAATTGGGATCCAAAACTTCGCACCGCAATTTCAGATCTTGAAGTTGAAAACAAAGAAGTCAAAGGCTTTATGTGGTATATCCGCTATCCACTTGCAGATGGTCTTAAGACTCAAGAAGGCAAAGACTATCTCATGGTCGCCACTACCCGTCCTGAGACTTTATTAGGCGATACAGCAGTTGCAGTAAACCCCGAAGATCCAAGATTTAAAGACTTAGTGGGTAAAGAGTTAATTCTCCCTCTCGTTGGTAGAAGAATTAAAATTGTTGCAGACATTCACGCTGATATGACCACCGGTACCGGTTGCGTGAAAATCACTCCAGCTCACGATTTTAATGACTATGCCGTAGGTAAAAGACATAGCCTTGCGATGGTGAATGTTTTAACTGAAGATGCTTGCATTCGCGATGAGGCTCAAGTCTTTAATACTCAAGGTGAATTATCAACTGAGACTACTTCTTATATTCCTGAGGCCTATCGTGGCTTAGATAGATTTGTCGCTCGTGAGAAAATTGTTGAAGATCTAAAAACTCAAGGTCTTTTAGATCACATTGAAGATCACACCCTCTCCCAGCCTTTTGGCGATCGTGGTGGCGTACCAATTGAGCCTATGCTTACCGATCAGTGGTATGTCAGAGCTTCAATTTTAGGCAAAGAAGCCTTACGCGCAGTTGAGGAAGGTGAAATTAAATTTGTGCCACAACAATACACTAATATGTACTACTCTTGGATGAGAGATCTTCAAGATTGGTGTATTTCACGTCAATTATGGTGGGGACATAGAATTCCTGCTTGGTATGATGAAAATGGCAAAGTTTATGTAGCCCGCAACGAAAATGAAGTTAGAGAAAAATATCATTTAGGATCTGAGGTAAAGCTTGTTCAAGACGAAGATGTCTTAGATACTTGGTTCTCCTCTGCGCTTTGGACCTTCTCAACCTTAGGTTGGCCTGATAAAACTCCTGAACTTGAGATGTTCCATCCAACCTCAGTTTTAGTGACCGGCTTTGATATTATTTTCTTCTGGGTAGCCCGCATGATCATGATGACCATGCACTTTATCAAGGATGAAAATGGTAAAAGCCAAGTCCCATTTAAGACCGTCTACGTGACAGGCCTCATTCGTGATGAAGAAGGTCAGAAAATGTCTAAATCTAAAGGCAATGTCTTAGATCCTTTAGATATGATTGATGGTATTGATATTGACTCTCTTGTCTCTAAGCGCACTGCTAATATGATGCAGCCACAAATTGCTCAAAAGATTGCTAAGAGAACTCAAAAACAATTCCCTCAAGGCATTAAAGCTCACGGCACTGATGCTTTACGCTTTACCTTATGCGCTTTAGCCTCTAATGGTCGTGATATTAACTGGGATATGAAGCGTCTTGAAGGCTATCGCAATTTCTGCAACAAGATCTGGAACGCCTCACGCTTTGTGTTAATGAATATTGAAGGCTTTGAGCTTGTAAAACCACAGGATGAAAATTTAAATATCGCCGATAAATTTATTCTCTCCAAGCTCTCACAAGCTATAAGCGCCATGCGCGATGCCATCAATGCTTATCGCTTTGATCAGGTAGCCACTATTTTGTATGAGTTTATTTGGAACGAATATTGCGATTGGTATGTTGAATTTACTAAGAGCATTTTAAAAGATCCATCTTTAAGCCAAGACAAAAAGAATGCTACTGCCTATACCTTAGTTAATGTCTTAGAGACTGTGATGAGAATGGCCCACCCAGTCATGCCTTTTATCACTGAGACTATTTGGCAACAAACCGCCCCACTTTTAGGCAGAAACAATGAGGCTAAGACCATCATGCTAGCCTCTTATCCTAAAGCTTGTGATTATCTTGTTGATGATTTTGCTCAAGAGAGCATCGCATGGGTTAAAGAGCTTACCACGGCAGTTAGAAACTTACGTGCTGAGATGAAGGTAAGTCCAAATACCAAGCTTGAGGTGTTATTGCGCGGGGCAAACGAGCAACAAAAACAATTTACCGACGAGAACTTAAAGCTCATTTTAGCTTTAACTAATTTAACTTCAATTAAGTATGTAGGTGATGAAAAACTTCCACCTTGCGCCTCAAAGCCAGTTTTAACCGCTGAAATCTTAATTGAGATGTCCTCTTTAGTAAATAAAGAAGATGAATTAAAGCGTTTAAATGAAATGAAGAAAAAGCTTGAAGGTAATATTTCCTCAACTCAAGCCCGCTTAAGCAACGAAGCTTTCATAAGCAAGGCACCAGCTAACATCATTGAAGGTGCTAAAGCTCAGCTTGCTTTAAATCAAAGTCAACTTGATAAGGTTTTAGCTCAAATTAATGAGTTAAATAAGCTCTAATTTAACTTAAACTTGCTTGAAGGTAGGGTTCATCCCTACCTTTAAAAGATAATTTGTAACATTTTTAAAAACTAAGCTTTCCTTATATTTTCCGAATTCCATTCTCATTTACTGCTACAAGAAAAAGTTAATTTTCTAAATTTTTTCAAAAAATGAAACTAAATCACATTTTTGACCTAAAAAGTTTTATATAATAGCCAGCGTTAAAAGTTATTTCTCTTAAGTTAAAAGACGAGCTTTACTATGAGCGTTATTGAAAAGCTTAATGCCACAGATCTTAAGCTTTCCAAGTCAGATCGAAGGCTACTTGATTATATTCGCGAGAACGGCTTAAATGCCTGCTCTGCACCAATCTCTGAAATTGCCCGCTCCTGCGACGTTTCACATGCAACTGTAACGCGTTTTGCCCGCAAATTTGGTTACTCAAGTTTAAGAAGTTTTAAAATTGATTTAGCAAGAGAACTTGGCTCTGAAGAGAATCAAGGTAGCATTATCTCAGATACCATAGCCTATGATGAACCGTGCAGTGAAACTGCCAAAAAGCTTTTACAAATTAACCTTGCAACTTTAAGACAGACTGTAAATGATATTGATCCCAAAGAAGTCGATCTTATTGCAGCTAAAATCTTAAAAGCCAAAAGGGTCTTCTTTATTGGTATTGGTAATTCAGGTTTTGCCGCCTCAGACTCTGCTTATAAATTTTTACGTACCGGTATTGATGCAAGATCTTGCACTGACAGTCATGCCATGATTATTGAGGCCTCCTTAGTTAAAAATGGTGATTTAGTCATTGCCTTTTCAAACTCTGGGGAAACACGCGAAATCCTTAAAGCTTGCGAAACTGCCAAAATGAATCATGCAAGTATCATTGCCATTACCGCTGATGCAAATTCCTCTTTACATAAACTCTCGGAAATGTCTCTTGTCTATGCGGTGCGCGAATCGTATATGGAGACTGGTTCTATCAACTCTAAAATCGCGGTGTTTTTCATCGTCGATCTTCTTTTCACAGAAGTGGTAAAGCGTTTAGGCAAAGATGCTTACAGTACCAAGCAAAAAACTGCTTTGGCTTTAAAAAAAGACTGAAGGCACCGATTTTCCAAACTTTTCCCACAAATTTTAAGGAGATGATCTAAAAATGCGTATTTATCGTGCCAAAGACTACAAGGACTTAAGCCGTAAAGCTGCCAATATCCTTTCAGCTCAGGTAATTATTAAGCCCAATTGCGTTTTAGGATTAGCCACTGGCTCAAGCCCAATTGGTACCTATCAACAATTAATTGAATGGTACAACAAAGGTGATCTTGATTTCTCTGAGGTTACTACTGTAAACCTTGATGAGTATCGCGGTCTTGGCATGGAATCAGATCAAAGCTATGTCTACTTCATGCATCACAACTTCTTTGATCATATTAATATTCGCCCTGAGAATATTAATTTACCAAATGGTAAAAACCCAGATGCAGAAGCTGAATGCGCTCGTTATGAAAAAGTCATTCAAGATGTAGGCGGCATTGATATTCAGCTTTTAGGTATTGGTCGCAATGGCCACATCGGCTTCAACGAGCCAGGTGCTGCTTTTGAGAAAAACACCCACTGCGTTAACTTAACTGAAAGCACAATTGAGGCAAATAAGCGCTTCTTCAAGAGCATTGACGATGTACCACGTCAGGCTTATACCATGGGCATTAGCTCAATCATGCATGCTCGCAAGATTTTAATTATCGCCTCAGGCACTGATAAAGCTCAAGCCATTCATGACGCCTTCTTCGGCCCTGTAACTCCACAGGTTCCAGCATCTGTTTTACAGTTACACCCAGATGTAACCTTAGTGGCAGACTCTAATGCTTTATCTTTAGTACCTCAAGATTTAATTTAATAAATCGCACTTAAACCCTTATAGAAAGTCTAAGGGAGTAAGTGACAAAACCTACAACTTAAAGGTCGTTGTTACTTAGGTAAAAGCGCACCTTACAAAACGCCAACGAAAGTTTGCGTAGAGTTGATGATTAGCTTCTTTATCGCTAAAGCCCCAAGCCTTGGGGCTTTTTTCTTTGCAAAAAAAAACTTTGCGCCTATTCACAAGTTAAGCTCTTATCTTGTCTTATAAATATTTTCTCTGCTAAGATTTAGCACGGATCAAAAAGAACGGGCAAATCATGGTACACATTGGATCTCAAACAAACGAACGTTTGCCGCACTTACACGGCACTCCAGCAAGCAGAGGTATTGCCTTTGGCAAAATTGCCTTTTTAAAGCGCAATGCTAAACCTGAAATCAAACACAAAGTAGATGATGTTAAGGCAGAAATAGATCGCTTTGAACAAGCTCGCGCTAAAGCTATCACTCAACTTGGCAATCTCTATGAAGCCTCCCTTGAAAAGCTTGGTGAACAAAATGCGGTGGTATTTCAAATTCATCAATTAATGCTTGATGACCCTGACTATGTAAGTCAAATTCATGAAGTCATTACATCAGAGCAAATGAACGCTGAATACGCTGTAGATACCGTAGCGAAGCGTTTTTCCATGATGTTTGAATCCATGGATAATGACTATATGAAGGGCAGAGCAGCCGACGTTTTAGATGTTTCAAGGCGCGTTGTTGATATCTTAATTTCTGCAAGTGGCGAGCCCAAAAATTCGACTTTAAAAAATTACGGCACCTCAGTAATTCTTGCCACCGATGATCTAGCCCCCTCTGAAACTGTTCAATTAGATAAATTTTCCGTAACCGGTATTGTCACCTCCCACGGCTCAACTAGATCACATACAGTAATTTTTGCAAGAACTATGGGCATTCCTGCGATCATCAGTGTCGGTGATGCTTTAGATGAATCGCTTGAGGGGAAAAATGCCATCTTAGATGGCGGATCGGGTATGTTAATTATTGAACCCGATGAAGAGACTATTGCCTCCTATAAGGAAAGAAAGAAAACTGAAGATGCCCTACGAGCTCGTTTAGAACAATTTAGAGGCAAAGAGACTCGCACTTTAAGTGGCAGAAAAATTAAACTTTATGCCAATATTGGCAATGCCGACGATATTGATATTGTAAAAAGCTCTGATGCCGAAGGAATTGGACTTTTTCGCTCTGAGTATATTTACCTCTCCTCAGATGATTTTCCAACTGAAGAGACGCAATTTAAAATCTACAAACAAGTTTTAGAGAGTATGGAAAATAAGCAAGTTATTATCCGCACTTTAGATATCGGCGCTGATAAAACTGCTCCCTACTTTACTTTAAAACCTGAAGACAACCCCGCTATGGGAATGCGCGCGGTACGCATTTGCATCACCCGCCCTGAAATCTTTAAAGTTCAATTAAGAGCCCTCTATCGCGCCTCAGTCTTTGGCAAGCTTGCTATCATGTTTCCAATGATAACCTCAGTTGAAGAGGTTAAAACTTGTCTTAGCATTTGCGAGGAAGTAAAAGCAGAATTAAAGGCCCAAGAGATTGACTTTGATCCTAATATTGAAATTGGCATTATGATTGAAACTCCTGCTTCAGCGCTAATTTCTGATGAACTTGCCCCCTATGTTGATTTCTTCTCTATAGGTACTAATGACTTAACGCAATTTACCTTAGCTGTAGACAGACAAAATGCTGATTTAGGTAGATTTTTAAATCCTTATCATCATGCAGTCATAAGACTTATTGAAATGACGGTAAAAAATGCGCATAATGCCGGAATTTGGGTGGGCGTGTGTGGAGAACTTGCCGCAGATGAAGGCTTTACTCATGAGTTAATTTCTATGGGCATTGATGAAATGTCAGTGGCCCCATCAAGTGTACTTATGCTTAGAGCCCGCATTTCAACCCTAGGTTAAAATTTTGAGGATAAACTTATGGCCGAATGTGTCGTAATAGCTGATGAAATCACAGGCGGAAGCGCAGTTGGAGCTCTTCTTGAGAAAAACAATTGCTCAGTATGCTCAATTATGAGTGCTAAGGGTTTAAAAGATCCTCAAACAGCAAATTTTGATTGTTTTGTCTATTCCACAAATTCACGCAATTTAACTCAAGAGCAAAGTTATCAATTAGTCTTTTATGCAGGAAGACTTCTAAAAAATCCTCAAGTAAAAGTCTATGCCAAACGCATTGACCCATCTTTGCGCGGTAATGCTTGCTCAGAAACCCAAGCCCTCCTTGATGCCTTAGGAGATAATGATCGCGTTGCCATTGTGGTCCCTGCCTTCCCGGCTTTAAAACGCTCAACGGTTGGCGGCTATATCTTAGTTGATGGTAAGCCTTTACAAAAATCTTTAGTGGGTATGGATGAAATTACCCAACAAGCCTCAGGAAGAGTTGCCGATTTATTTACTGAAAAATTCCGCTATCATGCAGAAGCCTTGCATTTAAAAGAGTTTTTACACGGCACGGGCTATTTAGCAGAAAGAATTGCCGATTTAGCCTCTCGTGGGGCTCGCGCTATTGTCTTTGATGCCACCTCTCAAGAGGAAATTAATATGATAGCCGACGCCGTCTTACAATCCGGAATTAAATACCTAGCCGTAGATCCAGGTCCCTTTACGGCCACTATTGCCCGCAAAGTTATGCGCGACAGGCAAAATAATGA
Source organism: uncultured Succinivibrionaceae bacterium (assembly GCA_944389835.1). Lineage (GTDB taxonomy): Bacteria > Pseudomonadota > Gammaproteobacteria > Enterobacterales > Succinivibrionaceae > Avisuccinivibrio_A. Next base: position 14,948 of record CALXNU010000019.1, read on the forward strand.
AGAGCACAAGCCTCGGATCTTTGGCATGATAGGCGGCAGTAATCCTTTAATTTCAGCTCAAGTTGAACAATTAAGGCTTGAGGAAAAGGTTTTATTAGTCTCGGTGCGCAACAAAGATTTATTAGATGGTGATCAAAAACGCATGGCTGAAATTGACCGGGTTGTAAACGAGATTGCCACCCGTTTTTCAGACTATACCGTAGCCTTTGCCGTCTCTGATCATCTTGGGGCGAATACCCAACAGATCTCAGAGTTTGACAGTTTTCTTTTAAACACCAATCGCACCCGCGTGGAAGCTTTAGACTTAATTTCCACCGCCTATGGTGAGATTGCAAGTGGCGTCTTACAAAAGCGCAATGATATAAAAGCAGTGTATACCACAGGTGCTGAATATACAGTTGCCGTCTGTCGTGAACTTAAATCACTTGGTCTTAAGATTAAAGGTCAGGTCCTCCCGCTTACTGCCTATGCGGAGATTTTAGGTGGCAATTACAATGGCTTAAAATATGTCACCACAGCCTCATCAGCAACTGATACTAATACTTTAGTAGATGCCATTCAGTATTTAAAACGAAAGTTGGAGATCTAAATTTTAAGCCTCCCAATTTTTGGGAGGTAATTTTTTTTAATTTACAGGAATTTGACTAAATAAAAAAGCAAGCTATAATAGGTGCCACTGCGGGCGTAGTTCAATGGTAGAACCGGAGCTTCCCAAGCTTCTGACGCGGGTTCGATTCCCGTCGCCCGCTCCACTCTTTAAATTCCTCTTTTCCCCTTATACAGTGGACACTAGCTTTTCTCAAGATTATAATTAGCGCGCTTTTGTTAGATCTCTCACAAGTTAAAGGTTCAATCATGACAAATATTTCAATCCGCGAGCGTTTTAGAACTTTCTTGCCCGTGGTGGTGGATGTAGAAACAGCAGGTTTCAATCCTAAAACTGACGCTCTTTTAGAAGTGGCCATGATGACCGTTAAGATGGATGAAAAAGGTTTTTTACATCCAGATGAGCTTATGCACTGTAATATTCGCCCCTTTGAAGGATCACAAATTAACGAAGTTAATATCAAATTTTTAGGCATTGATCCTTTTGATGAAAGTCGTGATCTAAAAGATGAGCGCGAAGGTGTGGTACCGATGTTTAAGGCCATTTCAAAGCTTGTCAAAAAAGAAGGTTGCACTCGTGCCATCTTAGTTGGCCAAAACGGCTCTTTTGATTTACGCTTTTTAAATGCTTTATGTGAAAGAATTAAATACAAGCGCAATCCTTTCCATCAATTTTCAGTCTTCGATACTGCCTCTTTAGCAGGTCTGGTTTACGGACAGACTGTGCTCTCACGCGCCTGTGAGGTTGCAGGAATTGAATTTGATGATTTAAAAGCGCATGGGGCTGATTATGACACGCAAAAAGAATGTGAATTATTCTGTGCCCTTTACAATCGCTTTACCACCTATGCAGGTTTTATTGCCACTTATAGCGACTTATAGACTGAAAGTGAAATAAAAAATCACTTGCTTAAGATGTGCAACTTCAGTTGTATCTTAAAGATTTTAGGGGTATCTTTAGCACATGTAGCATGTGCTACCCCATCAACATCAATATGCAAGGAAGATTTTTATGGCTTTTACATTACCTGCTCTTAAATATGCTAAGAATGCTTTTTCAGGCTTTTTATCTGAGAACACTTTCAATTTCCACCATGGCAAACACCTTCAAACCTACATTGATACCACCAATAAATTAGTGGCAGGTTCTGACTATGAAGGCAAAAGCCTCGTTGATATTGTCATGACCTCCTCAGGTCCTTTATTTAACAATGCAGCACAAGCTTTTAATCACGAGTTCTACTTCAACTGCATTAGCCCTGAAACTAATGTTCAAGTTCCTGAGAAGCTTTTAAAGTTAATTGAGCTTAACTTTGAATCCTTTGAGGCCTTTAAGGAGAAATTCTGCGCCTCTGCCGTAGGTAACTTTGGCTCAGGCTGGACTTGGTTAATGCAAACTGGCACTAACAAGCTTAAGATCATGAATACCTCAAATGCAGGTAATCCAATGGTTGATGGCTTTACCCCACTTTTAACCGTTGACGTCTGGGAGCACGCCTACTACCTTGATTATCAAAACCGTCGTGCCGATTACGTCAAAGATTTCTTCAATCACATTGATTGGAATTTTGTAGCTTCTAATCTCAAAGATTAAAAGCTAAACTCACTTAAAAAAGCCTACATCAAAAGATGTAGGCTTTAAGACTGAAAATCAGTCAAAGAACAGAAAGAAAGGGTTCTTAGGATTAAACCTAAGCAATATCGTCAACAAATGGATAAATAGTGCGAGTGGTAACTACTCTTGACATATCGACTTTTTCACCTAATGACTTAGATAGCCAAAAGAGTGCTTCCTCTTCAACTACTTTGAACAATTCATCAAGTTTTGAAGCTTCGGCAACTATAAAATCGATATCACGAGAAAAAGCAAACCACTTGTCACTTTTTTTATCATATTCCACTTGATAACTGAATGTTAGAGTCGCGCCCAAACGGTATGCGAAACTCCACAGCGGCCAACCGATGCGGTATTTCACGTTCATTACCTCAGGTGAGAACAAGAACAAAACAATTAAAAAATGACCGAGAAATTTTATCAAAAAATTCCGCATAAATCTTGTGCTTCATCAAAAATTTTAACAAAAATTAACGCTAGTTTTTATACGCATTACTCATAATCAAGAAATAAAACAAACAAAATCAAGCTCTTAATTAATATACATATTTAGCACCCTCCTAGTTTTAAAAATAAATGCACTCTCAATAAAACATTTAAAATTCAAAATATTTTAAGCACTTTTAAATAAAGATTAGACATAAGTTTAAGTCTTAAAACTTTGCTCGTGAGATAGTTCACAGAATTTAAAAATGATAAATATTTGTCTAAATATTTTTAAAAAATGATAGTATCATATCATCAAAAGCAAGCTTACGGCATTTAAGGAGTATTTATGAAAAATGATTTAGCCCTCATTGGTCTTGGCGTTATGGGTAGCAATTTAGCCCTTAATATTGCCGATCATGGCTATAAAATTGCTGTCTATAATTACACTCAAGATTTAGTGGACAAATTTAAAAACGAAAATTCACACCCTAATGCAGAGCCTTTTTATGACCTTGATAAAATGATGGCAAGCCTCAAAGCCCCTCGCATTATCATTATCATGGTTACCGCAGGTAAAGCTGTCGACTCGGTCATCGAAGCTTTAAAACCCTATCTTGCCCAAGGTGATATTGTCTTAGATCTTGGCAATAGCAATTTCAATGATACTAACCGTCGCTTCAGAGAGTTACAAAACTTAGGAGTCGTGTTCAGTGGCGTTGGTGTCTCAGGCGGCTCTGAAGGTGCTCGTCATGGTCCTGCGATTATGGTCGGTGGCACAAAAGAGGCCTATGACAAGTTTGGCACTATTTTAGAGGACATCTCCGCTCATGCTTATGATGGCAAGCCATGCTGTGCTTTTATGGGCAATGGAGCTGCCGGACACTATGTCAAAATGGTCCACAATGGCATTGAATATGCCGATATGCAACTTATTGCAGAAAGCTATCTAGTCTTAAAAACCTTAGGCGGTTTTAGCAATGAAGAATTAGCCCAAATCTTTGAAAGTTATGCTAAAGGTCCACTTGAGAGCTATTTAATTAAAATCACTGCTAAAGTTTTAAAGGAAAAAGATCCTAAGGGACAGGGTAACTTAATTGACTATATCGTCGATAAAGCCGGACAAAAAGGTACTGGTAAATGGACCTGCCAGGCAGGTTTTGAGGTAGGTGTAGATCTTTCCATGATCGATGCGGCCTGTAACGCCCGTTTTATTTCAGGATCTCTAAAAGAGCGCACCTTAAGATCTAAAGAGTGCAAGGCACAGAGCGTTGAATCTTTATCCTCAAAAGAGGCTTTAATCAAGAAAGTTGAAAATTATCTTTATGTGGGCAAAATCGCTGCTTACGCCCAAGGTTTTGATCTTTATGCTAAGGCCTCAAAGCTTTATGACTTTGATTTAAACTTAGGAAAAATCGCCGAAATTTTCCGTGCCGGATGCATTATTCAGGCAAAGTTTTTAAATGACATCACAAAAGCTTATGAGAGAAATCCTACTTTAAGTAATTTAATTGATGATCCTTTCTTCAAAGAAAAGCTTGAGTTATGCCTTGATGATGCCCGGGAGATCTCAATTTTAGCGATGAAAAATGCCCTCCCTACACCTGTAATGTATGAGGCCTTAGCCTATATTGATGGCATGAGATGCTCTTGCGTGGGCGCAAACTTAATTCAAGGTCTTCGCGACTACTTTGGAGCGCATACCTTTGAGAGAATCGATGAGGAAGGCTTTAGACATCATAACTGGTCAAACTAAAACTTTTTAAATTAATCCCCCCAAAATCCTAAGCCAAGCTTAGGATTTTCTTTGATCTTAAGCAAAAAAATTAGAGAATTTTGCTAAAAACGATGCTTTGCTTAAAGCTATTTGATATTATTTTCTCAAATGATTTTCAAATATTTGTTACAAACATAGCACAGTGGGGTAATTATGGCCGAACAATTTTCTTTTAAAAATGGATTAAGCGAAAAAGCACTCGAATTACCACTTTTCTCAACCGCCTCACAAATTCTTACTCCATCAGATTCCCGTATTGCCAATTTCATTGCCGAAAACCTTGAAGACTTTATGGAAATGACCATCTCAGATCTGTCACGATCCATTCAAGTCTCAGAAATTACCATCTCAAGGTTTTGTAAAAAATTAGACCTTCCAGGCTTGCAAGCACTTAAAATTAATTTGAGCAAAGAGCTTAATGCCTCAAATCCTTTTATAAGTGCTGATCTTAATATTCAAGATAGTTGTAAAGAAATCACTGAAAAAATCTTTGCTAATATTCAAGAAGGACTTAAAAACACCCTCTCCTTACTTGATTTTGCAGCTTTAGAAAATGCAGCTTTACTTTTAGCTAATACCCCTAGGATCTTATTATTTGGTTTTGGAAATAGTGCTACCGTCTGCAACGATATTGCCACGCGTTTTGTGCGTTTGGAAAAAAGCTGTGAGGTAAGCTGTGATCCGCATCAACAGGTAACTTTAGCCTCCATCTGTAAAGAAAATACCACAGTAGTTGCCGTTTCTTATTCAGGAGCCTCAACTGAGCTTGTAAACTCTTTAAAAATTGCCCAACGCCAAAATCTTAAAATCATTCTTATCACCTCACATAAAAACTCTCCTGCCGCTAAACTTGCCGATGTGGTATTAATTGGCATTGGCCCTGAGGTGAAACACAATTCAGAATCTTCAGTATCAAGACTTATTCATCTTGCCATTGGCGATGTGCTCTACACGAGAATTTCTTTTTTACAAAATCACCGTTTTGAAGAAAACATGCAAAAGATGCGTGAGGCTATCTCAACTTTAAAATCCTAAGTTAATCCTAAATCTCTTATCTTAAGATAAAGCTAATAAAATTAGAGAGCTTAAATTTACGCTTGGGGGTTGATGTGAAAAAAAGAGCTTTACTTGTCCTGTTGCTTGTAACTTCCACAGCTTCTTTGGCAAGTCCCAAAGGCTTTGACGCACCCTCTTTACCTAATGCCTCCCCGCAAGGTTTTGATCAAAATATTTATTTAAATACCATAGAGGGGGTTAAAAAAAATGCTCAAGATGGCGATTTCGTACTCTTACAAGGCTTTGTTAAATTAAGTGCAGACGGTGAGTTTTTTTTAATTGATAGTGCACAACATGAAATTAAAGTGATCCCCAAAAATCCTTTAACCGTTGATGAAGAGTATTTATCCCCAAAAGCTAAATGGCAAATGTGGGGACAAATTAGAAAAAGCTTATTTGACTATCATCTAGATCTCATAAGCTTTTCCTGCGAGCTTTAATAAAAATAAAACTTGCGCTAAAAGCTCAATTTTAAAGTTTTCATAATAAAATCACGATCTGCAGTCAGATTTTTTGATGGGAAGACAATCTCATGATTGTAAGGTCCGATAACTGCAATCTTGCCTGAGGATTTTCCCCCAAAAAGTCCACCAGGACGCACTTCCACATTTTTGATCTTAGATGCTGGGAAAGAGTAGGATTTTCCATCCGTATTACGTGCGAAAATACGTTTGTCGGTTAGAGCCACTTCAGGAATATCTGAAAACCAACCTTTAGTAAGTCCACCCATGCTCAAAACTCGCACTAAAGTCTCACCAGGCTGTATATTGGAAAGTATGTATTTACTTGCTTTCATAAATATCTCTTTAAATCCTAAGAAATTAAGACGACTAAGATTATACTCTAGTTTGCACAAAGAGTGCCCCCTAGAGCTCCCCAATCTTTACTCATCTTTTAAAGAGGGATCATCAAACAGAGGTTTCTTTTGCAATTCCTCTAAAGTTTTAAGATCACCTTTATCTCTGTAATAAGCCATAAGTTTTTCACGCTCAGCTTTTCTTTTAGCCACTAACGGAGCTAAAACATCCTTTTCTAAACGCTTTTGCTCCTTTAGGGCCGAGTAAATCATACCAATTAAAAATAAAGCAGGCAGCGCAATACACAAAGCCAAGAGCATTATTTAATTAATTCCTTAAAATTATCAACTGAGGTAATAGCGCCTCTTAAGACTTTGCCATCCACAATGAAAAATGGCACACCACTTACCCCAATACTGCGACCTTTTTCAATATTAGAGCCAATAAGCTTTTGTACCTTAGGATCTTTTGCAGCCTCAGCTAACTTATCCCAATCACCTTCAGCTTTTTTAACCGCCTCTTTTATCGTCTCACGAGAGTCTAATTTCTCAGGACGGTTCATTAAAAAATCTTGATAGACAAAATACTTATCAGGATCTTCTAGGAATAATGCAGTACCTATTAATGAGGCCTCGACACTTAACTCTGATAAAACAGGAAACTCCATGTAGTGAACTTTAACATTATTCTCTTTGGCAAACTGCTCCACAATGGCTCTTGAAGATTTGCAATAACCGCAATTGTAATCAAAGAATTCAATTACATGATGCTTGCTATTCTCATCACCAAAGCGCACTGGAATTTGCTCATTTTTAACTAATTCTTGAGCTAAATCCTCAACTTTTAAACGTTGCTCGACTTGACGGCGCAATTCCATCATTTGGGCCGCTTCAACTAAGACTTCAGGGTGAGTTACGATATAAGAATGAATTATCTCTTCTAAAGCTGCCATTTGTGCATCATTAAAAGGAGCTTCATTTGTAGAATTGTTATTTTGCAAAGCTTCAGTACTTGCAGAGGCAGTCTCTGTAACTTGATCTTGAGCAAAAGTTGTTGCAGATAATAACACCGCACTCATGGCAACTGCGATTACAGAGCGAAGAGCTAATTTCATATGCTTTCCCTTATTTTGTTTTAGAACTTTGTTTTAATTTTAAACCTAGGACAAAGAGTATATAAGAAAACAAGGCACTTATAAACATACACAAAGCTAAAGGTAACATTGAAGTCTCACCTAAAAGCCCAACTAATGGTGACATTAAAGCTCCAAGTAAAAAGCCTAACACCCCAAAGATCCCTGAGGCACTACCCGCCCCCCCTGTCCTTGCACTCATCACAATGCCAAAACCTGAAGTTTGTGAAGCACCTAAAAGCGCCACAAAGCAAGTTAAAGCCACAAAGGCGGGAATGGAGCTTTGAGGCTTGATTAAAGCAATAAAAATCATGGCCATTGCAGAAAGTAGCATCACCGAACATGAGATCTTAACAATTAAAGGATCGCCTAAACGTCTTGATAATCTTCCCGACAATTGCGCACACAAAGAGATGATAAAAGCATTAATGGCAAAGATAATTGAATAGCCAAAAGCTGAATAACCATAAATAGACTGAAAAACAAAGGGGGAGGCTGCAAGATAGGAGAAAAAGCCTCCCATGATAAAGGCCATAGATAAGCACAAGATTAAAAAAGGCTTATTTACAAGTTGCCTGAACATATCAAAAATAGCTTCTTTAAGATGAGCCTCTCGTTTTTCTACACTTAAGGTATCTTGAACTTTAAAAGTAGATGCTAAAAATAACATTACGCCCCACAGCGCTAAAAACCAGAATAATAAATGCCAACTGCCAACACTTATGATAAAAGAACCAATAATTGGACCAAAAATAGGGGCTAAAGAGTTAATGGTCATAAGCATCGCCATAAAGCGCGTCAGCTTATCTGCACTAAACATATCGCAGGCCATGGAGCGTGATAAAACTAAACCTCCTGATCCTGCAAAACCTTGGAAAAAGCGCAACACAATTAACACCCAAATATTTGGAGCTAAAGCACAACCTGCAGAGGTTAGAGTAAATAAAATTAACGAGGCTAAAAGAGGTCCCTTTCTTCCATAAGCATCAGAAATGGGGCCTACAAAGATCTGCCCTATGGCTAAACCTAAAAATGATGAGGTTAAAGATAACTGTACAGTTGACGGATCGGTTAGTAAATCTTGAGTGATGGCAGGTAAGGCTGGCAGATAAATATCGGTACAAATCGGGCCAAAGGCCGTAAGCATACCTAAAATTACAATGTATAAGATCTTATCGGTCTTAGATAAAGTATCTACAAGAGCTACTTTTGTAGTTTGATCTGACAAAGTATTTTCAGTTTTTCCCATAGCATTCCCTAAAAAATGTCGCAATCATCACAAAATTAAATTTAGAGCTATGTTAAGAAAATGCTTTTAATTTGTACAAACAAAACTTGAAAATATGTATGTTTGATGAGATTTTTTAAATAGAACATGAAAACTGCCTCATTGCAAGGCAGTCTTCTATTAAGTTAGAAAATTAGTGACCACCTGCTAAACGTCTAAAGACTTCAGCTTCATTATCTAAAACTACAGGTCTTTGTTCAGGAGTAAGCCCCACATCGTTTTGCGTTAAACGAAGCCACTCTAAAGCTTTGGATAATAAAGCTCTGCGGCAGGGGTAAACCACTGTACCATTTTCAACCATGCCATAATCATGCTCAATTGCACGGCGATAAGCCTCTGGTAATTGAGGATTTGCTTTAATTACTAGATCTACTAGCTCATTCCATTCAGTATCATCTCGCCCTGAAGTTCCAACCTCACGGAAACCATTGCCAATTGGATCTGGGAAGCGATCATTTGGAGCTGGAATTTCTGGGATCGCACAGCGCACTATTCTTGAAAGTACATAATTTCTAAAACCATGGTGGTCATAGCAATAAGCTCTTATATGCCAACGCATACCATCAAAGGCTAAACCATGAGGTGCTATTAGCTGATCTGTAGGTTTAATCGAATTTACTGAAAGATAAGTAATATGCACCGCTTTATGGGTTCTTATCGACTCTAAAATGTTAAACAAAACCATCGTATCGATATTGCGCCGTGGCGGATAAAAGGCCGCAACTCCGGCATTGGGGATAAAGCCAAAGAAATTACGACTTTTAACAAGATCACCTTGAGCATAGGCTAAAAGATCATTTAAATAGCTTTCAGGAGAGCAAATCTTAGGGAATAAAGGCCTAAAATCATCAGTTCTTATATAAACCTTTAAATGGCGGTCATAGGATAAATTTTTGCGGGGAGGATCTGATTCTTGGACTAATTGTAGATACTTTGAAAGATCTAAGGAGGCTTGAGGGATTGAAATACTGAAAAAATCAACTAAATCGCGACGATTAATTCTGCCGTCAGTGGCTAAGCGAAAATCAATAAACTCAAGACGTCGTGCTTGATTCCATTTGTTTACTGATAAAAGCTCTTCCTTGGAGAAATTTGTGACCATAAAGTCTCCTGAAATTATCCAATTCTTAAATCAAAAACTATTTAACTTAAGAAAATAAATAACTAACTCAATAAAACAACACTAAAAAAGATCTAAAGAACACTATAGCATAAATTTTGTTTTAATTCTTTTGATAAGTGTGCCTTTTTAAAACTTTTTTATCTAATGCTAAAGTTTAAGACTAAACATTATATTAAAATCAATTTTTTAATAAACAACAAGTTAATAAAAGATAGTTCAAATCAGCGCGCAAATGTAAAAAAAATATGCGTTAAAATTTAAAGATCATTTTTTTTAATAGCCTAAAACAATGTAAAAAATTAACTAATAAATGATTAAACACCTCCAAATTTTACTTTCTAAAAAACTAGAAAGTAATTTTTACTTAAGTTAATTTTTTATAGAAGATTGGGTAAACGCTCTAGGCATAAAGTGATCATCCCTGAGACAATATCATCTTTAATTGAGGAACTAACCTCAATCTTTGGCAACATGGCAATCTCAGCTTCACTAAAAACCCTTTTGCGCAAACGCTCAGATAATCCACTTTTAAGGCCTTCGGTATAAACTGCAACTAAGGAGGGATTCATAACACACATCACTGCCCGCAAGGTTCTTAACGCAAGTTCATCTGCTTTTGAAGGATCAGCAGGTAAAATGCCTACATCGTTATACATAGGAAAATATCTAACCTCACCTGCCATGCCATCGCGACCGCGAATTACCTTGCCATTAAAACAAAAACTACACCCAGGGGCACGACCTGGCATTAACACAATGCCTGCTACAAATTCATGACTTGGATTTCTTTTATAACAGCCTAAAGCTGCCGCATTAATGTCAGTTTCAAAAAATACCGGGACTTTAAAATGCTGCTCTAAATGGCGAGCTAAACGCTTTGACATTGGATCATGGCGAATGGCCGCTGCCACCCTGCCCCCAACCGTATCTGAGGGCATTGAAATTCCAATAATCGCAATTTTAGGATAGTGCTCTAAATATCTTTCAATGCCGATCCTAAAATCATCAGTGTGAATAGTGGCAAGTAATTCCTCTCGTCTTTCAAGACACTCACCAAATAAATCATGTACCGAATAGCCTGCAAAATTTTGCCCACCGCGCTGAAAACAGGAAACAATAAGCAATAAACGATACGTTGCATTAAAACGATAAGTTAAAGGAGGTCTCCCAGTTCCAATAATATTTTGCCGCTGTGAAAGGACAATCCCGGTTTTTTCAAGATATTCTAATACTTTAGTAATAGTTACAACTGAAAGTCCGGTTAAATCACGCAAACGCGAAATCGGGGCTAATTGCTCTTGATGCAAAGCCTTTAGCACTGATTGAACATTTACTTGCCTAATATCTTTTGAGGTTAGGCGCTCATTATTAGCAGTTAGCATACGGTAATTTTTAAACTTCATTATTAAACTAGGTTTAATAATAGTAAATTTTTTTTGTCTAAGCAATTAATGAAATTTTATTTCATGACCGTTAGTCACGGCTAATACTAATTTTTCAAAAAATTTATTTTTATAACAAAATAAAACATGATTAATTTTAGATCACGACTATTTTTTAGATTATAGAATATTCTTTCATAAGAGATCTGATCTTTGTCACAAAATTGAGGGATTTTGTGAGCTCTAAGACATTTTTTAAAGCCCTCAAAACTCGCATATATAAGCCATTCGTCTTTATTATTTATAAAAATTTTTTAAAATAGTTCCTGTCTGACGCAGTTACCGTTTGTGTGACAGCGTTAGCTTGAGGTGCTTTTAAAACTAGATACAATGCGCCTTGATTCTAGGGTGATTTAAAACTTTTTAAATTTTCCCTAGGGACCAATGCACATGCAACAGACCAAAGGAGCCGACTTTGCTTCAAATTAGATTACACGGCCGTGGCGGTCAGGGTGTAGTGACTGCAGCTGAAATGTTGTCACTGTCCGCCTTTTTAGAAGGCCACTTTGCACAGGCTTTTCCAAGCTTCGGTTCAGAACGTACCGGTGCTCCAGTTGTAGCCTATGCTCGTATTGACAATAAAGAAATTCGCACCCACGAGCCTATTTTAGAACCAGACGCAGTTGTCGTTCAGGATCGTACCTTGCTTACTGCCTTAGATGTTTTCGCAGGTATTAGTGATCAAGGTTTTGCAATCATTAACTCAGCCGAAGCCCCAGAGCAAATCGTTCCAGAGCTTTGTGAAAGATTACCAAAAGGACACGTTTTAACTGTTCCTGCCACCGATTTTGCTATGCAAAAGATTGGTCGCCCATTACCAGGTGCTCCAATGATTGCCGCATTAGCTGCAGCAACTGGTGTCTTTAAGTTAGAGAGTGTACAAAAGTCTTTCCAATCAAGATATCCAGGAAAAGTTGGTGATGCTAATGCTGAAACTGCAGCTTTAGCCTATGAGTTCATTATGAATGTAAAGAACGGAGGCCAGAATGCTTAAGCAGATTGAAGGCTCATTAGGTATCGCAGAAGCCGTTGCTTTATGCCGCCCAGGTGCAGTTTGCGCTTACCCTATTTCCCCACAAACTCACATCGTGGAGAATGTAGGTAAATTTGTTAAAGAAGGTAAATTACAAGACTGCGAGTTCGTAAACGTTGAGTCTGAGTTCTCTGCCATGTCAGTGTCAATTGGTGCATCAGCAGGTGGTGTTAGAACCTATACTGCAACTGCATCACAAGGCTTGTTATACATGGTTGAGGGTATTTACAATGCCTCAGGTTTGGGCTTGCCAATTGTTATGACCGTAGCCTCTCGTGCTATCGGTGCTCCAATTAACATTTGGAACGACCACTCCGACTCCCTCTCTCAAAGAGATTCAGGCTGGTTACAACTTTTCTGCGAATCAAATCAAGATGCCCTTGATACCCATATCATGGCCTTTAAGATTGCAGAAGAAGTAGGCCTTCCTGTGATGGTATGTATGGACGGTTTCGTCTTAACTCACGCTTTTGAGCGCTTAGACATTCCTTCACAAGAGCAAATTGATTCCTTCTTACCTGAGTATCAACCAAAAGAATTCTTAGATCCAAAAGAGCCAATCTCCATGGGTGCCATGGTGGGTCCTGAGGCCTTTACCGAATTAAGATTCTTAATTCAACGTAAGATGGAAAAGGCTTTAGATGTTATTGAGAGAGTAACTAAAGAGTATCGTGAGCTTACAGGTCACCACTCAGGCGGTCTTTTAGATTGCTATCGTTGTGAAGATGCTGAGCTTAAGCTTATTATTTTAGGCTCTTCAGTTGGCACTGCAAAAGATGAAGTAGACAGACTTCGCGATCAGGGTATCAAGGTCGGCATTATCTCCTTGAAGTCTTATCGTCCATTCCCATATGCCAAGTTAAGAGAGGCAATTGGTGATTGCAAGAAGGTTGTGTGCTTAGAGCGTTCCTTCTCTTATGGTGCTCGTGGCATTATTTGCCCTGAGGTTAAGAGAGCTATGGAAGGCACTGATTGCGATATTCGCACTACAGTTGCAGGCTTAGGCGGTCGCGCTATTTTCGGCTCAACTATTAACAAGATCGTTCATGCTTCATTAGAAGGCAAGTTAAAAGACGAAATCACCTGGATTGATATGGATACTAAGCTTTTAAACAGCTACTTAAAGGATGCTGAAGGCGTTACCGTTCCAGAGGATGCTCTTGTTGATGATTCTGTTCTAAAAGCCACCGTTGGCCACGCCTAAAGGAGAGCAAACATGTTAGATGCAATTAAATTCTATCAGACTGGCTCTAAGACTGTTGGTAACCGTCTTTTAAATCCTTCGATGCGTTCCAATCAGGCTTCAGAAAGCCGTCCTAATACTTTAATTTCAGGTCACCGTGCCTGCCAAGGTTGTGGTGAAGCTTTAGGTGCTCGTTATGCCATCGACGCTGCCATGAGAGCTACTAATGGTCAGCTTATGATCGCCAACGCCACCGGTTGCTTAGAGGTATTCTCAACTCCATATCCAGAATCAGCTTGGAGATTACCTTGGATCCACTCCCTCTTTGGTAATGCTGCAGCTGTAGGTTCAGGTTTAGCAGTAGCCGCTCGTGTGCGTGCTAAGAAAGCTGGCAACACCAATGTACCTCGCGTTATTGCCCAAGGTGGTGACGGTGGTACTACCGATATCGGCTTTGGCCCATTATCTGGTATGTTCGAGCGTAACGACGATGTCCTCTACATTTGCTATGACAACGGCGCTTACATGAACACTGGTGTGCAAAGATCATCTGCAACTCCACCTGCTGCCCGTACTGCAACTACTCAATTAGTAGGTAGCGAGCCTGGTGCTGATTGGGGTAAGGGTAAGAACGTACCATTAATTGCTATGGCCCACGGTATTCCTTACGTTGCCACTGCATCTGTTGCAGACTTACGTGATCTTGAGTACAAAGTCCAAAAGGCTATGTCCTATCACGGCGCACGCTATATTCAAATTTTAGTTCCATGCCCATTAGGCTGGGGTTGTGCATCTTCAAGCACCGTAACTGTAGCTCGTTTGGCTATGGAGACTGGTTTCTATCCAATCTTCGAGGCTGAATACGGCAAGGTTACTTCCGTAAGAAAGATCACACAAAAGCAACCTGTCATCAACTTCTTGAAGTTACAGCGTCGTTACGCTCACTTAACTGGTAAGAAGGGTGATCCAAAGGTCTTAGCCCGTATTCAGGCTATGTGTGATGAAAACATCAAGAGCTTTGGCTTAATTGGTGATGAAGTCCCAGAGACTGTACCTGTAGCCATTCAGGCCCTTGAGCGTAATCAGACGGTATAAGAGGAGCATGACTAAATGATGAACAAATCTTTTGCCGCAACTTTAAATCCTGCAACCTCTCTTGCCAACAAGACCGGTTCTTGGCGTACTTTGCGGCCAATTAATGTTTTCAAGCTTCCGCCTTGCAACAAGCAATGCCCAGCTGGTGAAAACATTCAACAATGGCTTTATTTTGCAGGCGAGGGTGACTATGAGCACGCCTGGAGAGTTTTAACTGAGAACAATCCTCTTCCAGCTTGCATGGGCCGTGTTTGCTATCACACCTGTGAGAGCAAGTGCAACCGTGGTTTCTTAGATGAATCCGTAGGTATTAACTCAGTTGAGCGTTTCTTAGGTGACTATGCTATTGAGCACAACTTATCCTTTAAGAAACCAACTCGTGAAACTGGCAAGCGCGTTTTAATTATTGGTTCAGGTCCTGCAGGTTTATCTGCCGCCTATCAATTACGCCGTTTTGGCCACACTGTTCACATCCTTGAGATGGCAGCAGAGCCAGGCGGAATGATGCGCTATGGTATTCCGGTTTATCGTTTACCAAGAAACATCTTAGATGCTGAGATCAAGCGCTTAACTGATATGGGTATCACCATTGAGTGCAACCACAAGGTTGAGGATATTCTAAAGGAGAAAGAAGAAGGCCATTATGATGCCGTAATTTTAGGCATGGGTGCTTCAATTTCTACTAATGTTGATATCCCACAAGGCGATACTACTCACGTCTTAAACGCTTTAACCGTATTAGGTGACATTGCCTCTCACACCGATATTGAAGTAGGTCGCAGAGTTGCAGTTTACGGTGGTGGTAATACTGCTGTTGACGTTGCTCGTTCTTTACGCCGTTTAGGTGCTGAGCCTATCATCGTTTATCGTCGTAACCGCGATAAGATGCCAGCTAATGAAGAAGAGATGGATGGCGCTATCGAAGAGGGTATTCAAGTTAAGTGGTTATCCACCATTACTAATGCCCAAAAGGATAGCTTAAAGATCGAGAAGATGAAGTTAAACGATCAAGGCTGGCCTGAGCCTACCGGTGAGTATGAAGACTTACCTGCTGACGCTGTGGTTTTAGCTATTGGTCAAAACGTAGATCTTTCTGTATGTAAGAAGGTTGAAGGCTTACAGACTGAGAAGGATGCTGTCACCATCGATAAAGAGACTATGCAAACTACTGTTGCAGGTATCTTTGCTGCAGGTGATATGGTCCCAGGTACTCGTACTGTAACTGCCGCCATTGGTATGGGCAAGCACGCCGCTCGTGGTGTGAATGCTTACCTTAAGGGCGAAGTTTACAAGAGAGCAGAGAAGCACGAAGACGCTAAGTTTGAGGATATGCATCCTTGGTACTACACCGATGCTCCAAAGACTGTACGTCCACAGTTAGAGCTTGCTAGAAGAACTCAGACCTTCGATGAGGTTCAACACGGTTTAACCGAAGAGAACGCCATTTTCGAGGCTCGTCGTTGCTTATCTTGCGGTAACTGCATGGAGTGCGATAACTGCTACGGTGTTTGCCCTGATAGTGCTGTAATTAAATTAGGTCCAGGTAAGGGCTATGAGTTTAATTACGACTACTGCAAAGGCTGCGGTGTTTGCGCTCAAGAGTGCCCATGCGGTCACATTAAGATGGTACCTGAAAAGATTTAACCTAAAAGTTAAAGTAACATCGATTTTTAAGGGCGACAAAGTTCGCCCTTTACTTTTTTTTAAATTTAAAGCTTTAAGCTTTAGCCATTAAATCCTCAATACCACGGATCATGATGTGAATAATCATGGTATGCACTTCTTGAATTCTATCGGCATAACCAAAATGAGGAACAATCAAAGGTAAATCACAAAGATCTTTTAATTTACCCCCATCTTTGCCTAAAAGCATAATGCTCTTGATACCCTTTTTTCTACATACCTCACAGGCATTGATAATATTTTTTGAATTTCCTGAGGTTGAAATTCCTAAGAAAACATCCCCTGCAAAGCCTACACCTTCAATAAAGCGTGAGAAGATAGCATCAAATCCATAATCATTACCCACACAGGTTAAATGACTAGGATCGCAAATTGCAATCGCCGCATAAGATGGTCTATCATCACGGTAACGACCTGATAGCTCCTCTGCAAAATGCAATGCATCACACATGCTACCACCATTACCGGCAGTTAAAATCTTGCCGCGATTTTTAAGACTTTGTGCCATGATTGCAATGGCCTTCTCAATGCTCTCTTTAGTGCCCTCTTGCTTAATATAAGCATCAAGAACATTGTAAGCCTCTTGTAAGTCGTCCATGACATTAAATGACAGCATGTATTTCTCCTCTA
Organism: uncultured Succinivibrionaceae bacterium; assembly: GCA_944389835.1. Classification (GTDB taxonomy): domain Bacteria; phylum Pseudomonadota; class Gammaproteobacteria; order Enterobacterales; family Succinivibrionaceae; genus Avisuccinivibrio_A. The sequence goes on from CALXNU010000019.1 coordinate 31,834, forward strand.
CTCTTTGATGCCATTTTGCACTCTATACTCCCATTGGAGTTGTTTTTGATGATCTTCTTCAAGATATGCCGCAAGAAGCTCTCTTTCATCACTTGCAAGTAGTTTTGAGAGCATTTCCTCTTTTTGTGCTTTCTGACGAGCGGCAAATTCTTTTTTACCCTCTTCTTTGCCCTTTTGTAAAAAAGGCATCTCGTACTCGCTTCCCCAGTAACTGCCAGCTACAGCACTGCCATCTTCATTTTCACGAATTTTCAAGGCTTGAGCTAAACTTATCGTATTTGAAACGTGTACTGCGTGACGAACTTTTTCAACTTGCATTAAAGGAAGTTTGGCCCCTTTTGGTCTTTGCCAATGCCCCTTGCCCAAACTTAAAGTCTCATCTCCAAAATTAATTGAAGACTGACCTCCCGTCATGGCTAAATACACTTCAGCTAAAAGCTGCGCGTCAAGCAAAGCTCCGTGTTGAGTACGCCTTGAATTATCAATGTCATAGATGTGACAGAGATTATCTAGGTTTGCTTGATTATTAGGGTTAATTTTTCGTGCTAAAGCCACCGTATCGGTTATAGAGCACAAATCTTTAGTGCGCTCTTTAAAACCTAATAATTGCCACTCTTTATCTAAAAATGAAGTATCGAACTTAGCGTTATGGATGAGAAGCTCGGCACCTTTAATAAAATCTATAAGCTTAGGGGCAACTTGCGCAAATACAGGTTTATCTTTTAAAAACTCATCTGTAATACCGTGCACACCTACCGCCTCTTCATCAACGGGGCGTTCTGGATTGATATAAAGCTGTAAAGTTCGACCTGTAAAGCGTCTATCTACAACCTCTACACAACCTACTTCAATAATACGATGATCGCCTGGACCACCATCATCACTCTTACCTGTTGTCTCAGTATCAAGAAAGATTTGACGTTGCACCTTAACCTCTTAGTACGCAAAGGAGTGAAACATGTATAAAAGTCTTACTCTATTATAGTACAGAGCTCAAAAGAAAAACTATGGTGAAAAACGTGGTGGACGCTAATGGACTCGAACCATCGACCCTCTGCTTGTAAGGCAGATGCTCTAACCAAACTGAGCTAAGCGTCCATAAAAGACGTGTTTACTTACTTGCGTAAGTGAAGTGGTGGACGCTAATGGACTCGAACCATCGACCCTCTGCTTGTAAGGCAGATGCTCTAACCAAACTGAGCTAAGCGTCCAAGTGGTGGGTCTTGAGGGGATCGAACCCGCGACCAACGGATTAAGAGTCCGCTGCTCTACCAACTGAGCTAAAGACCCA
>CALXNU010000020.1 GCA_944389835.1 uncultured Succinivibrionaceae bacterium
GCGTATAAGAGGTTATCCTTAGAAAACTGATCAATCTTGATGAGCAAAAATTGATCATAATAAGTTAGCTCTGACAGCTATAGCAGACAGCTTAGAGAAAATCTTAAGCTTAAGGTATCAAGCGCAAAAATTAGGCATTAGTGATGAGGAGATCTTAAATCTCTTCCCTAAAGTTGATGAGGATGAGTTAAAGGCTTTAGAGAGCATAAAGCACAAAATACCAAACGCTTTGCAAAAGGCTCCTACTGAACAGACAAAGACCTCCTCTCAAGAGCCTGTAGAAGAACTTTCTGAAAATGAACAACTTGAGCTTTTAGCCCAAAAAATTCGCGCTGAAAACTCATATGTTGCCTTAGATGAAGATGAGAATTTACAGGCTGATACTAATCGCTCACTATTTTCAAATGAGCAAGGCATCGAAATTGCCATGGGCTTTAAGGAAAATGATAAAGAAAGTGCCACTTTTGTCTCTTTAAGCGATATTGTAAATAAAAAACAATATGCCCAAATTCGCTTTGAATGCTTAAGAACAGTCTCAAGGCTATCCCAAATTTGCCCACCTTTAAGTGATCTTTTGGAAAATCATAAAGGTCAAGGCATCATTGCCCTGGAAAATTTAGCAGGAATTATCTCAAACGCCATTCCTGCCCTAAAGCTTTTAGGTGTGGAGCTTATTATCCCTAGGGCCTTAAGAAAAATTTTAACTCCAAGCTCTTCCATGTCCCTTGATCTTGAAGACCTTGGAGAGAGAAATACTTTCTTACAGTTAACCGATCTTCTACAGTTTGATTGGCAACTTGCTATCGGCAATAAGCGCATTTCCCAAAGTGAATTTGATGAATTAAAAGCCAAAGCTGGACAAATTGTGCGTTTTAGAAATGAATTTGTCTATGTTGACCCTAATGAAATCAACAGGATCGCCAAAAAGCTTGAGACTATTAATTCAAAAACTCTACCGTCCAAGCAGCGCCTAATGGCCGCCGCTCTAACCGGCAAATTTGGCGTTGATAATGTTATTCTTTCTCAAAAGCTTAAAGAGGCTTTAGATGAGTTACTCTCTGAAAAAGCCTTAAGTGTGCCAAAAACTCTTAAAGCTACTTTGCGCCCTTATCAAGAACGTGGCTTTAGTTGGCTTATGCGCAATATTAAGACTTCAATGGGATCTATCATTGCCGATGACATGGGTTTAGGTAAGACTTTGCAGGTTATTGCTGCTTTAGAGAAAATGCGCAGTGACGGGGCATTAGATGAAAAAAGCGCTTTAATTGTGGTGCCAACATCCCTTTTAGTTAATTGGCAACGTGAAATGCAAAAATTTGCGCCCAAACTTACCTTCAAGCAAATTTATGGCAATCACAAAAACTTTGAGCCCCATACCCATGTAATTCTCACTACCTATGGCGTGGTCAGATCTCAGCTTAATACCTTTAAAAAGAAAAATTTTGCCTTAATGATCATTGATGAGGCCCAAGCGATTAAAACTCATACCTCCCAAATTTTCAAAGCCGTAAGGCAAATTAAGGCAGATTCCTTTATTGCCATGTCAGGCACACCAGTTGAAAATCGCTTACTTGAGTACTGGTCCATTATGGACTTCGTAAATCCAGGACTTTTGGGAACTGCAGATAACTTTAAAAAAGAATTTGCCAACCCTATTGAGCGCAATCATGATCTAGATGCGATAACCCGCTTTAAAAATGTGACCTCACCTTTTATCATGCGTCGCTTAAAAACTGATAAAGCGGTGATTTCCGATCTGCCAGATAAGCTTACCTATGATCGCTATTGCTCACTTTCCAAAGAGCAAACTGCCCTTTACAATGAGGTAGTTGAGGCGACTATGAAAACCTTACACGCCCTAGGTAATGGCATTCAACGCTCAGGTTTAATCCTACAGCTTATCACCAATTTAAAGATCCTCTGCAATGCCCCAGAGCTTTATGCTAAAAATTGCCCTTATCATGGTGCAGAATACTCTGGTAAGGCGCAAATGCTCTTTGAGATCTTAGATTCTATCTTCGATGCAAGACGCAAAGTCCTTATCTTTACTCAATTTAGGCAAACCGGTGAGCTCTTACAAAACTGGATTAGTAATCGCTATAACTTCAAACCTGATTTTCTCTCAGGTGAGGTAGCCATGAAGGCGCGTTCTAAGATGGTGGATAAATTCCAAAATGATCGTAAACAAAAAGCGTTTATTCTCTCCTTAAAGGCCGCCGGTACCGGACTTAATTTAACTCAAGCCTCCGCGGTAATTCACTTTGATTTATGGTGGAATCCGGCGGCTGAAAGTCAAGCCACGGATCGTGCCTATCGTATTGGGCAAAAGCAAAATGTGGAAGTATTCCGCTTAATTTGTGCTAATACCTTTGAAGAAAAAATCAATGCCATGATTGAAGAGAAAAAAGCTTTAGCCGATCTTACCGTCAACAGCGGCGAAAGTTGGATTGGAGATTTATCAAATCGTCAATTAGATGAGATCTTCAAGCTCTCAGAAAATCAAGAGGATTAATAAAAGGCGCTTATGCGCCTTTAAGGCTTTGTGATGAGTGAAATTATAATAAGAGATGCAACACTTCAAGATAGCAAAAGGCTTTTGGAGATCTACAGCTTTTATGTGCAAAAAACAGCGATTACTTTTGAGTATGAGACTCCAAGTTTAAGCGAATTTGCAGGACGCATTAAAAATATTAGTAAACGCTATCCTTATTTAGTCGTAGAGTGCGCTCACAAGATCTTAGGTTATGCCTATGCAAGTGCCTTTAAAGATCGTAAAGCCTACGATTGGTCTTGTGAGCTTTCAATTTATTTAGAGAAAAATGCCCACAAAAAAGGCCTTGGCAGAAAACTTTATACAGAACTTGAAAAAAGGCTTAAAAGCATGGGGATCTTAAATCTTTATGCCTGTATTGCCTATCCCAAAGATTTAAATGATCCCTTTTTGGATTTAAATAGCGTGCACTTTCATGAACATGTAGGCTTTAAAGAAGTCGGTAAATTTCACAATTGCGGCTTTAAGTTTAAGCGCTTTTACCATATGGTGTGGATGGAAAAGTTGATTGGATCTTTTGAAGGTCACATTCAAGAAGTTAAATTCTATGACCTCTAGGTACAACAAAACCCGCTATAAAGCGGGTTTTATATTAATTATGGTGGAGGTAAACGGGATCGAACCGATGACCTACTGAATGCGATTCAGTCGCTCTCCCAACTGAGCTATACCCCCTAAATCTTGGGCTTAAGCTGCAACGATAACTAACTTAATTGCAGTCTTAACGTCAGCGTGGAATGAGAGAGCAATCTCATACTCACCTACTGAACGTAACACACCCTCTGGTAAACGAACTTCACTCTTGTGAACTTCGCAACCGGCGGCGGTTAAAGCATCAGCGATATCACGGGTACCAACAGAACCGAAGAGCTTACCCTCATCACCGGCATTAGCAGTGATGGTAACAGTACCAATCTCTTCAATCTTAGCAGCACGAGCTTGAGCCTCAGCTAATTCAGCGGCAATGCGAGCCTCATATTGAGCACGCTCAGCCTCGAACTTAGCTAAATTCTCTTCAGTGGCTCTTACGGCCTTCTTCTGTGGTAACAAGTAGTTACGGGCATAACCGTTGCGGACCTTGACCTTGTCACCGAGACCGCCTAAATGAGCAATCTTATCAAGCAGAATGACTTCCATTTGCAATTCCTTCTTTTAAGGCCGAATTAACGGCTGTGAAGATCGGTGTAAGGCAGAAGAGCTAAATAACGAGCGCGCTTAATGGCAGTAGCCAATTGACGCTGATACTTAGCACTGGTACCAGTAATACGGCTTGGAACAATCTTGCCAGACTCAGTTACATAGTTCTTAAGTAAGGCAACATCCTTGTAATCGATCTCAGTTACGCCTTCTGCAGTGAAACGGCAGAACTTGCGACGGTGAAAATAACGTGCCATTTAAAGTTCTCCTTTACTCTGCATTCTCAACAACTTGAGCTGCCTCTTCGGTCTCAGCTCTACGTGGACGACGCTCGCCATCCTCATCACGGGTTCTACGCTCTTCACGAGCCTTCATCATAGGAGACTGCTCAGTGATTGGACCCTTGGTGCGAATGATGAGATTGCGGATAACAGCATCGTTGAAACGGAAGTTGTTCTCGATGTTGTCAATAGCCTCTTGCTCGGCCTCAACGTTCATAAGAACATAGTGAGCCTTGTGAAGCTTTTGAATTGGGTAAGCTAATTGACGACGACCCCAGTCCTCAAGACGGTGGATCTTACCGCCAGTCTTCTCGATCTCGCCTTTGTAACGCTCGATCATACCTGGAACCTGATCGCTTTGATCTGGGTGAACCAGGAAAACAATTTCGTAGTGACGCATTTACTGCCCCTTACGGTAAAAATCTGAATACATCAGTCAAGGATTCAGACAAGGAAGCTAACGAGAGAGGCAATCCTCTCCTCGTGACTGAACGCGCATATTTTAAAGCAAAAACTCATTTTGTAAAGGCCAAAAACAAAAGATTTTTAAGGGGCTTTATTTAAAAGCTTTAAGCTTGTGCTAAACTCAAATCTTGCAGTTTTAAACTTGCATTTTTGTCTACTTTTTTTTAGTTCAGAAAACGAGGTTCTTATGGCCTGGCTTTTTCTGGTACTAGCTGGTATTTGCGAAATAGGTTGGCCTTTGGGCTTTAAATTTGCCCACACCTATCAAAAGTTTGCCCTGTTTTGGTTTGTCTTTTCAGCATTTTCTATGACAGCCTCCGGGGTGCTTTTGTATCTTGCTCAAAGACAAATTCCAATTGGTACCGCTTATATGATCTGGACTGGCGTAGGCGGAGTAGGCACTGTGTTAATTGGTATTATCTTCTTTGGAGATAGCACTAATCTTTACCGCCTAATATTTCTAACCATGATAATTATAGGCCTAATAGGTCTTAAACTTTCTCATGGTTAAGCCTTTTATTCGGTGCGAAGGGGCCGCTCTTTGCACCCTCCCTATTCCTCTTTATAAAGCTCAAGCTTTCTTTTACGTCTGTCAGGACATAAAGGATTAGGACACTTAAGCACAATTCCAGCTTTAACCTTCTTTTTATAGCGCAAAGGAAAACTGCACGTCGAACACGGGCTTTCTACAGGCTCACCTTGAGTGGTGAATTTGCAATTTGGATAGGCATCACAGCCATAAAAGACCTTGCCATTTCGCGCCTGACGTCTTTTTAAATGTCCCTTTTTACAAATCGGGCACACCACATTTGAGCTCTCTTGTATATCTGAGAACGTGCACTCCGGGAAATTTTCACAGCCTATAAAAATACCAAAGCGCGAGCGTCTTACAAAAAGCTCTCCTCCACACCAAGGACAAGGTTTGTCTAAGGCTAGAATATTTAACACCCCTTGACGTAAGCGATGGACAAAGGTACAGGCGGGGAAATTTGCACAACCTAAAAACTCACCTCTATCTGACTTTCTTAAAACTAAAACTCCGCCACATTTCGGACAAGGATCACCTGCTCTTAAAAATTGACCGTGCTCTTGTTCTTGATCCTCATCATGCTTATTAAACTTTGCAAAATCTTCATCTAAAAGATCATCTACCGTCGTGTTAACTGCCATAAACCTCTCCTAAAGTCATCTCAAGGGCCCGCTATTTTAGATCACCTTCATGAAAAAGATTAGAGCTTAAAGATGGTATATGTTAAAATTGCACGATCTTATTTTTGTGAGGAATTTTGCTTTTATGGCTAAACTTGATGTTGTAATTTTCCCGGACGAAAGACTTAGACAGCATTGTAAAGAAGTCACTGTTTTTGATGACGAGCTTAAACAACTTGCCGAAGACATGTTTGAAACGATGTATGCCGATGATGGTGTCGGGCTTGCAGCACCTCAAGTTGGAATTTCAAAGCGTCTTGTAGTCATGGAAGTGCCTTTTGATGAAGAAAAACCTGAAGAACTCTTCAAAGAGGCCCTCGTAAATCCTGTCATCATTAAAAAAGAAAATCCTATGGTCTCCAAAGAAGGATGCCTATCAGTTCCAGATTACGTAGCTGAGGTGGAGCGCTTTGCGGATGTTACCGTTAAATATCAAACATTAGATGGTGAGGAAAAAGAATGCACGGCTCATGGTTTACATGCTGTATGCATTCAGCACGAGCTTGATCATTTAGATGGCAAACTCTTTATTGATATGCTCTCAAGACTTAAGCGTCAAATGTTACAGAAAAAATACACTAAATTAAAGCGCAGAGAACATTTAGCTTAAATCCCACCTAAAATCCGGCTTTCGCCGGATTAACTTTTTATCTTTTGAGGATCTTCAAGTGTCAAATAGGTTTATCTTCGCCGGAACTCCCGATTTTGCTGCCACCCACTTACAAGCATTAATTGACAGTGGTAATACTCCAATTGCCGTTTACACTCAACCTGACAGACCTTCAGGGCGAGGCCATAAACTTACCCCCTCCCCGGTTAAAGTACTTGCCCAAAAATACGACATCGAAGTTTTCCAACCTGAAAATTTTAAAGCTGAGCAAGATGTTGCAACCTTTGTAAATTTAAATGCAGATCTGGCAATTGTGGTCGCCTATGGGGTGATTTTGCCGCAAAGTATTATTGATGCACCTCGTTTAGGCTGCATTAATGTCCACGGCTCATTATTGCCAAAATACCGAGGAGCGGCCCCCATTCAGCGCGCCTTATTAGATGGGCTTAATGAAACTGGCGTGACAATTATGAAAATTGTCAAAAAGCTTGATGCAGGAGATATGCTCTATAAAGCTACCTTACCTATCAGTGCAACTGACACTAGCGGATCTTTATTTGAAAAGCTTGCCACCTTAGGTGCTAAAACTTTAGTTGACATTCTCCCCTCTCTATTAGAGGGTAAATTAAAGGCCATCCCTCAAGATGAAAATGAGGTCACCTTTGCCGCAAAAATTACTAAAGAGGAAGCCAAGCTTGATTTTTCACTTACGCAAAGAGAGCTTGATCTTAAAATTCGCGGTTTAAATCCTTGGCCTAAGGCTTATTTTGAACATGAGGGTGTAGCTTATAAAGTACTTGAGGCTAAGATGGGTCAACAAAGTGGCGAGTTTGGCACTATTCTCTCTCATCAAGACGGTCTTGAGATAGCAACCTCTGATAAATCAATTATTTTAACCATCATTCAGGCCCCAGGAAAAGGCCCGGTTAAGGCTCAAGATTATTTAAGATCTAAAGGCGAACTGTTTAAAATTGGCAGTAAGCTTTAGGAGTTTATATGATTTCAAGTCGACAAAAAGCACAAGGTAATACTGCCCGTCTAAGCTTAAAAGGCAAAATCCTAAATAAGGCCTTAGAAAGTGAGAACAAGTCTTCTCAAAGTGAGAATGTCTATGGCAAAGCAGTCAGTACGCAAGGACATCAAGTTGAAGTAAGCGTAATTAAAGCAAGTCCTAAAGTAAAAAAAGCTTTCCACCATAAAGACAAAGCGCAAGGTGCTTCTAAAAAAGGCTTTAAATTTAAAGTTAAAGATAAACAAGAGCTTACACAAGGCTCACAAAGTAGAGCAAGTGCCGCCTTAATCATTACCGCAGTAGAAAAAGGCACTTCCCTACAAGAGGCCTTACCTTTATATCTTGAAAACTTAGATGAAAGAGATAAAGCATTTTGTGCTGAGATTGTTCATGGCACTTTGCGCTATAGAAGACTTTTAACCTTTAATTTAAAAAAGCTTTTAACCGTTAAAATCCCTGATGAATACCGCAATGCACAAAATTTAATGCTCTGTGGTCTTTATCAATTATTATTTATGAGATCGCCTGCTCACGCAGTCGTCGCTGCCACCGTGGGAGCCTCCTCTTTATGTCATTGTCGCAAATACACCTCGGTAATTAACGCTGTTTTAAGACGCTTTTTGCGCGAAGGGGCACAGTTACAGCACAGTGATGATCCAGCTGTAGAAAACTCTTTCCCAGATTGGCTTTGCATACAATTAATTAAAGCTTACGGGCAAGATAAAGCTTGCAAAATCATGGAGAACTCAAATCTTCACCCGCCCATGTGGCTTCGTGTAAGTGAGGATAAAATCACTCGTGATGAATATGCACAATATCTTGACTCTCAAAACTTAAGCTTTAAGGTAAGTGATTTATCCTCAAGTGCGATTAAACTTGAAGAGCCGCTTGCAACCTTTAATTTACCCAAATTTAATCAAGGTCTAGTCAGTGTCCAAGATTTAAGTGCCCAGCTTGCAGCGCCACTTTTAATTGCCAATGATTTAAAGCCTAACGCTAATAAAGAGCCACTTAAAATCTTAGATTGTTGTGCAGCTCCAGGCGGTAAAACCGCCCATCTTTTAGCACTAAGTCCAAACTCAAAGGTGACTGCCGTAGAGCTTGATAAAAAACGCGCTTTAAGTATTCACAATACTTTAGATCGTCTAGGTCTTAAAGCTCAAGTTATTGAAGCTGATGCTACAACTTTAAGTGAAAACCCTTTAATTGAAGGTCCTTTTGAGCGCATTTTAGTTGATGCACCTTGCTCTGGTACGGGTGTTATTCGCCGTCACCCTGATATTAAATGGTTAAGACGAGAAAAGGATTTAGAGAATTTAACTAAAACTCAAGCTAAAATTTTAGATGAGGCTTATAAACTTTTAGCGCCAGGTGGCATATTACTCTATACCACCTGCTCGATTTTACCTAGTGAAAATCAAGAACAAATACGCTCATTTTTGGAGCGCCACAGCGATCTAAAGCTCGCACCTTTTGCTTATAAAGGCGAAAATGTTTCGATGTTACAAAGACTTCCTAATGAAGATGAAGGTGATGGCTTCTTCTATGCGCGTCTTATCAAAAGTTAAACTTAACTAAAATAATGTTAAAATGCATTCTGCAGGCATATGCCTTAAGAGTGCCTTTTTACTTTTATGAAGATTATTATTGTTGGGGCCACCCGCGTTGGAATTGAACTTGCTGAATATCTAGTAAGTGGTGGTCATGCGATAACCTTAGTAGATGTACCCTCTGAAGCTCTATCTCAAATAGCTTCACGTCTTGACTTAAGAGTAGTTCAAGACATTCCCTCTTTGCCTTCAACATTAAAAAAGGCCGGAGCTGAGAATGCTGAACTTATTGTCGCCACTACAGACAGTGATGAAACAAATATTACTGCCTGCTGTGTAGCAGCCTTTTTATTTCGTGTACCACGCAAAATTGCCAGAATTAGAGCTCAAGACTATTTAAACGAATCTGATGAAATTTTTGGGGCGAATGCCATCCCTATTGATAACATTATCTCCCCAGAACACATTACCGCCGATGCGATCATTGATCTTCTAGAACTGCCTGGTGCTTCGTGTGTGGGTAACTTCTGTGACAAAAGAATTGTCATGATTGAAGTTAAATGTACCCGAGGTGGAAAGTTAATTGGACACAAAGTCGATAGCATTTTAAAACTTGATGATAAAATTAAAATCATCGCCCTGCATCGTGGTCAAGAAGCGGTACAAAACTTTTTAAATGAATATATCGCAGAAGGTGATCTAATTTGCTTTTGCTGTGAAAGATCTAGGGCGCGCAGTATTCTTACTGCCTTAGTGCCAACTGAAAGTAGCGCTAAAGTAATTACCATTGCAGGAGGCTCGCATATTGCAGATGAGCTTGCAAGACGCCTCTCTTCACGCTATCAAGTAAAACTTATTGAGCCCTCGCATGAGCGAGCCTTAAAAAGCTCTGATAAACTTAAAGATACGAGCGTTGAAATCTTTGAGGCTAATGCTGCAAACTTAGAGTTTTTACTTGAAGAACATATTAATCGCTCTGATAGATTTATTGCCGCCTCGCAAAACGATGAAAACAATATCATCGCCTCTTTAATGTTAAACAGTATTGACGCTGTAAGAACTATTACGGTGTTGCGCGAACCTGCATTTAATGAAGTTGCCAAACACACCGGTAAAGATATTGATACTATCGTAAGTCCTCGTGAGGCGATTATCTCAGAGCTCTTATCTGATATTCGCCAAGAAGGTGTGGAGCGGGTAAGACTCTATCGTGAAGGTGTCTCAGAGGGCATTGAGCTTTGTTTAAGAGGCACTAAACATTCCTCACGAGTGATTGGTAAAAAGGCTCAAGATTTAAATCTCCCTAAAGGTGTTACCTTAGCTATGGTCATGCGCAATAAAAAGATCTTAATTGTAGACAATGATTTTGTCTTTGAAAGTAATGATCATGTCATAGCATACCTTGAGGAGCAAAAATATATGCGATCATTAGTGCAACTCTTCAAGCCACGGGCATTCTGGATCCCCTCCTTATGGTCATAATTAATCTTCGTTTAGTTGCAAGAATGCTCTCACCGGCGATCTTCTATATCGCCGTTATAGGTCTTATTCCTTTAATTTATGGCACTCTCACCTTACAAGGTGGCACTATAGAATTTCTCTCAATGTCGGCAGCGGCTGTGGGAGTAAGCCAAATTCTAAGGCGCATAGGTCGCAACGCCCGCACTAATTTAACTATTCGTGAGCTCTTTTTATTTACGGTCTCACTCTGGGGCTTAGCCTCAGCCATTGCGGCTATTCCAATTTATTTGATGTTAGAAGACGTCTCAGTGGCCGGAGCTTTCTTTGAAAGTGTCTCAGGGCTTTCCACAACTGGCGCTACCGTCATTAATCACCTTGAAGATAGATCTCATGCCATTTTGCTGTGGCGCTCTATTTTGCAGTTTTTAGGGGGTATTGGCTTCGTGGTCATTGGAGTGGCCATTTTGCCAAGCTTCTCCATAGGTGGTATGAATATCTTTAAAACCGAATCTACCTCCTTTGATGGCAATGCCAAACTTACCCCTCACTTAAAGACCATGGCTACGGCACTTTTAGTGTGGTATCTCTTAAATGCCATTTTGTGTACTATTTGCTATCGCCTAAATGGGCTTGATATGTTCATGGCCATTAATGCTGCCATGTGTACGGTCGCAACAGGTGGCATGATGCCAACTGATGCCTCGATGAATGGACTTTCAGCAGGTGCCCACTATACGGCGATTGTCTTTATGTATTTAGGATCCATTCCCTTTTTAGTAGTCTTAGCCAACATCTCACTTAGATTCTATCATTTAGTTTTTATTTATAAGAATCAACAAATAAGAAGCTACACTTTATTTATTATCTTTGTTTCAGCCTGCATTGCTTTATCTTTAATCTTCAAAAATGACTATCCAATTGAAAAAGCCATTCGTGTAGCCTTATTTAATGTGGTCTCAATTCTTTCAACCTCAGGCTTTGCTCTTGAAGATTTCACAGCATGGAACAGCCTTGCAACCATAGTCTTTATGGTGATCTTTGCCATTGGTGGCTGCTCAGGCTCAACTTCAGGTGGTATTAAATACTTTAGATTGCAAATTTGCTTTGCCATGTTTAAATCACAGCTTGTAAAATCCATTCACCCCCATCGGATGATTGAGCCACGCTTTAATGGCACCCGCATTGATGCAGAAACTTTACGTGCGGTAATCACCTACTTAGTCTCCTATGTTTTAGTCCTAATTGTCTCTTCAATTGCGGCCACCTTACTTGGACTTAATATTACTGATGCAATTACGGCAAGTATTACTTGTTTATCAAACGTAGGACCTGCGATGGGTTATGAATTAGGCCCTACTGCTAACTTTGCAAACTTAAGCCAAGGCTTACATGTGCTCTTTGCCTTTGACATGCTCATGGGTCGTCTTGAGATTATTCCAGTACTCTTATGTCTTACCCGCATGTTTTGGAGGCTTTAACTACTCTTTGGCAAAAAAATTAAAAAAAAGCTTTGAGTTCTTAGTTTTTAATGCTAAAATGCCGCCCGTTAATTCAGCCGAAATGGCGGAATTGGTAGACGCAGCGGATTCAAAATCCGCCGGTAGTGATACTGTGTGGGTTCGAGTCCCACTTTCGGCACCAAAGACGGCTGAATTAAACCTCACCTTTTTAAATCTACTTCAATACCTTTTAAAGGCTTCAAAATAAACTTTTGTTTTAATTAAAATTGAAATTTAAGCTACAAAGATAGTGTATTCACTAAACCTCAAGGGTAAGAAAACTGTGTGCCATTTTTACCACTGTTGTATGCCACTTTAAAAAACTGAAAGTGGGCAATACCAAGCCTCTTTGTTATAGGGAATTAACTCCTCACTCTGACAAAGTATGGTAAGCGGGGCAATATCCTTATGGAATTGTTTTAAACCTGAAAAATTCTGATAAACGTTAGACGGTGCTTTATTCTTTTTAATTTCAATAGGATAAATTTTATCGCTTCCGACAATTAAAAGATCTATCTCATGTTGCTCCCAATCCCGATAATAAAAAAGATTTAAAGCAAGCCCTGCATTTAAATAGCTTTTTACAATCTCACTTACCACATATGTCTTTAAAATTGCCAAATCGAGTGCACCTTTTTCTAAAGTTTGCGCATTAGGCCATCTTGCAAGGTATGCAACAAGACCCGTGTCCATAAAATAGACCTTAGGTCTTTTAACTAAGCGCTTAGCGCCTTGATTAAAGTAAGGATAAAGCAGAAAAATCATTCCTGATCTTTCTAAAAGACAAATCCAATACTTTATAGTAGGCGCTGAAACATCAAGACTTATAGCTAACTTTTTGTAGTTTAATTCTTGAGCTGTGTGACTTGCTAAAAGCACCAAAAAATCGTAAAACTCATTTACCTTTAAAACTTGAGCTGCGCTTCTAATCTCACGCTCTAAGTAATTGTTAATATACTCTGCGTAAAAACGCTCACGCTCAAGCTTAGAGGTCCTAAGTTTAGGCAATCCGCCTCTAAAAATATCCTCGTAAATCTGATGAATATTCTTAAAGTTACAGTTTTTCAGTCTTTCATGAAGTGAATTAAGATCTGCTTTAAACACAGCATGAGGACGAGCCTCAATTTCAGCACTAGATAAACTTGATAACTCAAAAATAGCCATACGACCTGCAAGAGAGTCACTCACACCTTGCATAAGGTTAAATTTTTGTGAGCTTATAAGCCAAAACATACCCGAGCAATCTTCACCAGCCAAAGCTTTTTTGTCTACAAGCTTTTTCATCTCAAGTAAAATTGAGGGTACGTACTCAAAGTCATCAATTAAAAGAGGGGTACCATAGGTTTCAAAAAATAGCGCAGGATCATTTAAAGCAAGTCTTCTAACCTTAGGATCGGCTAAAGTTACATATTGTCGCGTACTATCCTTGATGTGATAGAGCAAAGTTGACTTGCCTACTTGTTGCAGTCCACAAACCATGACTACAGGATAATAACGTGACGCTTTTAAAATCTCTTGCTCTAAATGCCTTGTAATATACATAAGAGACTCTAACCTTGAGAAAAATAAAGTCTGACTTTACTTTTCTCAGGTTTTTACATTAATTAATGTTTTTAAAAGTAATTTTAACTATTGAGTTTAAGTTCCATAACATCTTGAGCTAAGACAAAACCTCCACCCATATCCGTTAACTGCTCTCGCACTTTAACCATGCCCATTTTTTTATAAAATGAGGCAGCACTATTAAAGCTATTAACTGCAAGCTCTAGAGTACAAGCACCTTGTGGATGATCTTTTTTAACTGCCTCAACTACTCTTTCTAATAAGGCCCGCCCTACTCCTTGATGTTGAAATTGCGCTAAAACATAAATCTTCGATAAATGGTAAAGATCAGGTCCCTCTTGTACCACAGCGGCAAAACCAACATCTTGATCATCAATACTTGCAATAAAAAAGATTTGACCTTTATTAAACTGATCTTTTAAGCTCCCCTGTGAATATGAGAGATCATTTAAATAATCAATCTGTTCGGTGGTCATTACTCCTTTATAAGTAGACTCTAAAGAGGCGGTAGCAACTTTAGCAATACTATCAAGATCTGAGATTAAGGCGCGTCTTAAAGAAATCATGGCGTCCCCCTAAAGTAAATAAAAAGTCATATCTTCTCTATATCATAAAGTTACAATAAGAGAAATGATTTTTCGCACAAAGTGTTAAACTTAAAGAGGATTTTTATAGAATTTGTGAGGCAAGTAGTAAAAACCCCTCAAAAAAGAGGGGCTTTTCAAAGTAAATTTAAACTTTAGCGATGAATTTGCTGATGCAAATCTTGAATGGAGGCTACATTTAAGAACTCATTTTCAGAAATGGCCTCTAAGGTTGCTAAAGCCGCATTCATGGTGGTGCAGTAGGAGACATGATACTGCAAGGCACCACGACGTAAAGATCTTGAGTCAAGAACAGATTGTCTACCCTCAGTGGTATTAACCACAAAGGTATAAGTGCCAGACTTAATACCATCTAAGATATTAGGACGGCCTTCGTAGACCTTCTTAACTAGGTTACACTTAATGCCAGCCTCAACTAAGGTGCGATAAGTGCCGCCGGTAGCATCAATCTCAAAGCCTGCCTTTTCAAGCATTCTACCTAAACGAGGTAATCTTGCTTTGTCAGAATCTGAAACTGATAACAAGACGCGACCTGATCTTACAATCTTTGATCCTGAAGCTAATTGTGCCTTAGCATAAGCCTCAGGGAAGAGCTTAGCAGTGCCCATAACCTCACCTGTAGATCTCATTTCAGGACCTAAGATAGGATCTGAACCTGGGAACTTGTGGAATGGTAAGACTACTTCCTTAACTGAATAGTAAGGAGGCACAATCTCACGGGTAATACCCTGAGACTCTAAGCTTTGACCGACCATGATTCTTGCGGCAATCTTAGCTAAAGGCAAAGATGTAGCCTTAGAAACAAATGGTACGGTGCGGGCGGCACGTGGGTTAACCTCAATTAAATAGATCTTATCTTCACGAACTGCAAGTTGCACATTCATTAAACCACGAACATCAAGCTCTAAGGCTAGATCGCGGGAAATGCGTGAGATTTCTTGCTGAATATCGCGAGATAAGTGCCATGGAGGTAACACGCAAGAAGCATCGCCTGAGTGTACACCACACTCTTCAACGTGCTCCATAATGCCACCAATGATTACTCTCTCTCCATCACAGACCGCGTCCACATCAATTTCAGTGGCGTGATCTAAAAACTTGTCTAATAAAACTGGGGCTTGATTGGAGACTTTAACGGCCTCAGCAAAATAACGGCGTAAATCTTCTTCATCATAGACTACTTCCATAGCTCTACCACCTAACACATAAGATGGTCTTACTACAAGTGGGTAGCCAATTTCAGAGGCAATCGTAATTGCTTGATTTAAAGAAGTTGCAGTACCGTTAGCAGGTTGTAAAAGCTTTAAGCGTTGCACTGCCTCTTGGAAGCGCTGTCTATCCTCAGCACGATCGATAGCATCAGGTGAGGTACCAATGATCTTAACCCCAGCCTTTTCCAAGTCACGGGCTAACTTCAATGGAGTTTGACCACCAAATTGCACAATTACGCCATCTGGCTTTTCAACTCTGCAAATCTCCAACACATCTTCTAAAGTAACTGGCTCAAAATAGAGACGATCGGAGACGTCATAGTCGGTAGATACGGTTTCTGGGTTACAGTTGACCATGATGGTCTCATAACCATCTTCACGCAACGCCATAGAAGCGTGAACACAGCAATAGTCAAATTCAATACCCTGACCGATACGGTTTGGACCTCCGCCTAACACGACAATTTTCTTGTTATTTGTAGGATTTGCTTCACACTCTTGCTCATAAGTTGAGTACATATAAGCAGTGGAAGTGGCAAATTCAGCTGCACAAGTATCGACGCGCTTGAAGGTTGGATAAACATCAAAGAGCCAACGTCTCTCACGTACTGCCTCTTCAGTAGTACCTAAGATTTGAGCAAGTCTTGCATCTGAGAAGCCGCGAGATTTTAGATCACGCATCTCATCGGCATCTAATGATTTAATCGTTCTGCCGCTTAAACCATTTTCAATATCAATAAGCTCTTTAATTTGGGCTAAGAACCAAGGATCGATATGCGTATAAGAGAAAACTTCCTCAACGGTCATACCCATGCGGAAAGCATCACCTATATACCAAATACGGTGAGCGCCTGCATCTTCAAGATCGTGTAAGACCTTAGTGCGGGCCTCTTTTTCATTCATATTAATGCGAGGATCAAAGCCACACTTACCAGTCTCAAGACCACGTAAAGCCTTTTGTAATGACTCTTGGAAAGTACGACCAATAGCCATCACCTCACCTACAGACTTCATCTGAGTGGTTAAACGATCATTGGCATTTGGGAATTTCTCAAAGTTAAAGCGTGGAACTTTAGTTACCACATAGTCAATTGAAGGCTCAAAGGATGCTGGTGTCTTATCACCGGTAATATCATTGCCTAACTCATCTAAGGTATAACCTACGGCAAGTTTAGCGGCAATCTTGGCAATTGGGAAACCGGTAGCTTTTGAGGCTAATGCAGAGGATCTTGAAACACGTGGGTTCATCTCAATGATGACCATGCGTCCAGTCTTAGGATCAATACCAAACTGAACGTTTGAACCACCAGTTTCAACACCAATTTCACGCAACACAGCCATTGCTGCATCACGCATAATTTGGTATTCCTTATCGGTTAAAGTTTGAGCTGGGGCTACAGTAATTGAGTCACCGGTATGAATACCCATTGGATCTAAGTTTTCAATGGAGCAGACAATGATGCAATTATCTTTGCGATCACGCACCACTTCCATCTCAAACTCTTTCCAACCAATTAAGGATTCATCAATTAAAAGCTCGTGAGTTGGAGAGCTTTCCAAACCCTTAGTGCAAATGGCCACAAACTCTTCTGGGTTATAAGCAATACCGCCACCTGTACCACCCATGGTAAAGGATGGACGGATAATGCATGGGAAACCTACATTCTTTTGAACTTCCCAAGCCTCTTCAAGAGAGTGAGCAATACCTGAGCGTGGGCACTCAAGGCCAATTTTCTTCATGGCCTCATCAAAACGCTCACGGTTTTCTGCTTTATCAATAGTATCAGCGTTAGCACCAATCATCTCTACGCCATACTTGGCCAATACTCCATGATTTTCCAAGTCTAAAGCGCAGTTTAATGCAGTCTGACCACCCATTGTAGGTAAAATGGCATCCGGCTTTTCTTTTTCGATGATTTTTTCAACCACTTTCCAATGGATTGGCTCAATATAAGTTGCATCAGCCATTCCAGGATCGGTCATAATGGTTGCTGGGTTTGAGTTAACTAAAATAACTCGATAGCCTTCTTCACGCAAAGCGCGGCAGGCTTGAGTACCAGAATAGTCAAACTCACAGGCCTGGCCAATGACAATTGGACCTGCGCCTAAGATTAAGATGCTCTTAATATCTGTACGCTTTGGCATGCTTACTTATCTCCTTTGCCGCGATACTCTTGCATAAGCTCAATAAAATGATCAAAAAGTGAGCTTGAATCATGCGGACCTGGGCTGGCCTCAGGGTGTCCTTGGAAACTAAAAGCAGGGGCATCGGTTCTTTCAATACCCTGTAAAGTACCATCAAACAAAGAAACATGGGTGGCTTTAATGTTAGATGGTAAAGTGCTCTCATCGACAGCAAAGCCATGGTTTTGCGAGGTAATTAAAACTCTACCTGTGGCAATTTCACGCACTGGGTGATTGGCACCGTGGTGACCAAATTTCATCTTCACAGTCTTAGCCCCAGAGGCTAAACCTAAAAGCTGATGGCCCAAGCAAATACCAAATAAAGGAACTTTTTTGGCGACAATTTCACGAATAGCTTCAATGGCATAAGTACAAGGCTCAGGATCGCCTGGACCATTGGACATAAAGATGCCATCTGGATTCATAGCTAAAACCTCACTTGCAGGAGTCTTAGCCGGAACTACGGTCACTTTGCAACCACGTGACACTAACATTCTTAAGATATTACGCTTTACGCCAAAGTCATAAGCTACAACATTAAATTTTGGATCTTCAAGCTTAGTATAACCTTGACCTAAAACCCACTCACCTTCAGTCCACTCGTAAGGTTCATTGCAAGTTACAACTTGTGCTAAATCCATACCCTTAAGACCTGCAAAAGATCTAGCAAGCTCTAAAGCTTTCTCTTCGGTCATATTAGGATCGGTTGATAAACAACCATTTTGTGAACCTTTCTCACGAAGGATGCGAGTTAGCATTCTAGTATCAATGCCATAAATGCCTGGTCTCTCATACTGGGCAAGAAAATCGGATAAAGTTTTGGTACTTCTAAAATTAGAAGCGACAATAGAAAGATCGCGAATGATAAGTCCACTTGCACAAATCTTTGAAGATTCAACATCTTCATCATTTGTACCATAATTGCCAATATGTGGATAAGTTAAAGTTACGATCTGTCTGGTGTAAGAAGGGTCAGTCAGGATTTCCTGATAACCAGTCATTGATGTATTAAAAACCACTTCGCCTGTTTCGGTAGCGCCAATTTTACCAAAGGCCTTGCCTTTGAAAATCGTACCGTCAGCGAGCGCCAGGATTGCGGATGTTAAAGCCACAAAATACCCCCAGTTGAGATGCTGATACACAGACTTTCCCAGCTACTTCACACTTTTAAAGAAAAGTTTAAGCATACTGATGCAAGTCTGACGTATTTTACTTAAAATAGCGATTTTTTCAAGGCAAAATTATAGTTAACCCAAATTTAGTAAATCTAACTTAATCTTATATTCTATATACCTCAAATCATTACACTAAAAAAATAAGGCTCTACTCTTTTGAGCCTTATTAAGGTTGCAACGAGATTAACCCTCTTCAACGTGAGTCAAACCTTGCTCTAAAATGCTACTTACATGATCATCTATCACCTTATAGAAAATCGTTTTCCCCGATCTTCTATAGCTTACTAAACGATTTAAGCGCAAGATTTGCAAGTGATGTGAAACTTGTGATTTAGTCATCTCAAGCTTTAAAGCAATGTCGCTTACACAAAGCTCACTTTTTGAAATCTCAAATAAGATCCTCACCCGTGAAGGACAAGACAGGATCTTAAAAAAAGATGTAAGTGAGGAAAGCTTTAAACTTGTAGGTGCTAGATAAGATCCTGTCATATCTTCCCCTTAAGTTTCTAAAGATGTTTTACAAACAAAGCGCGAATAGCATTTAACACAGCAATAATCATCACTCCCACATCAGCAAATACAGCAAGCCACATATTTGCAAGACCAATGGCTACTAATACTAAGCACAAAACCTTGATACCAATTGCTATCACAATGTTTTGATAGACAATACTTAAGCACTTGCGACTAATCTTGATGGCTTTGGAAATTTTTAGTGGATCATCATCCATCAACACTACATCAGCAGCCTCAATTGCCGCATCTGAGCCCATAGCACCCATGGCAATACCAATATCAGCACGTCTTAAAACTGGAGCATCATTAATACCATCACCCACAAAGGCCAACTTGGCACTTGAAGCTTTCATGTTTAATAATTCTTCAACCTTTTCAACTTTATCTGCAGGCATAAGTTCACTATAAACTTGATCTATACCTAAGGCACTCGCCACTGATTGAGCAACTTTATTGGCATCTCCTGTTAACATCACAGTCTTGCGTACACCTGCATTTTTTAATTCTTCAATAGCCTTTTTAGAGTGGGTCTTCACAATATCGGAGATCACAATATGCCCTGCATACTCTCCTTTAATAGCCATGTGGATAATAGTTCCGACACTGTGACAGGAGTGATAAGCAATGCCAAGTTGTTCCATTAATTTATCATTACCTGCTGCCACCTCAATATCATCAACAAGTGCTATCACACCCTTTCCACTTATTTCTTTTATATTGCTAACTCTACTTCTATCAATCTCTTTACCATAAGCTCTTTGTAAACTCTTACTTATAGGATGGCTTGAAGCACTTTCAGCTAAAGCTGCATACTCAATTAGTTTCTTATCATCATAAGTGCTGTGATGTACCCCATTAACCTCAAAGACACCTTGAGTTAAAGTACCGGTTTTATCAAAAACTACGATTTTAGTTTGCGATAAAGCCTCAAGATAATTGGAACCTTTAACTAACACGCCTTCCTTACTTGCCCCACCAATACCTGCAAAGAAGGATAATGGGATTGAAATTACCAAGGCACAAGGGCAACTTGCCACTAAGAAGGTTAAAGCACGGTAAATCCAAGTTTCAAACTCGGCACTAACGCCCATCCCAAAGACTCTAACTAATGGAGGCACAATGGCTAAAGCTAAAGCTGCATAACACACCGCTGGAGTATAAATTTTGGCAAAACGCGAGATAAAATCCTCTGATTTTGATTTGCGAGATGAGGCATTTTCAACTAAATCTAAAATCTTTGAGACCGTTGACTCACCAAACTCCTTGGTAGTTTGGATTTTAAGAAGGCCTGTCATATTAATACAGCCGCTTATGATCTCATCTGAGACTTTAACCTCCCTTGGCAAACTCTCACCGGTCAAAGCTGCGGTATTTAAAGTAGAAGTACCCTCAACTACGATGCCATCAAGTGGTACCTTCTCACCAGGTTGAACCACAATGATCGTACCAATGCCTACCTCATCAGGATCTACTTGTTCTAATTTTCCATCTTTCTCAATATTGGCATAATCAGGTCTAATATCCATAAGATCACTGATATTACGACGACTTTTACCAACCGCATAAGATTGAAACCACTCTCCCACTTGATAAAACAACATTACCGCAATAGCTTCAAGATAATCGCCGTTCTCATAGATGGCTAAAGCTAAAGCACCTAAAGTTGCGACCATCATTAAGAAATTTTCATCAAAAACCTGACCGTTACGAATACCCTTTAAGGCTTTAATTAAAATGTCGTAACCTATAATCAAATAATCAACTAGGAAAACTGCTAAACGTACAAAGCGCCCGCTTTCGCCAAATTTTTCAAAAGGCGCAGTACCTACAACTTGTAAAACTAATAATAAAGCACTAGCTAAGAAAATACGCCACAAAGTTACTTTTTGCTTATGAGTCATATTAGCGCTAGGTCTTAAACCTATTAACTGTAAAATAATTGCCAATAGTGCCACAGAAACTAAAAGACCATTCACAATATACTCTTGCATATCCCACCTCCTTTAAAGCCTAATCTTTTTATAAGAAGAAATGCCTCACAATTTTCTGCAAGGCATTCTTTCTTAATGAGCCGTACTTTTATAAAAATACTTCACAATCAGGTTCTACTTTCTTACAGGCTTTGCGCACATTCTCCATCACCACTTTAGGATCTTGTCCCTCCTTAAACTCAACATTCATCTTTAAGGTCATAAAGTTAACTGTTGCATTAGCCACACCTTCAGTTTTGCGTGCAGCATCTTCCATTAAATTTGCACAATTTGCACAATCAACTTCAATCTTATAAGTCTTTTTCATTTTGGATCTCCTTGAATATCTAACAAACGATTAAATAATCATTTAATTGTGCAATTATCGTAATATTTGTTTAAAAACAGATCAAGACACCGCCCAAAGATCCTGCTATTTGGGCAAAAATTATTGCTAAATGGGAAAAAATAGAGTTAAGACTTAAGGTAATAAACTAAACTTTGCGACAACTTCTTGATTTTGGCTTTTAACAAAGTCCATCAAAGCTAAAGCCTCTTTAGTGCGCAAATATCTTGGATCTAAACCTAAAGCTCCAAAACGATATCTATCTAAAGCATCAGCATCTTTGAAGATGTGATAGAGCAACACGCCATCTTTAAAAGCTTTTAATGCTTTTTCACCTTCAACATCAGGCCTATCATGATAGGCCATAATGCCTGAAACTAAATTGTCATAAGCTAAATGATGCTTTTGACAAAAATCCTGATAAAAAGCCGCCGCACGATCGCCATGCCCTACATCAAAGCCATCATCAAAACGTCTTGAATCATGAAAAACACACGCTTTAGCTAAAATAGATCTTAAATGAGCATTTAAAGCTTTTTTCTGCGCAATAAGCAGGGCAAAAAGTAACACGCGCCTGCAATGATCCTTGGTGTGAATTGAGCTTTTAGCGTGAGTAAAATTGACCTTCTCTTCCAAAAACTTATGCCAAAATTCGTATTCAACTTTGATTTCAGGCTCTAATATTTCCATGCTCAAGGATCTCCCTTATTTGCGCTAAAGTCTCCCTTAAATCTCCATCTAGGCCAAAAGCTTTATCTTTTATAAATTTTTCAATGTAAATCTCACCTTTGTTTAAAGTTATATAAGTTGCCAAAGGTTCTTGATTGACCAAATGCATTAAAGGAGCTTTTATCAATTGATTGCGCCACCCAATTCCTAACTCTAAAACCACCAATTTCTTACCATGATAACGCTCTAAAAAAGTTTGCAAACGTGATCGTGCTTTAACATCTAAAATTATCTTCTGAGCCGCCCCCATCTGCATCACCATAAAATCTCCACATTTAGGACAGCGCGGGATCTCACTTACAGGCACTCTCATTTGATCTTGATAATAACAAAGCTTTTTAAAAATTACACTTCCCTCATAAAGAGTGTTATGACAAGCATTAGAGCATTGTAAGGTTACCCAATTCCCCTCCACCTCAAAAATCTTCTCCGCACTAAATCCTGCAAGCTCAAAATGACACTCTCCATTTGAGGTCACAATAAAGTAATCTTTATTGCCAATAAGAGCCTTTAAATCTTGCATGACCTGTGTAGGTTGATAATTTAAATAATAATTTGCAATCAAGCGTAACCAAAATCCCCACTTAAGCTCGACATCACTCCAAGGAATTAACATGCCATGTATAATACTTTGTATGCCAAACTCTCGTTTAAAATCACCAAAAATCTCATCAAAAGCTTGGTTTTCTGCAAATAAGTGTAAACCTTCACAAATAGACAGGCCATTACTTGCCCCAATTAAGATGGCATCAGCATCCTCGATTCTTTGAGCAATTTCCTGTAAATTAGGCATTTTTACCTCCCTTAAGCTTTAACATCAGATCTTTTGCATCAGATAAAACCTTCCCTAGATCATCTACAATCACCATGCCACGATCTTCTATCACCTTGGGCAAAAAGTCGTATTTATCATTGATGGCAATATAATTTGTTTCAGGTAGATTTAAAGTTAAATTCCAAAAAGGCTCTTGAATAAACATCGGCGTCATACGCCCTACCCCAAGTTCTAAAAAGAGAATTTTGCTTCTTAGGTGTTTTAGCAAATAGTCAGAAACTTTTTGATATTCGCTTTCATACTTGCTGCCTTGAAGGAAGTTACCGTATCCTCTAACCCAAGGAAAAGCCTCCGCCCCACAATGAGGACACCTTGGAATAAGATCTTTTGGAATGGCAATTCCATCACCCATAGCCTCGATCATGCTCTCAACAGGCTTTACCGCATCCCAGGTATCATCACTACAGCAGTTAACACATTGAAAAAAGCGATGATCACCTTGGATTTGTGCGACTTTACTTTCATCATAAAGTTTGACAAATTGCGTATCTTGATTAGTCGTGAGAACGAAAAATTCCTTATCTTTTAAAAGAAAATCAAGATCTAAATACGGCTTTCTAACTTCTGCTTTTTGTGTAGTATTTAAAAAGGTTGCTAAATAGCCCCAAAAGGCCGCCCTATCTTGCCAATGACGCATCATGCCATCAAAGGCTCCTTTAAAATGGTACTTTTTAGCAAACTTTCCAAAATATTTTCTAAAAGACGCATTATCCGCATAGTAAAAATCACCCCCTCCAGCTGCCGAAAGACCCGATGCACCTCCTACTAAAATGACCTCAGCTGCATTGATCGCGTCAACTAACTTTGTAATTTGATCTTGATACGTTAAAGGCTTTAAAGTGCTTAATTCATAAGGAGTCTCACCTTGTGCGTAGAGATCATAGTAATTTTGATAGTTGAGTTGTGTTCTAGTGACTAAATCTTCGTAGAAACTCATAATGACACCTGTATAAGTTGTTATTTTAAAATTAACATCAATAATCCTAAAAGTCTTTAGCCAATTTGTCAATAAGGTGTTATTATAAATTTAACAACTAAAAATTAAATTCAAAACACAGGGCCTAACTTTTTTAGTAAGATAACCTTTAGTGAATTTAAGAGGTTTTTATGAAATACCCAACTAAACTTAGTGATGCTATCCATATCCTAGCTTTTATTGCCCTAAACTCTAATGAAGATCTCACAAGCGATAGTATTGCCTTAAGTATTCACACCCATCCATCCTACGTTAGACAATTAATGTCAGCTTTAAAAAAAGAAAACTTATTAATTACCACCCAAGGTCGCGCTAAACCTGCTTTAGCACGCGCTGCCCAAGAAATTACCTTATTTGATATTTACAAAGCCATTGAAGGTGATAAACCTCTACTACATCAAGACACTCATACTAATCCTGAATGTGGCGTAGGGATTAATATTCAACTTACCATCCGCGATGTTTATGATATCGTGCAAGAGGAGGCTCAAAAGGCCATGCAAAAGATAAGCTTACAAGAGATCTTAGATCGTTATAAGCAAAAACTTATCAATCTCAAATAATTAACAATACGAGTTTTATTATGGAAAATAAACTTCCTCATGATCATGGTCAAAGTATAGAGCAACACCTCAAAAACATGCCAAGCGTTGAGGATTTTAGTACTATCGCTTTAATGTTTAAGCAATTAGGCGATGGGAGTCGCTTACGTATTTTTTGGTTGTTATGTCATGCAGAAGAATGTGTCATAAACCTTTCTGCCATGCTTAAGATGAGTAGTCCCGCCATTTCACATCACCTAAAATTACTCAAAAAAACAGGACTTATTGTCTCAAGAAAAGAAGGTAAAGAAGTTTATTACACAGTAGCAAATACCGAACAAGCCCAACAATTTCACAAACTAATTGAATGGCAAATTAAAATTTCCTGTCCCAATTTTGATGAGGAACTCTAGCCCATGATAGAGCCATTTCCAAATTTAGAATCTTGCCTAAAAGAGCTTCCCAATGGCACCTTGCGCATTGAAACTTACCGACAACAAGACAATGCCCCAGTTTTAATGTCCTCAAAGTTTAAAGCCTTAACACAAGGCAAAGGACTTATGGAGCTCTATTCAGTTTTCCCTGGAGTTGAAGTCTCTTTTAGTACTTTTTTAGCCTCTAAAGTAAAATTCAGTCACGAATCCTTAGATGAAGTACTTGAGATTTACTACTGTCAACAAGGACGTTTAGGCTGGGAAATGGAAAATGGTGACGAGATTTATCTAGGTTCTGGTGATTTGAGCGTACATAAGGCAAGTTTTTGTGCAGAATCTCAAATGAGCTTTCCTACTTCTTACTCTCAAGCCATTTCCCTAAGTCTTGATTTAAATTTATTACAACAAAAAAAGCCTTTTATTTTTCAAGAAATTAATCTAAACCTCTCCCCTTTAAATAATCTTTTAGATAAAAATACGCAACTTACCATCGCAAACCATAGTGATTTACAGTATATTTTTGCCCCACTGACTAAAATTTCCAAGACTGAGCGTTTGCCTCTTTTAAAATTAAAAGTCTTGGAGATCTTACTTTTCCTAACTAATTTTAAAGGTAAAAGCTCACAAATTAGTGCCTATGCTTCATTTAAAACTGAACAAATTAAAAAACTTCATGACTTTCTTATAGAAAACCTAGATAAGCGCTTTACTATAGAGGAACTTGCCAAGCGTTTTTCAACCAACCCCTCAAGCTTAAAAGAGATCTTCAAAGCAATTTATGGCGCACCTATCGCAAGCTATATACAAAACTATCGCATACAAAAGGCAAAAAAATTACTCCAAGAAAGCCAAGAGTCCATAGCCACCATTGCCAAACAAGTAGGCTTTCAAAGTCAAGGTAAATTCTCTCAAGCCTTTAAAGCCCAAGAAAAGCTTTTACCTTCTCAATATCGCAAGCTTATGCATTAAGTCGTTTGTTTATCTGTTAGTAAATCAAGCCCTAGAGATCCTGGATCTTCATTTAAAAGCTTGCATAACTTATTTAAGGCTGGATTTTGCATTAAGCGACTGTGCTCTTTACTAATTTCCTGTTGGAAAACTCTTTTTGCCTCATTGTGTAAACTCTGTTTGCTCTCATCTTTAATAAAGGAGAGCTCAACTTTTAATGCATGACCTAAAACTTGGCTTAATTTTTCTTCAACACGTTTAATAAAACGCGGATCTTCTGCCACTAAATCAGGACCTACCACTTCAAGATCTAATTGACTTTCACTGTCATCTACAAACTTATAATTAGCATGGATTAACACTGAAAGATCTATAGGATCAAATTGTGCTGCATTAATTAAAGCATAAAAACGATTTTGCTCTTTTAATTTAGGCAAAAAATCATCTGAAGTTAAAAAGCGTTTCCCCATTAAGCTGCGATTTAAAGCATGAGTTTGAATTAGCTCTCTTTGCTCGTGATTAACTAAAGTTGGATCACCATCTGCAACTACTAAATCACCTTCTTTTTTCACTGAAGGTGTATTCTCTTCAGGCAAATTAATCGCTAAATTTACAGAATAAGCCGCATCTGGATTTTCTTCATCTAAATTGTCATCATCCTCAAAGGTATTGCCTTGTGGTACATAACCCATCTGTGAAGGATCAAAAAGCGGAATTTCATCATCTAAGATAGGATTATTGTCTGATGGGGCAAAATCCTCCCCAACAAAAGGATCAAAATAATCATCGGCTTTATTTGAAGCTTCATTTAAAGCTTTAGCATTAACCTCCACAGTAGCTTCGGTCTTTAAGGCTTGAGGCTTTGATGCTGTTTGACTCTTAGTTGTTCTATTCTCTAGAGAAGATTTATTTAAAAGCTCATTGGCTTTATCTGCAAGAAGCTTTCTATATCTTTCATTAGCATCTTTAGTTTGTGCAGCTGTAGTATTTTCTAAAAAGGCCGCATTTACTGCCTCTTCAAAGCGCGAGGTATCAAAAGACTTAGCCTTTAGAGGATCTTGACCTTCAGGCAAATTACTCTCTGCCTTATGATTTAGACTCTCAAGTGCATCTTGACTATACGTTTTAGTTGCAACCTTATCTAAAGTAGTATTAATGGTTTGTAATTTATCAAGCTCTTGTGCGTGAGTGAAAGGATCTACTGCAAACTCTTTAATCAAAGGCTCATCTTTAGGATCTACAGTTTGCAGGGCGAAACTTTCTTGTTTATTACTCTCAGCAAAAGTCACAAGTTCTTTATTTTCTAAATTAAGATTTAAAAGATCTTGCTCAAGTAAACTTAAATCAGTCCCCCCTAAGGTTTGCTTTTCTGTAGACAAAGCACTTAGATCAGCACTTGCAAAAGGATCTTGAGTAATTTCTAAAACTAAAGTGCCCCCTTCTTGAGTAGCCTCTTGCTTTTCCTTTTCTAAATTATCAGCCAAAGATACTTCAGGATTACTCTCTTCTGCCTTAATTTCCTGAACTTCTAAAGTGTCTTTTTGCTCTAGAGGCTTTGGCTCCTCAAAATTAAAATTACTCTCAAGACTTGAGCTTGCATCATCTTGTACAAAATTTTGCTCAAGTAATGATTGAGTTTCAGGAAGTGGTGCCTCAACTATCTCTTTTAAAGATAAGTCCGGGCCTAAATCCACATTGGCAAAAGGATCTTCTTGACTCTTAGTTTCACTTTGTAGATCTATTTTCAAAGATAAATCGCGCACTTTATTAAGTTGCGAGTGCACCGTGACATCTTTTTTATCTTTAAAGGAGATAAGTTTTTCTTTCTCTTCTTTTAAGTTTTTAAGATAAAGCTCGGTGCGCTTTAAAAGCTCTTGTAAAGAGTGAAGTTTAGGATCGGCAACTTTAATCTCTTGAGGCTTTATCTTGGCATTTTCTACTAAAGCGCTCTTTAAAGGCTCTTGTGCAACATTTAAAGGCTTATCTAAAACCTTAGGATCTGTCGCTAATTGAGTTTGCAAACTCTCATTAACTTGAGACTCTTGCTTTAGATCAACAATACTTTGCTTTAAACGCTCGTTTACTTGCTTATCTTGAGTACCAGCACTTTCTAATGCTAAATCTTTAACTACTGAGCTTACATTACCTAAGTTTAAAAGATTCTTTGAAAAATCTTGAGAAGGAATAGAGGCAATTTCAGCTTTTAAACGTAAAGTTAATTCTGATTCTTCAAATTCATCAGCAAAAGTACCATCACTTAAGAATTTTTTTTTTGAGGTGTAAAAGCCATTAAGCGCAACAAAGTCATCTCAAAGGTAGTACGAGAGTCTGTAGTAAGCTTTAATTCATTAATACCTTCAATGACAATTTGATAGTAAAGTTGCACAGCTGTAGCAGTTAAAGCTTTAGCATTTTTCTCTAAAAGATCTTGTGGATAAGTAAAAAGATCTAAACGCGTGCCACCTATTAATTGGAAAAGCGCAATATCATGCAACACTACGGCAAGCTCTTCTAAAAGCGATCTATAGTTAGGGGCAATAGAAGTAATGGAGGCTAATACCTCAGGGAATTTTGCTTCATTACCTGGGGCTAATAAATTTAAAACACTGTCTATAATCTCATCACTTGCTGTGCCTAACATGGCAAGCACACAACTACGATCTAAAGCACCCTTACCTAAGGCAATTGCTTGATCGCATAAAGAGAGGGCATCACGCATTGAGCCACGTGCAGCACGAGCAATTAAAGCCGCTCCTTCACTTTGACAGGCAATCCCTTCTTTTTGACAAATGTTTTCGATTTGTTTTTTAATTTCTTCAACTGTTAAAGCTTTTAATTGAAACTTTAAACAGCGCGATAACACAGTAGTTGGGATCTTGTGCGGATCAGTGGTGGCTAAAATAAATTTTACATATGACGGAGGCTCTTCTAAGGTTTTAAGCAGCGCATTAAAGCTACTACTTGAAAGCATATGCACTTCGTCGATGATATAAATCTTATAGCGGCCATTTAAAGGTGGGTACTGCGTATTTTCAAGCAAGGCTCTTGTATCATCAACCTTAGTTTGAGAGGCTGCATCAATCTCAATCACATCAGGATATGAGCCTTGCGCAATACTTTTACAGGCGACACATTCACCACAAGGATGAGAGCTAATTCCTTTTTCACACTCTAAAGATTTAGCAATAATCCTTGCGATGGTAGTTTTACCAATGCCACGAGTTCCAGTTAATAAATAGGCATGATGAATACGTCTTGCATCAATCGTACTTGATAAAGCTGCAATCACATGACCTTGCCCTACCACATCCTCAAAGGTTTGTGGACGATATTTACGCGCTAAAGCCTGATATTCGCTTTCCTTTTCACTACCCATTTATTAAACCTTGTTTATCAATCTTGATTAATGACCAGGGAATCGCACCAATGTTCTGCAATCTACATGATATTCATTGCGAATTTTATCTGCGCCACCTAAATCAAACAATTCAATAACAAAACCAGTTGAAACAATCTCTCCACCTAAACGGCGCACTAATTTGATCATGGCACTTACGGTACCAGCGGTTGCTAAAAGATCATCAATAATTAAAATTCGCTCACCTTGCTTTATTGAGTCTCTATGAATTTGCAAAGTGTTTTGACCGTATTCTAAATCATAATGCTCTTCAATAACCTCACGTGGTAATTTGCCAGGCTTTCTTACCATCACAAAACCACAATTAAGCTTATTTGCAAGAGCCGCCCCAAAGACAAAACCACGAGCTTCAGCGGCTACAATCTTGTCAATTGCGCTATCTTTATAAATCTCATAGAGCATATCAATGGTTAAATTAAAGGCCTTTTTATCTTCACATAATGAGGTAACATCTCTAAATAAGATCCCCGTCTTTGGATAATCAGGAATAGAACGAATACTTTGCTGAAGATAAGCTAAATCTGCCTCATAAGTTGGAAGTGCAGAAATATCATTCATAATAAAAGGCCTCATATTAAGATTAATGAAGATAAGAAAGAGCTCTTAAAACCTAAAAACTATTATACGCTAAGGTATAGTTTTAACCAAACGAAAAAATTTAGAAATGAGGATTTTAGATTATCGTAATAGTTTAAATAATAAGTTTTTAAGAAAAAAAATTTCTTTAAATTATAAAAAGATAAGAGATATTAAAAACAAACTTTTCAAGAAAAATCAACAAAATTTATTTTAAAAGGTAAAAAATTACTTTCAAGAAATAAAAAAACCAGGTTAAACCTGGCTTTTCCTATGAATGATACTAAAAAATGGTGCTGATACCGAGAATCGAACTCGGGACCTCACCCTTACCAAGGGTGCGCTCTACCAACTGAGCCATATCAGCAAAATTGGGGCCTGGCGGTGACCTACTCTCGCACAATCGTTCGTTGCACTACCATCGGCGTTACTACATTTCACTTCT
>CALXNU010000021.1 GCA_944389835.1 uncultured Succinivibrionaceae bacterium
GCCGTGTGCGGTAAAGTCGCACGCACGGTTCTGAGGGAGGGGCAAGGCGCTAAACGCCATCCCCTACCCCTATTTTTAAGAAAGTTTAATTTTTAGACCAGCTTAAAGTAAGATCAAGCTCTTCTGTCTCTTCATCTAAATCTTCTTTAATGAGCACAAAGCCCTCGCGCAGGTAAAACTTGAGGGCACGCTTATTTTTGTTAAAGACATTAAGCGTTAAGTTTTGATGCCTAAGTTTTACAAAATCTAGTAATTGCTTGCCAAGACCTTGATCTTGATATTTTTTGTCGACAAAAAGTCCGGCAATATTATGATCCTCAAGGCCAATAAAAGCTTTAATTACTCCGTCTTGTTTTAAAACATAGATGTTAGCTTTAAGCATTGCCGCTTTAACTTCATCTACATGGGAGAGAAAGTAATCTTTTGCAACAAAGGAATGGACTTCTAAATTGTCCTCAAGCCAAATTTGCATGACAGAATTAAGATCAGAAGGTTGAAATTTCTCAATCATAATTTTAAAACGTAAAAATTAAGCCTAAATTAAATTTAGTAGCGGTATTGTTGATTATCGTTACTAGAAAGTCAAAGTTTGATAAGTGTACCACTTATGTTAAGCTTTTAACACTTAAAAATTAAAGCTTGGATAAAGATAATGCTTGATAATTTAAATGAAGAACAAGTGTTTGCCGTGACTAATACGGAAGGATATGTAAGAGTCAATGCCGGAGCGGGTACGGGTAAGACTCGCACTTTAACTTATCGCTATGCTTATTTAATTAACGAGCTTGGAATTTCACCTAGTACTATTTGGGCGGTAACCTTTACAAATAAAGCCGCCTTTGAGATGAAAGAGCGGGTTAGAGCTTTGTGTGGGGAGAGTGTAGGCAATCCCTTAATTACCACTTTTCATGGCTTTTGCGCTTTATTTTTGCGTGAGGAAATTTCACTTTTAGGCTGGCCTAAGACTTTTATTATTGAGGATGTAAGCGATGTTAAAGAAAAATTACGTCCTTTGTATCAAGAGCTTGGCATTGATGGTAAGAAATTAACTTTAACTAAAGCTTGGGAGTATATTGATGGCCTTAAAGAGACGCGGGAGTATGTGGGGGCATTTTTAGCCCCTGACAGTGAAGAGTTACTTAAAAGATCTAAAGAGGCAAGTGATGATAGGGCGAGGCTTTTTTGGCGTTATCTTTTTGCCCAAAGATCTACTTTTACCTTAGATTTTGATGATTTGATTTTGCTGACCCTTCATATTTTGCAAAATTACCCGCAAGTTTTAGAGCGTTATCAAAAGCGCTTTGAGTATA
Source organism: uncultured Succinivibrionaceae bacterium (assembly GCA_944389835.1). GTDB lineage: Bacteria > Pseudomonadota > Gammaproteobacteria > Enterobacterales > Succinivibrionaceae > Avisuccinivibrio_A. The sequence continues at coordinate 1,311 of CALXNU010000021.1, forward strand.
TTTTAGTTGATGAATATCAAGATATTGATTTGGATCAAAATCAATTAGTAGAGCTTATAAGCGCTTATCATAAAAATCTTTTTGTAGTAGGCGATCCAGATCAGACTATCTATACTTTCAGAGGCGCTCGTGTTGAGTATTTTAAAGAATTTGTCCAAAACCATCCTGATTGTTTAAAGGTCTTTTTAACTAAAAATTACCGCTCCCAAGAGAAGATTTTAAAAGCGGCCTTTTCGGTAATTTCTCATAATCACGATGAAGAGCGTCGTCCTTTAGAGGCCATGGTAGACTCTCTTAAATTAGAGGAGATGGTGGTAGTTTTAGATCCTCATGCTAAAAAAGATAATTTAAGTGAAAGCGTGCAAAGTGAAATTAATCGCAAAGCTTTATTTTCTAAAACTCAAGGTTTAAATGCCCAAGTAGGTCTTCAAAACCTTGAAGATAAAAGTAAGCTTTTAGCTAAAAGAAGATCTTTTTTACCTATCGTAAGTCACTTAGCCTCAGTTTATGTTGAGGCCGATTATGTGGCAGAGCATATTTTGGAGATTAGAAAAATTGCTCCAAAAGCTTCAATTGCCGTTTTATATCGGGCCAATTTTAATGCCACTGCCATTGAAAATAGTTTGGTTAAATTTAAGATCCCCTATACTTTAAGTGGGCAATTGCGCTTTTTTGATAGAAAAGAGATTAAAGATGCCATAGCTTATCTTCGTTTGAGAATTAATTTACATGACGATGATGCGCTACGTCGCGTGATTAATGTCCCAAGACGCGGCTTTGGCAAGGTAAGATTGGAGTATTTAACCAAGCTTGCTCATAAAAATCGCCTCTCACTTTTTAAGGCTTTGCAAACTTTCAGAGACGATCCAACGCTGTATCAAAGAACCAAGCTTAAGACTTTTGTTGAGACTTTAGAGAATTTAGCAAGTAAGCCTTTGTCAGATCCAAGTTATGACTTTGAAATTTTAATGAATGCCACGGGTTTTGAGGAATACATTAAAAAAAGCGGTGATGATGAAAGACTTGAGAGTTTAGCGCTTTTAAAAACCTATCTTGCCAATTTTAAAGATCATCAAGGCGAGGCCGTAAATTTAGCCGACTTTGTAAATAACTTAACGCTTTTAAATCGTGAAGATCTAAAAGATAGTGACAATTGTGTGCAACTTATGACCGTGCATACGGCAAAGGGTTTGGAGTTTGATTATGTGTTTTTAATCTCTTTAAATGAAGGCACCTTCCCTACAAGAAAGGCGATTAATGAGCAAAATATTGAAGAAGAGCGGCGTTTAATGTATGTGGCCATGACCCGGGCTAAAAAGCAATTATTACTTTCAGAGGCTGGAGGTAATGAGGTAAATCCTGACAATCCTAAAGTTAAGGTGCCAAGAGTTCCTTCGCGCTTTTTAACCGAGTTAAAACCTGAGGATTATTTGGAAGTAGGGGAGATTGATCCTAAATATCAACAACAAGAGGAAGTTTTTAAACAAGAGAACTTTAAGTTTTCTTATGCGGTAGGTGATCGTGTGTTGCACGCCCATTTTGGTGAAGGAGTTGTGCAAGCTTTAGATGAGAGAGATGGCACTTATCAAATTTTTTTTATAAAGTTAAACAAGCTTAGAACCTTAGGGCTTAATGCGACCCTTACAAAATTAAATTAAAGATCTTTTATGGCGCAAGGAGAGGTGCCTTGCGCCATCGTCTTTTAGCACACTAAACCAAGCTCTAAATCTAAAGATGAGAAGTGGGGATAATTGCTTCTTTTATGTCCTTTAAGATTTTGTAGCTCAGGGTTTTGCTTTATAGAACTTAGATCTTCAATGGCACCTAAATTTTCTTGATTCCCTCCAAGTGGTTTTTTAGGTGTTGGGGTTAGTAAATTAAGATCAGTCTTTTCCTCTTGTAGATCTTCATTAAGAGTGCGTCTTATCGCCTGACATTTATAGTTAAGCTGTCCTTTTAAAACGCAATTAATGCAATCAAAACTTAAACCTAAGTGTCTTTGTCGGGCACTGCCTTCAAGGTGGGGATGAAAGTTTAAATGAAATTGTCCACAGCGAGGGCAGATCTCAAGACTTAATTCCTCATTTAAGATCCGCGCTTGAGCAAACAAGTATTGCTCAAGGCTTGGGAAGATCCTAAGGTTGGTATTTTTGTCTTTGATGTTATCAAAGATCTCTAAGATATAAAGTTTTTGACTTGCATACCAAGCCCCGTAGGCTAAGAAATAATTAAGATCTTGCACATTTAAAGGCTGAACTCTACGGTAGGCTGCGCGCTCTTGAGCGATCTTCAAAGCACAACGATAAAGAAGGCTTGCAAAGATCAAAAAGCCGCTCTCAAAAGGAGTTGAGTTTTGATCTTTTAAGCTTGAGTGTCGTTTATCTTGCATTGCGCGCTCAAGTCTTTGACCTAAGCTTACTGAAATGCCGGTAAGTCCTTCTGCGCGGATGGTGGTCATATTGCCAAAACTTAAGTATTTTAAAAGCTCTTTAGAGTTGGCAAAGGAGTGCAAGAAGGGCACAGTGTTGACTTCATTGAAGGCTTGCAAAGTGGCTTTTTCAATCAATTTGATAAAAAAAGACTCTTTAGACTCTAAGATAGAGGAAAACAAGTGCTGAATACTTAAGCTTGCAGTCTTAAATTTATCAAGCATAACGTTTGACTTTAGGTTAAGGCTTCTTGCTAAATAGGCGCAGGTGCTCTCTAGAGGATGACGTCTGTTTGCATAGAAATCATCTTGTCTTCTTTGAAAATCAAGGTCGACCTGTTTCTTTTGCATTTCAGCAAGCAAGATAAAAGTAGTTAAGATCCTAGGGATCTCTTCAGTTAAACAAACTAAAATCTTATCGACTCTTTGTTTATAGAAAGAGTTGAGACTTTCAATATCAGTATCGTAATTATGCCGATATAAAAGATCATCCACACGCTCATTTGAGCGATCTACTAAATGGCGCAGTCTGTTTTCAAGACTTTGACTCTTGCTTGTTGCTATATGGTAATAATTTTTGTCTTCCTTTGAACGTAGGTGGTGATGCGCAGTAGTAGTCGTCCTAAATGATGCTTGGCTTTTTTCCCACATTTGCTTAGGGCTGACATAGTTATTGCGCTTCAGCTTTGCGCTCATTGTGATTTTCCTCCCTGAGAATTTTGTTTGCTAAAGATAAATTAAAGACAAAGAAACCTTTTTTAAGGTTAGGTAAGAATATCAAAAAGTTAAGAAATAATGTACAAAAGTGGGAATTAATTTCAAAAGGGCTAAAAATTGTGATAGATCTCAAAAAATAAGAAAGGAAGCTCTAGGCTTCCTTCACTTTATTAAATATAATTTTATATTTTTTAATCTTTTTTAGGTGGAACTAAGCCTACTTGTAAGTTCTCAGCGGTATAAATATGATTACCATCTACAAATACCTTACCGTCAGCAACCCCCATAATTAAGTTACCGCGCTCAATGATACGTTTAATATCAATGACGTAGGTGACAAGTTTGGCATCTTCCAAAACTTCACCCTTAAACTTAACGCGCTCCACGCCTAAGGCTCTTCCTTTGCCTGGGCCGCCTCTCCAACCTAAGAAAAAGCCGATAAGCTGCCACATGGCATCAAGGCCTAAGCATCCTGGCATTACAGGATCGCCTGGGAAGTGACAAGAGAAAAACCAAAGATTTGGATTAATATCAAGTTCAGCTGTAATTTGACCTAAACCAAAAGCACCGTTGTCTGCGCGAATGGATGTGATTCTGTCGAACATTAACATATTTGGTGCTGGCAATTGGGCATTACCTTTACCAAAGAGCTCTCCTCTTGAGCAGGCTAATAAATCTTCACGTGAAAAAGAGTGTACGCCTTGTTCTAACAATGAGGGCATTTATTTACTCCACTTATCTGGTACCGAACACAACAATGGTTTTACCATGGGCTGAAATAAGATGGTCTTCTTCCATCATCTTTAAGATGCGGCCCACAGTTTCGCGTGAGCAGCCGACAATCTGACCTATCTCTTGACGCGTAATTTTAATTTGCATGCCATCAGGGTGAGTCATCGCCTCAGGCTGATGTGCAAGATTGACTAAAGTTTGAGCAATGCGGCCTGTCACATCTAAGAAGGCAAGGTTGCCAACTTTCTTAGAAGTTGAGGCTAAACGTCTTGCAATTTGTGCAGAAAGACGCATTAAAATCTCAGGATTTACCTGAACTAATTGCTTAAACTTGCTATAGGAGACCTCAGCTACCTCACATTGCACTTTAGCTCTTACCCAAGCTGAGCGTGTTGGATTCTCAGTTTGATCAAAAAGACCTAATTCACCGATAAAATCACCTTGATTTAAATAAGTTAAGATCATCTCTCGGCCATCAGCATCTTTAATTAACACCGCAGCTGAACCTTTTACAATGTAGTATAAAGTTTCAGCCTTTTCTCCGGCATGGATAATAGAGCTTTTTGCAGGATACTTGTGAATATGACACTGACTTATAAACCAGCTTATAGTGCTGTCAGCATGAGGTTTTGGAATAATATTAGTTGAGCTGCTCATTTATGAATCTTCTTAATCAATCCGCTTAATTTATAATATGCTAAATCATAACAGATACTTTTAAAAGATTTTAAGTTTGTCACAAAAAAACACGTCATGGATCAAAATTTCAAGCGAAACTTTTTGCTTTAGAGTAAGTCTAAGTCGTAGATTATGCAAAGTTTAATTAATTTTGCTAAATCTTTAAGGCCAAATTTGGGCTTAAATTTTGGTTAAGACAGAAAACGAAGAATTAAGGATTTAAGTTGGCACCATGCCAGATCTAGCTTATATAGAAGATAAAGAGGAAAGTGACAATCCTCTTTTAAATAAAGACCATCAGTCCTCAAGCTGGCCTCTCAAGGCTCGCCCCTCATTATGTGCTTTTTATCAAGATGATGGATTAATTGGCTCTTTAAGTGATGAGCACAGTAAAAAAGTAGCTGCCTTTGCCTTTGAAATATTTGAAAAATGGTTAAAAAGGCGTAGTGCTTACGTATATAGATTAAAAAATACTACAAGTGGTGAAGATGAGCAAAATGGTTATTATGTAGATGATCTTGTCTATCAAGAGTGTGCCTTTTTATTAATTGAGGCGATGATCTTTGCAAGTAAGGCAGATCTTAGAATCGATCAAGATGAACACGACAGTATGTACCGCGTTTATAAAGCAATTTTCGCTCATGACGATGTAAGAGGAATTATTGATTTACTGCTTACCGCTCCTATTAATTTAGAAGATTTAGTCTTGCGCGTTAAATATCGTGAAGAGGCTATTGATATCTATGAGCTTTCAGCTTTAATTTTACAAGGTGCTCATTTTTTAAATGCAGGCTATTTAGAGGAGCTTGCCGCTCTTTTGCACTTAGAGCCTTCTTTGAAGCGCACTTTAGATACGGAAATCTTAAACAGAGATAAGGCCTAAAATTTGGCTTATATATGCCAAATTTGGCCCTTTAAAGCGTGATAGAGACGTAATTTTTAAAAAATAAAAGCACTTATTTGAGCTTAAAATTTATCGCAGATGTAATATAATCAAGATGGTTCTAGTGCTTGTCACTAGATAAAGCAAGAAGAAAATATTAACAAATTTAGGTACCACCAATGATCTATTCACATGAAGTAGAGCAAATGTGCCCAGTTACTAAGGGTGCATATCATGGTCCTGCTCCAATCCCAGAAGAGGGCAAGTGGGTCCAGGCCAAGGAAATCAAGGATATTAGCGGTCTTACTCATGGTGTGGGCTGGTGTGCTCCACAACAGGGTGCTTGCAAACTTACCTTAAACGTCAAAGATGGCATCATTGAAGAAGCTTTAGTTGAGACTTTAGGTTGCACCGGTATGACTCACTCAGCTGCTATGGCATCTGAAATTCTACCTGGTAAAACTCTTTTAGAGGCTTTAAATACCGACTTAGTTTGCGATGCTATTAACACAGCTATGCGCGAGCTTTTCTTACAAATCGTCTATGGTCGTACTCAGACTGCTTTCTCAGAGGGCGGTTTACCAATTGGCGCTTCCTTAGAGGATTTAGGTAAGAACTTAAGATCTCAAGTTGGCACTATGTTTGGCACTAAGGCTAAGGGTGCTCGTTACTTAGAGATGACTGAAGGCTACGTAACTCGTCTTGCTTTAAATGAGAACAATGAGATTGTAGGTTACGAGTTCGTCAACTTAGGTAAGCTCATTGACGCTTTAAAGAAGGATCCTGAGTTAAAGGGTTCTGAGGCTATTGCCAAGGCACGCGGTCACTACGGTCAGTTCGATGGCGCTGCCAAGTACATTGACCCAAGACACGAGTAGGAGATTAGTGTTATGGCATTATTTGAAAGCTATGAGCGTCGTATTGATAAAGTAAACGCCGCTTTAAATGAGTATGGCATCAAGGATCTTGATGAAGCCATGGCAATTTGCCAAGAGAAGGGCATCAATCCTTATGATAAGGTTCGTGAGATCCAACCAATTGCCTTTGAGAACGCTTGCTGGGCTTATGTAGCAGGTGCTGCTATTGCCATTAAGAAGGGCGTTAAGACTGCAGCTGAGGCTGCTGAGGCCATTGGTATTGGCTTACAAGCCTTCTGCATTCCAGGTTCTGTAGCCGATGATCGTAAGGTCGGTTTAGGCCACGGCAACTTAGGTGCTATGTTACTTCGCGACGAGACCAAGTGCTTTGCTTTTTTAGCAGGTCACGAGTCATTTGCTGCCGCTGAAGGTGCAATTGGTATCGTTCGTAACGCTAACAAGGCCCGTAAGGTTCCACTTCGTGTTATCTTAAATGGCTTGGGCAAAGACGCCGCTCAAATCATCTCTCGTATCAACGGCTTTACCTATGTTCAAACTAAGTTTGACTATGCAACCGGTAAGGTTAATGTTGTAAAAGAGATCCCATATTCAAACGGTGAGAGATCAGCTGTTCGTTGCTATGGTGCAGATGACGTTCGTGAAGGCGTTGCCATTATGCACTTAGAAGGTGTTGACGTTTCTATTACCGGTAACTCCACCAACCCAACTCGTTTCCAACACCCAGTAGCTGGCACTTATAAGAAAGAGTGCGTAGAGCAAGGCAAGAAGTACTTCTCCGTAGCTTCAGGTGGTGGTACTGGTCGTACTTTACACCCAGATAACATGGCCGCAGGTCCTGCTTCTTACGGTATGACTGATACTATGGGTCGTATGCACTCTGATGCTCAGTTTGCAGGCTCTTCTTCAGTACCAGCTCACGTTGAGATGATGGGCTTTTTAGGCATGGGCAACAACCCAATGGTAGGTGCCACTGTGGCTATTGCCGTTGCTGTTGATCAAGCTTTAAATAAGTAATTTAACTTTTTGCCGATAAGACAGTAAATTTTTTAAATTGTAAGTCGGCATTAGTCCTGAATTGGACAATAAATAAGACGACATTCAACTTAGGTTGGATGTCGTTTCTTTTTATACGTTTAAAAGTAAAAGCTAGCTTTTTTGCTTTGTAATTAGGTAAATTGATATTTTATTTGTGTTAAACTCTTTCTAAAATAAAAGATTACATCATCGCATAAATATTGAGGGATTTCAGCATGGCTATACCAAGACTTGAAAAGCAGAATATCATTGAGGCTCTAAACTTTATCGATAAGAATGGAGTACCAAATTATAATGTGGGCAACAAATATGTGTTAGTGTCTGAAAGTGGAAAAAAATATCCGTTAAAGTATGTTTTAGCTGTTGCTGATCATTTAGCAAATGGTGTAGATATTTCAATCAAGTCCTTTAATAGTGATGAGGTAAAAAAATATTTGGAAAGCCAAGGCTTCACTGTTGAAAATAAACAACAAGAAAAATTTGAGTTGACCATTAGTGCTGATGATATAACATCAACAGATAAACGTTTTTCAATGTATGATCTGAGTTTTGGTGATTACTATTGTCCTCTAGATGCTTATTTCCAAAAAGCAAATGGGGATATAATTAAGCGGGCCTATCTAAAAGGTGAAAAACGAATTTCTAATCAAACTTTACCACGTATTGCTTGTCAAGTATTTGAAAAGCAACTGATATCTTTATCAGTTGAGGATAAGGAGAATTTTCCTGTTTGTAGGTACTTTAAAGACAGTGATACAATCCGGGGTATCTTTGCAAGTGTGGATGAATTTAAGAATAATAAAATAAATTCGTTAGAGTACTTAAAATACACCTATGATAATGGGCGTCAGTTTGTTTTCTATTCTTGGAATATTTTCTCTACACTTATTTTCGTTCAAGAGTGCTTAAAACGATTTGGTGAAAAGGGGGATAAGTTTACATTAATATACCGCGAGAAAGACGAAAAAGAGCCAGTTGTGACAGAAAAAGATGAAGTTCGTGAGGAGGAGCCAGTCGAGCAGGTCAAAGGCTATAGAAACCCTTTCTCTTCAATGTTACTTGAATCAAAAAATCTAATTTTAAGAGGAGCTCCTGGTACTGGTAAGACTTACCTTGCTAAGGAAATTGCCGCGGATATTATCAGTAATGGTTATTTTGATGATTACACTTTCTTAACTGAGGAGCAGAAACAGCAGGTGGAATTTGTTCAGTTCCATCCAGGCTATGATTATTCTGATTTTGTTGAAGGTCTGAGACCAAAACTCAACAACGATGGGTCGATGGGCTTTGAATTAAAAGATGGCATTTTCAAGAAGTTTATTGACCGTGCTAGAAAGAATTATGAGGACTCACAAAAAACTAAAGATACAGTAGAAAAGGAAGTCTCGGTTCAGAGGGTTTTAGAAGAATTTTTCTCTGGTATTGAGTTTGGGGTTGACACCTTTAAAACGATCAACGGAAATGAATTTACCATTACCGATGTTGATGATGAGCATATCTATATTTCTATTCCAGGAAATGCAACAGTCAACCATCTTGCTTTAAATTTGGCTGAAGTAAGAAAGATGCTGGAGTCTGGGCAGCAGTTTGAGAAAGTAAAAGATATTACGACCTTTTTCAAAAAGACTTTTGCTACACAAGGTTATTCTTATGATTTTGCTATCTATCACGCGATTAAATCTCAGAAAATTAAGGCATCAAATGTAGCGGTAAAGCAGGAAGAACTTAAAAAATACATATTCATTATTGATGAGATTAATCGAGGTGAGATCTCAAAGATCTTCGGTGAATTGTTCTTTGCAATTGATCCAGGCTATCGAGGCGAAGAAGGAGCAATCTCCACACAGTATGCAAGTCTTCATGCTGATCCTAATGAAAAGTTCTATATTCCAGATAATGTCTATATCATAGGTACAATGAATGATATTGACCGCTCTGTAGACAGCTTTGATTTTGCCATGCGCCGTCGTTTTCGTTTTGTAGAAATTAAAGCTGATGATCGACTTGAGATGCTTGCAAACTTGAAAAACGAAAAATTAAGATCTGAGGCAATCAGGAGAATGAGTGCGCTTAATAAAGAGATTGCCGCTGTTGAGGATTTAAACGAGAATTATCAAATTGGTGCAGCTTACTTCTTGAAATTACAAACGCTTAATTTTGATAAGCTTTGGACTGATTATCTAAAACCTCTTCTTCAAGAATATATTCAGGGAATGTACGATGAGAAAGCTATTATGGATCGCTTCGCAAAAGCATATGGTTATCAAGATCCAAAGCTAGGTGATGTAGATGAAGCTACTCAAGATCAAGGATAATTCTCAATCTGAAAAAATTGTCTTTTCTCAAATAGGGAAGTTGACGAATAAAATAGCTGATAAAACCTTGGGGCAACTTGAGCGTGAAGGTGTATTTGTATTCCCTGAGTTTATTAAAGATTCAGGGGATCTTGTGCAAGATCAGATAATTTTACAGAGCATCAATGATACTTATTTATCTGGTAATGTGATGGGCTTTATTGGCTGTGGTGATGAGCGCTTGATTATCGAATCCCGCTTTTGCAAAGAAGGCGAGGATTATTTTTTCCAGTATCTTTTGGGTAAGGTTTTGGACTTCCCAAGCTTTGTAGATTTGGAAATAGATGCCAATCAAGATCATCGCTTGTTTAATTTTCTGCTATTTCTTTTTCCTATTTATTTAAAGAAGGCAATGCGAAAGGGCTTGTTTAAGAAGTACCTTAGTCACAACTATAATGATGTAAATGTAAAAGGCACCATTGATGTAAAAAGGCATATTAAATCGAACACTCCCTTTGTAGGCAAGATTGCATACAGTAAGCGTGAGTTTTCATATGATAACAGTCTTACTGAGTTGGTGCGGCATGCTATTGAGTTTATCAAAAGAAAACCTTATGGGAACAATCTTCTTGTCAAAGTAAAAGATGAGGTTAAACTTGTAATAGAGGCAACCTTTGGATATAAACCGCAAGACTTAAAAAAAATTATTTGTCAGAATAAAAAAAGTACTGTCCGTCATGCCTATTATCGCGAGTATGCGGCTTTGCAAAGATTATGTCTTTTGATCCTTCGCTATCAGAAGCATCAAATTGGTATGGGATCAAGGCAGATCTATGGGATTTTATTTGATGGAGCATGGCTTTGGGAAGAATATATTAATTTACTTATTGAAGATCTTTTCTATCATCCGATGAATAAGAATAGTAAAGGCGCTCAGAGATTGTTTCAGGGGAATATTGGACTTATCTATCCTGATTTCATAAGTCGCGATAATAAAACGCGAATCATTGCAGATGCTAAATATAAACCGATTGATAATATTGGTAATCGTGACTATTTGCAGGTGCTTGCCTATATGTTCAGATTTGATGCAAAATCAGGCTATTACCTCTATCCTGAAGCTGAAGGCTTTGAGAGCTTTAAGCTTTGGATGAACTCTGGCACGACCTATGAGAACAATGTTATGAAGCGTGATGATATCAGCATTACTAAACACGGATTAAAAATTCCAATGGATGCCAAGAATTATGCAGAGTTTTGCTCAAGACTAAAACAACAGGAACATGAATTTGTAAGAGTGTTTTTAGCATAAATTTATATGATTTTGTATTGTAGGTTTGATGAGCATTGATTTAAAAATCTCACTCTTATTACAAAGTAAAATAAAAGCTCTGGAAAAAATAAGCTCTATAAGGTAGAGTTAAGTTAAGTTTATAAGTCAGGGTTTGAGATTCATGAGTGTTGCAAAACGCAGCTTAGCTTTTGCTATTTTGTGGGCTATTTTGCTTGTTTTAAATCAATTAATCTTTGTTTCAGCAGATTTTTCTTTTAAAAGCATTGCCTTTTCTTTACCCCATACGGGAATTTTCGCTTTAGTTCTAGTCCTAGCACTTCCCAAACTCTATAAGCTTTATAAAAAAGGTGATCTTAAAGTTAATTTAAATTCCTTTGTCGATCACAAAGAGCGTTTAAAGCAAGAGGAGTGGGAGAAATCCTTTGAAAGACAATTTGCCCAAACTTATCCTGATTTGGAAAAGGTTGGCGCGGTTAAGAAAAATCAAGACTCACCTTTAGCTTCCTTAAACTCCCTTAAAAATAAAATCTTTGAAGAAAAAGCCGTACCTAAAAGAGCCTCAAAACTTTCTATGCCTGAGGATCTTAATTTAGACTCTTATGCTAAGGAGCAAGGTTTAAGCTCTTATCCTCAAGATGATCTAGAAGAGAAAGTCCCACTTGAGGGCTTGCGCACAGATTTTAAGTCTCAAACAAGTTTTAAAGAAGCTTGGGGTAAGGAGTATTTAAAAGAGCCTAATTTGGCAGCTGATCATGAAAATTTAGCAAATACTTTAAATGATAATGAAAGTTTAGCGCCAAAGACAAATACTAAAGACAAAGAAGAGGGACTTGGCTCTTGGCTTAAAGCTACTTTAAAGGCTCAAGAGAGATTTGGGGAAAAGGTCAAAGAGAGCGTTAAAGAGGGTTTAAGTTCAAGTGAGGCCTTTATTGAGAAGGTCGTTGAAAAGAAAAAGTTAAAAACAGAGAGTCAAACTCAGGCTGTAACTGCTAAAAGAGCTGTAAAACATGAGGTTAAAGCTTATCAAAGCCCTCTTGCTCAAAGACTTGTTGCTAATTTAAAAGAAGATGAATTTAAAGTAAGTCCTTTGATTATCTTAGCTAAAGCTTTGAGCGTACATGGTTTTGAGCTTATTGCTTTAAGTGCTGAATTTGGCTTTTTAGTGCGTTTAATTGCCGATCATAATCAAGGCTATTTCGTCTGTGAAGATTTAACTTTGCAAGATCACGGTGTAATTGAGAATTTAGAGTTAGTGGCCATTCCTCTAAGCGGCAAACAACAAGTCATTAGGGCTTTTGAGGATGTACAAGTAAAAGAGGAGATCCCGTGGCGCTTTTTTAAAACTAATACCTTAAAAGAGATTTTAACCTTAATTAAAAAGCGCGGGAGCACTTGTTTGCATCATGGTCCGTATATTTTCTTTGATGATAAACCAAAACTTTCAGCTACTTTAATTCCACGAGGCGGTTTGACGCATACTTTAGAGTTATGCGTGGTGGAGAATTTAAGTTTGACTTTAACCTCAAGTGGTTTAAATCAAACTGAAGCAAGCTTTTTTTATCAGGGTATAAATTACAGCTCTTTTGCCGTACAAGATCCTAAATATGCTCAAATAGCAGCGAATTTTGATAAGGCTTTAGCTTTATTTTCCATTCAAAGAGAAGGTGATGAAAATGGTGATCATCTAAAGTCGTTAGTTGCCATTTATGCTCTTAATGATGAAGATTTAGAACTTTTAAATTGTTGATTTAAAAAATGAAATGGCGGAAAGGAGGGGATTTGAACCCCTGAGTCAGGAAAAACTGACTGCCGCATTTCGAGTGCGGTGCATTCAACCGCTCTGCCACCTTTCCGTATGAGCGCCTATTATAAGGTTTTTGCACCTAAGATCAATACTAATAATTCTCAATCACTCACTTGCTAAGGCCCATTTTTGGTAACATTAGGCGACATATTTGGTACTTAAAGGATAGTTTATGCAAATCAAGCTTGCCTCGTGGAATGTAAATGGTATTCGTGCCGTCTCTAAAAAAGATGATTGGAAGTGGTTTTTAGATAGCACCTATGATGTGATAGGTTTTCAAGAAACTAAAGCCTCTTTGGAGCAATTGCCAAAAAGTTTAACCCACAAAGAAGGTTATGAGTCCTACTTTGCCTCCTCAGTGGTTAAAAAAGGCTATTCAGGCACGGCTGTGTTCTCAAAAATTAAGCCTTTAAATGTGGAAATTGAATTGCCCGATCCTGCCTTTCAAGGCGAGGGGCGCATTGTGCATTTGGAATTTGAAAAATTCCACTTTTTCAATGGCTATTTCCCAAATGGTGGGGCACAGGTGGTCGATGAAAATGGTAAAGATGTGGTAGGTGAGTTTTTGCGTGTCCCTTATAAAATGGGCTTTTTTGAAAGCTTTTTTAATTATGCGCAAAAATTAAGAGAGAAAAAGCCTATTGTAGTATGTGGTGATTTTAATATCGCTCATCAAGAAATTGATTTAGCCCGCCCCAAGCAAAATACTAAAAACACCGGCTTTTTACCCATTGAAAGGCAATTTTTAGATAAATTTGTTGAGGCAGGCTATATAGATACTTTTCGTTTAAAACATCCAGGGGAGAAAGATCATTACACTTGGTGGTCTTATAAGACTCGTGCTAGAGCCTCAAATGTGGGGTGGAGAATTGATTATTTCTTTGTCTCTGAGGAGCTTAAAGACAATATTGCAGATGCTTATATTGAAAATGAGGTTTTAGGCAGCGATCATTGCCCGATAGGTTTGGTTCTTGAGTTCTAAAATAGGGCTTGAGCTTAAGTTTTGCTCAGAGTTTTGGGCAATTTTGGTGCAAAGCTTTGGCAAAGCCTTAGGATCTTAGCTCTATCCTTGCTTAAAAGATCCTGTCAACTATAATGAGAATGTCCGCATGGGGCGGACATTTTTTGTTTTTGATAATAAATTTAGGTGATAGCTGTGAAAACATGCAAGTCTCAAGCGTTTGAAAGAGAACGCTTAACAAGTAGATCGTTTAAGGTAAAACTTCCATCTTGTAACTCTTTTGATACCTATTTTTATTATTTTTTCAACTTTAACTATTAATAAGGCGGTCCATTATGAATTTATATAACAGCCGTATGATCCCCATGCCGCCTAGCTCGCGACAGGGAATTGTAGATACTAATATGTATGGAGTATTCCAAATGCTGCCCCCTGTTGCAGTTATTGAGAAATTCCCGACTACGGAGTTCACCGATAAGCTTGTGATCTCCACACGTCAGGCAATTTCTAATATTTTACATGGTAAAGAGGGTGATGATCGCCTAATTGTGATCACCGGCCCATGTTCAATTCATGATCCTAAAGCGGCTTTAGATTATGCTACCCGCTTAATGGCTTTAAAGGAAAAGTATAAAGACGAGCTTTTAATTATTATGCGCGTCTACTTTGAAAAGCCACGTACTACGGTAGGTTGGAAAGGTCTTATCAATGATCCAGATCTTGATAACTCCTTTGATATTAACAATGGTATTCGCATTGCCCGTGAGCTTTTATTAAAAGTAAACGCTATGGGTATGCCAGCGGCTACGGAGTTTTTAGATCCAATTACCCCACAATACATCGATGAGTTTATCTCATGGGGTGCCATTGGTGCGCGTACTACTGAATCACAAGTACACCGTCAGTTAGCCTCTGGTATGTCATGCCCAATTGGCTTTAAGAATGCAACTGATGGCTCAGCTAAGATTGCCGTGGATGCGATGGTCGCAGCCCAACATGAGCATACTTTCTTGTCAGTTACCAAGATGGGACATGTAGCTATTTGCCATACTCGTGGTAATAAAGATTGTCATATGATCTTACGCGGTGGCGTTAAGCCAAACTACAAGGCAGAAGATGTCAATGAGGCTTGCAAGCTTTTAGAGAAGGCTCATGAAGAGCAAAAAGTGATGATTGACTTCTCTCATGCTAATAGCTCTAAGCAATTTAAGAAGCAAGTTGAAGTAGCCGATGATGTGGCAGCTCAAGTTGCCGCAGGCGATAAGCGGATCTTCGGTGTGATGATTGAGTCTAACTTAGTTGAAGGCCGTCAAGATCTTTGTGAGAACTTAGATGATTTAGTCTACGGTCAAAGTATCACTGATGCTTGTGTGGGCTTTGAAGATACTGAGTATATCCTTGAGACTTTAGCTCGTGCTGTAAAGGCTCGTCGTCAAGCTCAAGCATAACCTTTCTTGTTTAATATAAGGCTCCAAGTTTTGGGGCCTTTACAATTTTTAGAGGATCTAAGAATGCATCCATTATCCTTAGGTAAAGATAAGATCAAAATTCTGCTTTTAGAGGGTGTTGATTTAAGTGCTGTTGAAACTTTAAAGCGCGCAGGTTACACAAACGTTGAATACCAAAAGAAAGCTTTAGATGGTCAAGAGCTTTTAGATAAAATTGAAAATGTGCACTTTTTAGGAATTAGATCACGTACTTTCTTAACTAAAGAAGTATTATCTCATGCCAAAAAATTAGTGGGTATTGGTTGCTTTTGCATTGGCACTAATCAAGTTGATTTAAAAGCTGCTGCAAGATTAGGTATCCCAGTTTTCAATGCGCCATTTTCCAACACTAGATCTGTAGCTGAACTTGTCACCGGTGAATATTTACAATTATTGCGCGATGTACCTGCAAGAAATGCGCTTTTACACCGTGGTGGCTGGAAAAAGGCGGCTAAAGGTTGCTTTGAGGCGCGCGGTAAGACCATTGGTATCATAGGTTATGGTCATATTGGCACTCAAGTTGGCATCATTGCCGAAGGTTTAGGTTTAAGTGTCATTTACTATGATATTGAACACAAGCTCTCCTTAGGTAATGCCCATCAGGTGGACACTTTAGAGGAATTATTTAAAAACTCCGATATTATCACTTTACATGTGCCAGAAACTGAGCTTACCCAAGGCATGATTGGCAAAGAGCAATTTGCTTTAATGAAAGATGGCGTGGTCTTTTTAAATGCCTCTCGCGGCACGGTAGTTAAAATTGATGATCTTTGTGAGGCTTTAAGATCTGGCAAGGTGCGCGGGGCTGCCGTGGATGTTTTCCCCAAAGAGCCTGCTGCCAATGGTGAGGAGTTCCTTTCCCCACTTCGTGAGTTTGAAAATGTCATTTTAACGCCACATATCGGAGCTTCAACTGAAGAGGCCCAATGCAATATTGGCATTGAAGTGGCACAAAAATTGGCTTTATACTCCGATAATGGCTCAACCATTACCGCCGTAAACTTCCCTGAAGTCTCACTGCCACAAAAAAGAGAGGGTGTTTCACGCTTATTACACGTACATACCAATGTACCTGGCATTATGCGTCAGATTAATGAGATCTTTGCGGCGAAAAATATTAACGTTGCGGCACAATACTTGCAGACTACTCAAGATGTAGGTTATGTGGTGATGGATGTTCATTCAGATGAGCCTGAAGCACTCGTCCCACTGTTAAAGGAAATCAAAGGCACTTTAAAGTGTCGTATTTTGTATTAAAATTAGCTCATGCAGGTAAAAAGTTTAATCTCTATTTTGGCACTATCTTTGATTATGGATAGTGCTTTAGCTCTTGAGCAACAAGGCTGGCAGGTCTCACAAGCTGGCACCTGGTCAATCTTGCCTCATGGCTCCTATGCTCAAGGTGCAGGATCGGCCTCAAAGCTTTTAAGAGTAGATGAGGCTCTGCCCAATCACAAAGCATCACTTCTCTTGCGTGAGTCCATTACGCGCAAAGTGACCTTTTCTCTAACCTGTCTTATGCAAAGTCCTGAGCCTGCTTTAGAGCTTGAGGTTCCTGCTTTAGATATTAGAATGCAAGACAGTTTCAATGGCTTTGTCTTTGCAAGATTTTGTGTCGATGAGGGCGATGAATTTTCGTTGCGCGGTGAGCTAAGCCCACCTGGTAAAATTATCTTCGCGCCACTTACTCAAGGGCAAAATGAGGCACTTAAGGCTTTAAAAGAGGCGATGGCCCAAGGTGAAACCTTAAAAATTGCTCTTTTACAAGGCTCTACCGCTACACCTAAAGTCTATGAAATCCCCCTTGCAGGATTAAATGAGATCTTAGGTGATTTAAGTGCTGAATGCCAAAACATTGCCAATGTCGCAGGGCATGGGACAGTAAGCTTTTTACCCGATTATTTAACTAAAGAGTCAGATAAATACGCCCCTCGGGACTATACCTTAAAGCCCAAAGAGCCTGCAATTTTGCCACCTGAGCCTGTAATTGTTGAAGAGCCTCCGATTGAGGCAAATCCTCAAGATGAGGCAGTGACCATTCCCTTCACCGGTGATGGCTCACGGGCTAGTATTGATGCTCAAGGCAATGTCATTGAAGCCCCGGCCACCGAGAGTACCGAACCTTCTAACCAAGATCCTGCCTCTCAAGAGTTACCGCAAGGTGCAGATGCCTTAAGCCCCATGCAAATTGATGAAAACGGGATGCCGATTTTCTAAATTAGTGTAGACCTTCTTGAAGCTTAAAAAGTTTTAAGAGGGTTTTCTCCTCTTTTCCAAAGATTTGCGCAATTTGTGCTAAAAAGACCTCGGCAGTGGAGACGGCATCAGCAAAAGCATTGTGACTTATATAAGGTGGCAGACCTCTTTTTTCTCTGATTTTAAAAAGTGAGAGATCATCTACATTATGCGAGTAGGTAAAAAGTGATTTCTCTATTTTAAAAGTATCAAGACTTACAATCGGCAAAAAGGTATTTAAAGGCAGTTTTAAAGTTTTTAATAAAAAGTTTCTTTCAATCTCCCCGGCATGAGTTAAAAGCACCTTGCCTTGTAAAAGGTCGATAAGCTTTAACATTGCCTCATAAGGATCAATCCCTCCTGCTAATTGCTCAGGGGTGATTTGATGGATAATGGGACTTCCTTTAAACAAAGCGTCACTTACATCTAAAAAGTGGTGAAAGCCTTTGGCAAAATCAATTTCATTATGATAAATCTCCACCGCGCCCATAGATAACACGCAATCTTCTTTAAAATTAAGCCCGGTGGTCTCAAAATCTAAAGAGAGAATTTTAAGATCTGAAATGAGTGCGTCTTTGGGGGGAAGCGCACTTTGATATAAAGGCTCTAAAACTTTAGGGAAAGCGCCTTGGTCTAAAAGCTTTTGGCGCTTTATTTCAAGTTTGGTGAGAGGATCTTTTAAAAGCCACATTTAAAGTAATCCTCTAAACCTAAAGGCTGCCGCATCTTGTTGACGAGCAATGATCCTAAAGGCATCACGTAAATGATTTTTTTCAAATTGACTTAAAAGATCTGGGGCGATGTTATTACTTAAAGGCTTGGAGCTTTCTAAAGCTAATTTTTGATGCTCAAGGCGCATTCTAAGTAAAAATTGTAAGGCCTCGGATAATTCACGATACGTTTCTTGATCCATAAGACCTGCCTTTAATGCCGCCTGTAACCTTTCAGAGGTTTTGGGACTTAAACATCCTGCAGCTAAGCCATAAAGTCTTGCAAGCTCAGTTACGATATTAATTGCTTGAGATTTAATATTAAAGACTAAGGTGTCTTGACCATCGCGGCTTAACACAAATTGCCTGAAGACCCCTAAAGGTGGGGTGGTGCTTTGACAGGTGGCACAAAGTAAGGCTAAAAAGCGTTTGCTCTCTTTGCAGGTCTCAACGATTAACTTTTGCAGGCGCTTTACTAAAAATTCATCGCCATACACCGGTCTTATTTCTAAAAATACCGATAAATCAAGCATGGATTTAGCATCAATGGTGCTTACCCACTTTTTAATCTGCTCTTCCCAAAGCGTGATACTCTTGCAGAATTTAGGGTTAGTGGCCATGTAATTGCCATCACAAAGCTTATAACCACAATCGTTTAAGCCTAAGCAGACAAAAGAGGCGAAGTTTGTAAAGTAGGTGCTCTCCTCATCATTTAAACCCCGCTCTAAAATGATGGCATTGTCTTGATCTGAGAGAATTTGTGTCTCTTCTCTTGCCTGTGATCCTGCAACCATAAAAGCAAAGTTACAGGGGGCAGGTCCTAGGCGCTCCTCTGCAAGCTCACACAAACGTCTTAAAGTTGCATCGGCAATTGAGCTTAAAACCTCAAGGATGATCTTAGGGGGCAGGTTAAAGCGAGCAAGGGTTAAAAAGACATCTTGTTTCTTTTGACAAAGCTTGCTTAAATTTTTAAGCGAAGTTTCTTTTTTGATTTGCTTGATTAAATACACAGCCTGCAAAATTGAGTTTTGCAAGAGCATCTTGGCATCAACTAAACCAAAAAGCTCGCCATTTTCTAAAACCGGGAGGTTTTTAATATTATGACTTATCATAAGCTCTAAAGCCTCAAAGATAGTATGCGTACTTTCGATACTTATGATATTAGTGCTCATAATCTTGTTAATTGGAGTTTTATAATCAAGGCCTTGGGCTAGAGCGCGATAGGTAAGATCTGATTTGGTAACTAAGCCTAAAAGCTTGTTTTGCTCCATCACAAAGGCGATGTCAGATTTTTTAAGATAAAGGCTTTGTGCGGTTTCTTGTAGGGTATTTTGGGCATAAACCCGAGCTAAATCCGTATTGCATATGGTAGAGATGGGCTTTGAAAAGAGGGAGGTGTTCTCGTTTTTCTCAACTAACAAACGGGTGGCCTCAAGACGAATTTCATCGCGAGAATCAAAACATTGTTTTAAAGAGGGATTGCGGCTTATAATAAAGTTTAAAACTTGCTTATCAATAAGATACAAAAGGGTGTTTTCAATAAAGCGAATAGTGTAATCACTCTCACCTTCCTTATCTAATTGACTGTAGCAAAGAGTATCTCCTACCCCAAGGCGGGCTCTTAAAGATCCATTGCGATTAACTTCCTCTAAGGCTCCAGTTCTTATCATGTAAAGGCCTACTTTACAGATCTGAGCGCTTTCTAAAATATCATCTTTTTGATGATAGGAAATTTTAACGCGGGCAGCGAGCGCATCTTGCTCAAGCGTACTTAACATCGTAAAGGGATAGGTGTGGGCGATAAAATCGTAAATATTAGGCAGTAATGAAGGTTCCATAGGCTTTTCTCCTTAGCCTATGATAGCAAAAAGTGCTTTAAATTAAAGATAAGATGAGTTTTTAACTCAAAAAGAAAAGTTGGGGGTAGCGTACTTGCTACCCCCTTTAAAGTTTAGATTTTATTTATCATCATCAAGATCGCGACTTAAACGTCTAGGTCTTGGAGTTTCAGCTTGTTCAAAGGTGGTGGTCACGACGGCAGCGCGAGTTTGCTCATCGTCATCCTCTTCCTCTTTTACGCGATACTCTTCAACATCATCGTCGATCTCACGATTAATGATATCTTCAGCAGAAGGTGAGTAATCATCTTCAAAGTCAGCAACTTCACCTTGAGAGATCTCTTGTGAAGGTAAAGCTTCATCTGCAAAAGAGGTACTCTCTAAAGTCTTTGCTGAAGTTACCTCTTCACTTGAAGCTGGAGCCTGTTCGAGACTTTGTGGGGCCTCAACTTGGGCAGTTACACTTTCTTTTTTCACACTTTCAACTTTATCTTCTTTTGCTGAAGGGTTAAGTGGACTTATAGCAGGTGCTGCAAGTGGGCTTAAGGGTGCCTTCATGGCACGAGAGACCGCCTCGGCAAGCTCACTTTCAGATTCATTGACCACTAACTTGTGCTCGAAAGAAGGTTTAGCTTTAAGTTTAGGCTCACGCTTAGGAGTAGTCTTTTTAGCTTTGCTCTTTTTAAGCTCCTCACCTAAGCTTATCTCTTTACCCTCAGTAGAGACTTTAACGCTTCTTTCTTGGGCTTTAGTTTGGGTTTCTTGAGCTTTTGTCTCCTCACTTTGACTTAACTCTAAGTCAGCTAAAGTTTTAACATCATCTTCAAAAGAGGTCGGTGGGATCTCAGTTGAAAGTACTGAGGTAAAACTTAAGTTTGAGGCTTGGGCAAAGCCTGCACTCTTGCCTGAGACTTGAAGATCACCTACCTCAAAGTCGCGGGCGCTGTGCTCATCCCCAAAGGCAGGTCTTAGATCTTGAGGCTCACTTATGCCATCAATGCTTGAGACTTCAGTTGCGACACTTAAACCTGCACTTTTACCTGAAGTTTGAAGTTCACCTACCTCAAAATCACGGGAGAGGTGCTCACGACTAAAGTCAACTGCAAAATCAGTACCCTCAGCACTTGGTGCATCAAAGTAGACGCGCTCTAAAGGCTTGAAGCCTGGAGTGACTTTTAAAGGCACATTTTCGGTGGCCTTCAATAAAGCCTGTTGTGCTTTAGCAATAGACTTTGGAGCCTCACCTACTAAGTTGTCAAAATCAATGCTCTCCTTTTTAGGAGCTCTCTTGCGCTCATCTTTATTAGCCTTAGGGGCTTTTGCCTTTTTAGGGGCAGGGGCAGGTCCTTGGCTTGGTGATTGAGGGGCAAGATTTGGCTGTAAAGGTGCAGCTTGGTTATCTGCCTCCAAAGGTCTTTGAGGACGTGGCTTTTTCACATTCTTACGCTCAAGATTGGCCTTGTTTTCGGCTTTATCCTCAGCGTTTTGATTTGGTCTTGCCTTTAAGTCCTCGCGATTTTTATCCTCGCCTTTATTGTTGCGCTTTGGATTGCGATTTTGCGCTTTTCTATTATTTGGATTATTAGGCTTTTTATTGCCATTAGCCTTAGGAGCACTCTTTGGATTTTTAACCTCCTCTTTTTTCTCCTCTTCCTTTGGAGATGAGAAGAAGCTTAGGAAGCGAGAGAGTAAAGATGGCTTCTTTGAAGGCTCTTTTACAATCTCCTTTTCCTTTTCTTTCTTACGAGGCTCAGGAGCAGGCTTTGGTGCTAATTGAGTTAAGATTTCAGAGTCCACCGCAGGTTCTGCAACTTGTGCTGGGGTTTTATCATTAATTTGTAACTTATCGCGCAAGATATTATCTTGCATTTGCTTTCTTGCCTGACGAGTTCTGTCATCTAATACAGAAATTGATGAGTCATAGAACCCCGGTTGAGGACCACCAACTAAGCGCTGTACCTCAAACTGTGGAGGCATCATGTGCTGATCTGGGATAATTGAAACCTTAATATTAGTGCGCTTTTCAATTTCAAAAATGTTTTGGCGCTTTTCATTTAAGATAAAGGTTGCAACCTCAACCGGGGCGATGGCGAAAACATCACCGGTATTTTTGTGGGCCTCCTCCTCAACTAAGCGTAATACGGATAAAGCTAAAGATGAGGTGTCACGTACTGTACCTTGGCCTTGGCACATAGGGCAGACGTGAGCTGAGGACTCCTCAAGAGAGGGGCGCAATCTTTGGCGGGACATCTCAAGCAAACCAAAGCGTGAAATGCGGCTAAATTGAATGCGCGCTCTATCTTGTCTTACGGCCTCACGCATTCTATTTTCAATTTCACGTTGATTTTTAAGTGGGGTCATGTCAATAAAGTCAATGACAATCAAACCACCAATATCACGAAGTCTTAATTGACGGGCAATCTCTTCTGCAGCCTCAATATTAGTTTGTAAGGCTGTCTCTTCAATATCACCACCTTTCGTAGCTTTAGCAGAGTTCACATCAATTGAGGTTAAAGCTTCAGTTGGGTCAATGACAATGGCACCACCTGAGGGGAGACGTACTTCACGCTGATAGGCAGATTCAATTTGACTTTCAATTTGGAACTTGGAGAAAAGTGGAATATCTCCAGTATAAAGGCGCACGCGCTGTGTAAACTCAGGGCGCACCATTTCTACATGATGGCGGATTTGATCGAAAACATGTCTATCATCAATTAAAATCTCGCCAATATCTGGGCGTAAATAATCACGAATGGCACGCAGAGCAATTGAGGATTCTTGATGGATTAAAAAAGGAGCCGGTCTTGACATGGCCGCATTTTTAATCATCTCCCAAAGCTTGGTTAAAATGGTTAAATCCCATTCAAGCTCCTCAGAGCTTTTACCAACACCTGCTGTTCTTACAATCACACCCATGCCATGAGGAATATTAATGCCCTCTAAGGCTTGTTTAAGCTCGGCGCGCTCCTCACCTTCAATACGTCTTGAAATACCACCTGCACGTGGGTTATTTGGCATTAAAACTAAATAGGAACCGGCAAGTGAAATATAGGTAGTTAAGGCTGCACCTTTTTGACCACGCTCTTCCTTTTCAATTTGCACGATAACTTCTTGGCCTTCGCGCAAGAGGGATTTTAGAGCATTATGATCAGAGAAATTAGTGCCTTGCGGATAATATTCGCGAGCAATTTCTTTAATAGGGAGGAAACCGTGACGCTCAACACCATAATCAACGAAAGCAGCCTCTAAGCTTGGCTCAATGCGAGTAATGCGGCCTTTGTAGATGTTAGCTTTTTTATTAGCGTGTTGAGGGGATTCAATATCAAGGTCATAAAGCTTTTGACCATCGACTAAAGCGACACGCACTTCTTCAAGTTGCGTGGCGTTGATGAGCATTCTTTTCACTGGAAAAGATCCTTATTTTTCATAATTGATCATGAAAAAACGCTTAATATTTAGTAAGCGCTTAAAGGCGCAACAAAAGAGCACTTAATTTTTTAAGCGCAAAGGCCCTTAAAGTTGCCTAAAAACTTAAGGCAAGGGCAAAGACGTATAAAACGTTTTTTATGATCTAGTTTTACCTAAGACTTAAGGACAACGCGCCTTACTTTCCGAGAAAGAGGGGGGTAACACTTAAGCCACTGCTTGTTACGACCTTTATCCTAGAATTTAAATTTTGTACTGAAATTTAAAGTAGAACTGCAAGAGCGTCTCTTGCGAGGTTGTAACAAGTTCTACAACAGGAGACATGAATTTAAGTCTGCCGTGTTGTGCGTTTAATTATCCTGCAAAAGAGTAAAAAGAACAAGTAAGGAGAAAAAAAGATTGTAATTTCATCTAAAAAAGACAAAAGCCCCACGTGGGGGCTTTAAAGGAGTTGTTTTATTCTTTTAAAAATTAAGCGTGTTGAGCGCTACGCTCTTGTCTTAATTTCTCTAATCTTTGAGCGCGTCTGCAAGCTGCAGCGGTGAAGACGACATCTGAGCTACTATTTAAAGCAGTTTCAGTTGAATCTTGTAACACACCGATAATAAAGCCGATTCCTACAACTTGCATTGCAATATCATTGCCAATACCGAAAATGGAGCAGGCAAGAGGAATTAACATCAATGAACCTCCTGCAACACCTGAGGCACCGCAAGCACATAATACTGAGGCAATGCACATCAATAATGCTGAGGCAAAGTCAACTTCAATACCTAAGGTATTAACTGCACCCATGGTTAAAATCACGATGGTAACAGCCGCACCTGACATATTAATGGTACAACCTAAAGGAATTGAAATAGTGTAGGTTTCCTTTGGTAACTTTAACTCTTCACATAAAGCTAAGTTTACAGGTAAGTTGGCAGCCGAAGATCTAGTAAAGAAAGCGGTAATTGCAGACTTAGTTATGGAGGTAAAAATTAAAGGATAGGGATTTTCACGGGTGGCAATAAAGACAATTAAAGGATTTAAGATTAAGGCAATACCAAACATAGTGCCCAAAAGCACAACAATAACGTGGACATATCCTAAAAGATTTGAGAAACCACCTTCTGCGGTGCAGGATGAGTAAACTAAGCCCATAACGCCTAAAGGGGCAAAGCGAATTACCATGCGCACTACGCCTGAAATACTTTGGGCTAAATCCTCAAGCACGCGCTTAGTGTTGTCTTGTGCGGCTCTGAACATTAAACCTAAAGCAATAGCCCAAATTAAAATGGCAATGTAGTTTCCATTCATTAAAGCAGTAATTGGGTTGTCGATGGCTTGATTGATAAAGTTTAATAAAACCTCAGAAATGCCCTGTGGTGGAGTGACACCTTCTGCAGCGTTAGCAAGCACTGGGAAAGTGCTTGGGAAGGCTTTGCTCATTAAAAGCGCAAAGGTAGCAGAGAGCACCATGGAGATAAAGTAAAGGGCAATAATTGGCTTCATATTAGTTTGCGTGCCTTTTCTGTGACGGGCAATGGCAGCTGAAACTAAGACGAACACTAAAATTGGAGCTACAGCTTTTAAAGCTTTAACAAATAAGGTACCAAAGGTTGGAATAACTGATTTATCCCCTGGCATCACAAAGGCTAAAATAATACCGACGATAAGACCGATTACAATCTGTAAGATAAACGGTACACGGTTTAAAGCGTGTGCTAAAGGTGCACGCGGATTGATTGGTTCTAACATTACTAAACTCACTCTTGTAAAATCACAAAAAGCTGAACTCAATTATAGTCAGGTACGCTAAATTACAAAGTAAAAATGCACAATCTGTGAACATTGCTTGAAAAATGAGCAAAATCTATAACCCTAAGCACCAAAATGGTGCTTAAACTTTGTTAAGTAAACTTTATGTAAAGTGATGAATTTTAAAGTACAAACTGATTTTTGTGAGATTTGCTTTGTTTTTAACTGCTATTTTGCCTCTAAATGAAAAAATTTTCTCAATTGTTGTTATAATTTTTAAGTTTTTGATTGCAGCTTTAAGCTGTGTGTTTTTAATGCTTTAAATTTTTGCCTTTTGATGTACGGGATCTTCTAGATGAGTGATGCTCAAAAAGTAGGCGCACTGACGCGTTTTTTAAATGGCGTGGAACGACTTGGTAATAGGTTACCGCATATTACAATGCTGTTTATTTATGCCTTAGTTATCTCCATGATCCTCTCTTTGCTCTTGTCCTTTATCGATTTTGATTATGTTCATCCAAATACTGGCAAGCAAATTGAAATTGTAAATATTTTCCTTCCAGAAAATCTTTTAGCCTTTATTATAGCTTCAGTGAAAAACTTCATGACCTTCCCACCTTTAGGTATTACCATTGTGGTGACCTTAGGTATTGGTATTGCTGAAGGATCAGGCTTTATTCATGCCTGTTTGAGAAAACTCTTATCTATTACCCCAAAAAAGATTTTAACCCCAGCTGTAGTTTTCATCTCCATTCTCTGCCACATTGCATCTGATTCTGCTTATACCGTATTAATGCCAGTTTCAGCTTTAATGTTCTACTGCTGTGGTCGCCATCCACTCGCAGGTATTGCCTGCTCTTTTGCAGGTTTAGCCGGTGGTTTTACATCAAGCTTTACCCCCTCAATGATCGATCCTGTAATGCAAGGCTTTACCGAAAGTGCCTCTCATATCATTGATCCTAATTATTCAGTAAACGTACTTTGCAATTACTTCTATGCCTTAGGTGGTACCATCTTTGTAATCTTAGCCTGCTGGTATGTAACCGATAAGATTGTCGAGCCTCGTTTGCGTGCCTTTATGCCAATTGATGATCAAATTGTTGAAGATCAAGACACCAAGATGCACGTGCCAACTCCACAAGAGAATAAGGCCTTCCGCTTAGCACTTGTAACTTGTGTGGCACTTTTAGCTTTACTTTTTATCCTCTGCTATCCTGACAATTCTATTATGCGTGCAGAAGATGGTTCTTTAACCTCACCAAAATCTCCAGTGATGCAAGGTTTAGTGCCATTTTTATTTATCTTCTTTGCAGTCCCTGGTTTAGTGTATGGCTTTGCCGCAGGAACCTTTAAATGCGCCAATGATGTAATCCACGCCATGGAAAACATTATGCGCATGTTAATCTCCTTTATGGTGTTCTGCTTCTTTGCCTCACAATTCTTATATGTCTTTGGTCAGTCTAACATTGGCTCATTACTTGCAATTTCAGGTGCTGAGTTCTTACGTGATTTAGGTATGCCATCTGGTATTACCCTCTTAGGTATTATCATTTTAACGGGTCTTTTAAATATCTTAATTACTTCAGCTACTTCAAAGTGGGCAATTTTATCTACCATCTTTGTGCCAATGTTAATGATGTTAGGTATTTCCCCTGAATTAACCCAGGCTGCCTTCCGTGTTTCAGACTCAGCGGTGAATGTCTCAACACCATTATTTGCTTTCTATCCGCTTTTAATTATGTATTGCCAAAAGTATTGCTCTAAAGCTGGTGTTGGAACCTTATGTTCCATGATGATCCCATACACCATCGCTTTAATGATTGTACTTACTGCTGTACTTTATGCTTTCTGGATGTTGGAGATCCCACTTGGCTTTAATTCAGGCTATGATTATCCATCAACCATGTTTCCACAAGGTCAATAATGTTTAGGAAAAAAGAGGCTTGAGGCCTCTTTTTTTAGGTGTAGATCATGACAGCTTATCAAGAAAAACTTTTAGAGCGTTTTTTACGCTATGTAGCAATTCCCTCTCAATCAAATGCTGCAGTAAATACTGTGCCAACTTCACAAGGTCAAATTGAGCTTGGCAAGCTTTTAGTAAAAGAGCTTCAAGATTTGGGCCTTGAAAATGTAAAGCAAGATGAACATGGGGTGGTAACCGGTTTTCTACCTGGCACTTGCGCAAGAGCTACTTTAGGTTTTTGCTCGCACTTAGATACGGTTGATGTAGGTTTAAGTGATGTAGTCAAGCCTCAAGTTATAGATTATCAAGGCGGTGATGTGGTGCTCAATGAAAAAGAGCAGATCATCATGAAAGAAAGTGAGCATCCTGAGCTTAAAGCCTATATCGGGCAGAAAGTTATCTTCACTGATGGCACTTCAGTTTTAGGTGCAGACAATAAGTCTGCGATGTCCAATATCATGACCGCTTTATCTATTTTAGTTGAAGAAAAGCGTGAGCATGGCCCAATTTATGTGGCTTTTGTGCCAGATGAGGAAATTGGTCTTAAAGGCTCTAAGGTTTTAAATCTTGAGAACTTTAAAGTAGATTACGCCTATACCATTGACTCTTGTGCTTTAGGTGAGGTGGTCTATGAGACCTTTAATGCTGGATCTGTTTATTTTGAAATTACAGGTGTTACCGCTCACCCTATGTCCTCAAAGGGCGTATTGGTAAATCCAATTTTGGTAGCTCACGATTTAATTGCCCTCTTTGATAGAAAGCAAACTCCAGAGTTTACTGCAGATAAGGATGGTTATTGGTGGTTTAATGGCATTGAAGCTAATGCTTTAACTTGCAATTTAGTGATGCACATTCGCGATTTTGATAAAGCTTCTTATCAAAAGCGCAAGGAATTTGTAAGTAAGGCGGTCTCTCAAGTGCAAAAATTACATCCAAAAGCTCAAATTAAAGTGCGCTTTGAGGATGTCTATGAGAACATTTGCAATAATGTTAAAAAGGAAGATAAGCCTATTGCCAAGCTTTATGCGGCATTAGAGGAAGTTGGGGTTGAGGCTAAGACTTATGCGATGCGCGGAGGTACCGATGGCTCTTGTCTTTCAGCCCGTGGTGTGGTCACACCAAATTATTTCACGGGAGCTCATAACTTTCACTCACTTTATGAGTTCTTACCATTAGACAGTTTTGAGAAGTCATTAGAAGTGACTTTAAAGTTAATTGAAACCGCCTAAATAAGTCTTACGCTTAAGTTTTATATGAACGCTCGCAGAAAACCCGCAAGCTTCAGCTTGCGGGATGAATGCGAGCCTGCTAAACAGCAGTGAACTATGATATAGTCACCAGCTAGGTAGAATTCTTTGGGAACTCAGGACATGGCATACAAGGCTTTCACTTACAGCATTAAGCCGAATTCTAAGCAGCAGGAACTGCTTGTTAAGCATACTCATGCAAGCTGCACTGCGTGGAACAGAGTTTTAACAATTTATGCCAGAAGTCTCCACCTTCTATAAGGTGGAGATGAATGGCATCAATCTTGACATTCCTAGTA
>CALXNU010000022.1 GCA_944389835.1 uncultured Succinivibrionaceae bacterium
GGACCACAATGCTAGTGTTAACATTTTAGAGGCCGGACGGGCCTTTTTAGCCGCTGAAGCGAATAGCCAAGGACTTTTTGCCTTTAAAGGCAGAGTAGTTACAGCTGTCGGCAAGCGGAAGCCCATCAAGCTTTAGCTTGTGGGAGCGTCACAGTAGAGGAAAGATATTATGTTACATGCATTTAATCAGTCAGAAATAAAAGCCTTAGTTGGAATTACAGGAAAGCAAATTTATGATGCTGCAGAACTTTGTGAAAAATATGCAGAACTAGATCATAAAAAAGCTTTGCGCCTTGTTAAATCAGTAGGGTTTAAAAAAGTAAGATATTTACCTTTTGGGCATACTACCTCTGATGCTTGTGTGATTGGTGCACAAAAACTCTTTAAAGATTTAAACATTGATCCTAAATCTATTGATGGTTTAATTATGGTTACACAGTGTCCTGATTATTTAGTTCCGGCCACAAGTTATACCATGCAACAAAGATTAGGTTTAAATTCTGAGACTTTTCTTTTAGATATTACTCAAGGTTGTACAGGTTTTGTGTATGGCTTAATGGTTGCTCACACTTTAATTGAAACACAAGTTTGCTCTAATATTTTATTGTGTGTAGGAGATGTTTATCAAAGTATTAATCTTCACAAAGGTATGTTCTTAGAGCAAAAATCTAATCTTTCTGTCTTTGCTGACGGTGCGGGGGTGGCTTTAATTTCAAGAAATCAAAATGCTAATAAACCCTCATATTTTTCAATTGAGAATAATGGTGAGTTAAATCAAGCTATTTGTAATGCAAATCTTGGTTTTAGATATTTGCTTTCAGAAAAATTTGATTTAAAGGATGCTTCAAAACTTTTAGCTAGTACGCAAATTGATGGAGCGGTTCTTGCAGACTATATTTTAAAAGTCGTAACTAAAGATTTATCACGTCTTTTGGATTTTGCCAAGCTTAAGTATGAAGATCTCTCCTACTGTATAGCACATCAGGCAAATAAGACCTTAATGAATGCCTTAGCTTCAGTTGCGAATATGCCTGAGGGCTTCCAGCCATTTTTAGCTGAAAATACAGGTAATACATCATCTGCTTCAATTCCTTTAGCCTTAAGTGAAAATAAGGAAATTTTGCCTAAAATTCGTGAAAAAAATACAATTTTAACCGGCTTTGGTGTTGGTATGTGTGTAGGTTCGGCTATTGTAGATTTGTCTGAAACTACAATTTTAGATGCCATTTATCTCTAGTTTAAACAATTGAGAGTAGAAAAATTGTTTGAATTTAAAGATTATTTAGATCGGATTGCATTTATTGATAGAGATGAAGAGTTCTCTTATCAAAGGCTTTTAGATGAGTGTGCTAAATTTAGCTCTTATATTAAAAGCCGCTGTCTAATTTTTATCCTCTGCAATAATAGTGCAGGAGCTGTCGTATCTTATGTTGCGGCCTTGCAACATAAAGTTGTGCCTTTAATGTTAAGAGAGAGCCTTGAAAAGGCAGAACTTGAGAAACTAATTGAGATCTATAAACCAAGCTTTGTGTTAATGGATCACCATAAATTAGAACAGCTTAATTTTGATTTAGAGCTTAAAGGTGAGCTTTTAAACTTTTGTATTTTAAAGTGTGCTAATAATGAAAGAGATTTGCTATATGCTGATCTTGCTTTGTTACTTTCAACCTCAGGTTCAACATCATCGCCTAAAATTGTGCGTATAAGCTATCAAAATCTTGAGGTAAATACGCAGGATATTATTACTTCTATTGCCTTAACTGCTGATGATGTAACGATTTCTACTCTTCCTCTTTATTATACTTTTGGTTTATCTATTCTAAATACTTATTTAACACAAGGGGCTAAGATTGTGTTAACTGAGTATTCCATTATGCAACGCGAGTTTTGGCAACTTTGTGCTAAGTATGAAATTACCTCTTTAAGTGGGGTGCCTTATACTTATCAGATGCTGTATAAGCTTGGATTTTTTAGACGAAAGTTGCCAAAGCTTAAAGTTTTAACTCAAGCTGGAGGAAAGCTTTCTGCCTTTTTACAAGAAGAGTTTGCAAAGTACGCACAAAGTACTGAAAAGCGTTTTTATGTAATGTACGGTGCTTGTGAGGCAACTGCAAGAATGTCTTGTTTACCTTATACTTTTGCGTTAACTAAATTAGGTTCCATGGGTAAAGCTTTAAACCATGGCACATTATTTTTGCAAGATGATGAAGGAAAGCTTATTGACAAGCCTCTTGTAAAGGGACAATTAGCTTATAAAGGATCTAATGTAAGCTTAGGTTATGCCCATACTAAAGAGGATTTAAATTTAGGAGATGAAAATCAAGGCAAGCTTTTAACCTCGGATGTGGCGTATTTTGATGAGGAAGGTTTTTACTATATTGTGGGACGTAAAGATCGTTTTTTAAAAATTTATGGCAATCGCGTCTCTTTAGACGAGGTTGAAGCTTTATTAAAAAGCGCTTTTCCAAATCAAGAATTTGCCTGTGCAGGCATTGATGATGCATTATATATTTTTATGGTTTTAGCTAATGAAAAGCTACAAGATGACGTTAGATCTTATATAAGCCATAAACTTAAATTAAATTTAAATGCTTTTCATATAGTATCTTTGCAGAGCATTCCTAAAAACGAGGCAGGTAAAACTTCATATGGCAAACTTGCAGAATATTATAAATCTTGATGAGTTACTGAAAATGAAGCCTTTTGCGCTTAACAAGGAGCAAAAGCAGGAGCTTTTTTTAGCTTATCTTAAAGATTTAAGTAAATTTCATCTAGAGCACTGCGAGGCTTATCGTAAGATTTTAGAAGGTATTGCCTGTGATTTTGATAAGGTAAACTCAGTAGAGGACTTGCCTTTTTTGCCTGTAAGCTTGTTTAAAAAGTTAAGTTTAAAAAGTATTGCAGATAATGAAGTATTTAAGAAAATCACTTCATCTGGCACTAGTGGTCAGCAAGTGTCACAAATCTTTTTAGATAGAAAAGATGTTTTAAATCAGCAAAAAGCTTTAGTTAATATTGTCTCCTCTCTTTTTGAGAAAAAACGTCTGCCGATGCTGGTGATAGACAGTGAGAGTGTAGTTAAAGATCGTTTAAAGTTTTCCGCCCGCACAGCAGGGATTCAAGGCTTTTCAATTTTTGCACGCGAGAGGGTTTTTGCTCTTGATGATAAGATGCAATTGCAAGTTGAAAAAGTACAAGATTTTCTAAACAAACATCAAGGTGAGTCTATCTTAGTGTTTGGTTTTACCTTTATGGTTTGGCAACACTTTTATCAAGCTTTAAAAAAATTAGATCTTAAATTAGATTTTCCCCAAGGTTCAGTGTTAATCCATGGTGGGGGCTGGAAAAAATTACAGCAAGAGGCAGTAAGCCCCAAGGTTTTTAAAGAATCTCTTAAAGAGAGGACAAATTTGTCTTTAGTCGTTGATTATTATGGAATGGCTGAGCAAACGGGGTCTATCTTTATTGAATGTGAGTGTGGGCATTTACACTGTTCTAATTTATCGCAAGTTATTATTCGCAATCCTCAAGATTTTTCACCTTGTAAAATAGGAGAAAAAGGCTTAATTGAAGTGATTTCACTCTTGCCTCATGCCTATCCAGGGCATTTGCTTTTAACTGAAGATGAAGGCTACATTCTTGGAGAGGATGATTGTCCTTGTGGAAGACAGGGGCGCTATTTTAAAGTAGTAGGTCGTGCTACTAATGCAGAAATTAGAGGTTGTTCAGATACTTATGCAAAAAATTTTATCTAACCTAAATTTTGTCTTAGGTAATATGACAACCCTTGAAAAAATGCCAACTTTAAAGGCATTAAGAGCTTTTTCACAAGAGATCCTAGTCTTATTAGAAGCTTATGCCAAGCTTTTACAAAGTAAAGCAAAACGTGATCCTGCGCTAATCTCACTTGCTTTTTGGCTTCGCAAAAGTAATTTGCAGCGCATGAAAGAGAAGTATGGCACAAGCCTTGATAGGCGTTTAGGTTTAGGGCTATCTTTTCATTCTACGCCTTCAAATATGCCACTTAATTTTATGTATAGCATGGTGGCGGCAGCTTTAGCAGGTAATGCTTGTATAGTGCGTTTACCAAGAGATGATTTTGAGCAAACTAATCTTGCAGTTGAGGTTTTTAAAGAGTGCTTAGAAGGATTTTTATCTTTAAAAGATTACTTTTTATTTGTGCGTTACAATTCAGATCCTGCACTTAATCAATTCTTTTCAAAAAATTGCGATGTAAGGCTGATTTGGGGATCTGATGACACAGTTTTGCGCTTTAGACAAGCTCCAATTCCTGCTCGTGCCAAAGATCTAGTGTTTGCAAATCGCTATTCTTTATGCGTAATTGATTTAAAAGCCTTACAAAATTTAGAAACGTTTAAGACGTTGGCTGTAGATTTTTATAATGATACATATTTAAACGATCAAAATGCTTGTAGCTCTCCTGTCATGGTCGTGTGGTTAAATAAAGATATACCTCAGGATAAGGCACTTAAGTTAAAACAAGCTTTTTGGGATCAGGTAAAACTTAAAGCTTCAAAGTATAAAATTGTTGCTAATATAAGTGCGCAAAAACTAACTCAAGCCTATGCATATCTTGCTTTACATGAAGGGGTAAAGCTTTTTTGTGATGAGAATGTTATTTATCGACTGGTGCTTAATAAATTAGATCAAGATTTTCTTGAATTTAAATATCACAGTGGTTTTTTCTTTGAGTATGAGTGTCAAGATCTAACTACACTGATTCCATTATTTGCTAAAGGCTGTCAAACGTTATCTTACTTTGGTATTGATAAGCAAGATTTAGTAAATTTGATTTTGCAAAATGGTGTAAGGGGCGTTGATCGTATTGTACCTCTTGGACATAGTCTTGATTTTTCACTAAATTGGGATGGCTATGATTTAATTTTTGAGTTATCAAGAGTTGTGGATGCGTGGTAGGTGAAATATGTTAGAGGGTAAAAATATTATAGTAACCGGAGCCTCAGGTGCTATAGGCTTTAATACTGTTAAACTATGCTTAGAGCAAGGGGCTTTTGTTTTTGCTTTAGCACATCAAATCAAAGATCATGATCTATTAGGAAGCTTGCAAACAGAGTATCCATCAAAACTTGATACCTTTTATTTTGATATGACAGACTTTGAGAGGATGAAAGAGGTTGTCAAGCAAATCTTCTCAAAAACTAAAGAGGTTGATGGTTTAGTAAATAACAGTGCGCGCTTAAGTGAAAACTGCATGTTTGTTATGAACTCTATGCAGGCTATTCGTGAGGTTTTTGAATTAAACTTTTTTGCCCAAGTTAAAATTACGCAACTTATTGCAAGAAATATGATGCGCCATAAAAAAGGATCTTCAATTGTTAATATTTCAAGCATTGCAGCTTTAGATGGAGATCCTGGGATGATGGAATATTGTGCAAGTAAGGCTGCTTTAATTGGCATGACCTATAAGCTCTCTCGTGAGCTTGCACCTTTTAAGATCCGGGTTAATGCTGTTGCACCTGGGATCACTGAAAGCAAAATGATAAGTAAGATGCCAGAGAATTTTAAGGAGGAGAGTTTAATGCGAAGTATTTCAAAGAAGGTGGCAAAGCCACAAAGTGTTGCAGAAATTATAGCTTTTTTGCTCTCTGATAAATCCATGCAAATCAATGGGCAAGTTATTAGAACGGATGCCTAAGTTTTAAGTATTAGCTTTTAAATGTGAAAGAAAAATGGCATTAAATAGATTTAAACAGGTTAAAGTTAAAGCCATACAATGCGTGGTACCTTCTCATTGTGTAGATATTGCAAGTGAAATGGAATTTTATCAAGGTGATAAAAGAAAGCTTGCTCGCTATAAAAAGATCCTAGGTCTTGGTACTAGATATGTTTTAGGTGAAAATGAGACCAATGGAGATTTGGCTAAAGAAGCCTTGCGTTTACTTATAAAAAATGAAAATTTAGATCCAAAAAGTGTTGATACGCTAATTGATACAACCTCAACACATGACTACATTGGAACGCCTGATGCTTGTATTTTGCAAGATGAGTTTGGCTTTTTGGAAGATACGGCTTGTTTTGATACCACAGGTTTAGGTTGTACCGATGCAATTTATGCTATTTGGCTTGCACATAGCTTAATTGCAAGTGGAGCTTCTAAACGTTGTATAGTCTTAGAATCATCTGCAAGCTCAAAGTTTTGCCACCCAAAGAATTATAATACCAAAATTTTATTTGGAGATGGAGCTGCAGCTGTCTTACTTGAAAGAGATGAAAGTATTGATGATGCTTTCTTTCATTTAAGATCTTTGGGTAGGGGGTGGAAAAATATAGTCATACCAGCAGGAGGCATGAGATTACCTCTTGATGAAGATCTTAAAGATCATTTAGTTAAAGATAAGATGGGAAATCCTACTTATTTATATGAAAACATCTTAAAAGGTGGTAATGTTTTTGAGTTTGCGATGGATGAAGGACCAGCAACTGTTCAAAAACTAATGGAATTTTCTGGTCTTTCTTTTGATGAGGTTGATTTTTTTGCTTTACATCAGGCAAATGCACAAATTGTGCGGGTGGTTTTAAGTCGTGCAGGTATCCCCAAAGAAAAAGGCAGTGCAGCTACATTTTCTAAATATGCAAATTGTAGTGGCACTTCGGTACTTTTAAATCTTTGCGATGTAAGAGCTAATACAAAAAATCACTATGTTGGCGCGGTAACTTTTGGGGTAGGTTTGTCAGTTGCAAGCTGTTTGCTTGATTTATCTCAATGTTCTCTTTATCCTATTGCACAAATGCCAAGAGATTTTAATGGTCCAACTAGGTCAGAACAAATTGAATATTGGACTAAATTTATTGAGCAATAGTTTTAGCTCTGGAGTTTTTATGAGTAATTTAGAAAAATACAATGAGGCTTTTATTTCAACTTTTGAGGTAGATGCTGATGCTTTGCCTAATCTTGAATATTTAAGCATTGAGGCTTGGGATTCTGTAGGTCACATGGGCCTCATTGCAGCTTTAGAGGATGCTTTTGATATTATGTTTGATCCAGATGATATTTTGGATTTTAGCTCTTATCAAAAGGGTAAAGAAATTTTAGCTAAATACGATGTAACTATTTAGAAAAAGAGAGATTTAAGATGCAACGCCTTGTGGATTATTTAATAGAAAGATTAGCTAGAACCGATCTTGATAGTTGCTTTTTAGTAAATGGTCGAGGCGTTTTGCATTTAACTGATGCTCTTGCTAAGTCTTCTTTAAAAGCGATAAGTTGCCATCATGAGCAAGCGGCTGGTTTTGCAGCTTTAGCTTATGCAAAATACAGAAGATCTTTAGGTCTTTGTATGGTTTCTACAGGATGTGCTGCCGCAAATGCTTTAACTCCATTACTTTGTGCTTGGCAAGATGAAGTACCAGTTATTTTTATTTCAGGTCAACACTCCTTAAAAGAAAGTAATACTTATCGCAAGCTTGAGATCAGAACCTTTGGTCAACAAGAGACTGATTTAGAAAAAGTAGTCTCTCCTTGGTGTAAATATTTTGCGCAAATAAATGATCCCAAAAAGGCCGGGGAGATCATTGAAAAGGCTTTGTTTTTAGCACAAGACGGAGTCCCAGGTCCTGTGTGGCTTGATATTCCACTTGATGTGCAAAATATGCGTGTCAATGAACAAAATTTTGAAAACCATCAAGTTTTAACAAAGGAGTTAAAGCTTAAATTCTCTTTAGATCAAGCTCAAGATTTGCTTGATGAGTTGTATAAAGCAAAGCGTCCAATTTTACTTGTCGGTACTGAGATTTATTCTCCACAAGCCCAAAGCGCAATAGTAAATCTTATTGAGGCTTTGCAAATTCCGGTAGTTTTTGAAAATGGCTCTTGTGATGTCTATGGACGTACACATGATTTAGCAATTGGTGCGGTAGGATCTTTAGGTTGCAGTCGTGCAGGAAACATAGCCTTACAAAATAGTGATTTTATCTTAAGTTTAGGTTCTAAGTTAAATTCACAACTCACAGGAGATGAGGGACAGAAATTTGCGCGTGAGGCAAAAATAATTGCTTTAACCTCAAATCTTCATGAATTTGAAAAGGGGAATATTAAAGTTACCCTGGCTATTGAAGGTGAAGTTTGTGAGTTTGTACAAAAGCTTTTACCTTTTATAAAAAAGCCTCTTAACACTTCATATCTTGATTTTTGCCAAAAGTTAAAAGCAGATTTTCCTCTAGCCGATCCTTATTGTATGGAAGACCATAAGATAGATTTATATGCTTTTGCGGCTGCTTTAAGTCCAAATCTTAACCATGCGGGGGATTGTTTTATAACTGATGCTGGACTTGAGGAATTGATTATGCCGGCAACGATTGAGTTTGGACAAGGGGTGCGTTGTTTGCAGGCTTTTTCTCAAGGTTGCATGGGCTTTGCTTTACCTGCAGTAATTGGAGCGTTTAAAGCTGGTGCTAAAAGAGTTTGTGCCGTAGTTGGAGATGGCTCGATGATGTTTAATCTCCAAGAACTTCAAACTATCTCGTACTTAGGACTTAAGCTCAAGCTTTTTGTTATGAACAATAATGGTTATGCCATTATTAAGAAAAGACAAACAGATCTTTTTAGAACAAGAACTATAGGTAATGATCCAAGTGATGGTTTATCGTTACCTAACTGGCAACAAGTAGCACAAACTTTTGGTCTTGCTTACTGTAAGATTGAAGAAAAGCAAAATTTATCTCAACAAATCAAAGAGGTTATGTCTCAAGACGAAGCTGTTTTATGTGAGGTTTGTTGCACCTCAAAGCAAGCTTTCTTACATAACTCTTATACTAGAGATAGTAAAGGGCGTTTTGTTAGAAGATCGCTTGAAGATCAGTCGCCTTTTCTTGAAGAGCAGATTTTACGAGATCATATGTTAATTCCAGTAATAGATAGGTAAAGATATGGCAGAGATAATTTTAAGAGATGGGACTAAACTTGGAGATAATTATGCTCCATATGTAATCGCGGAATTAAATTCAAGTCACTTTGGTAAACTTGAAGTGGCAAAAGAACTCATGCTTAAAGCTAAAGAGTGTGGCTGTAATTGTGTAAAGTTTCAATCTTGGACTAGTGATACTCTTTATAGTAAAGACTATTATGCGCAAAATCCAATTATGGCGCGGGTGGTTAAAAAGTTTTCGTTAAGTGAAGATGAATTAATTTCACTAAGCTTATTTGCCAAAGAGTTAAAGATTGCTTTTGCCTCTACTGCTTATAGTAAGCAAGAAGTAGATGTACTAGTTGAAAAATGTGAAGCTCCTTTTCTTAAAATTTCCTCTATGGAAATTAACAATTATGATTTTCTAAAGTATTGTGCAAATACTCAAGTACCTCTGATCCTATCAACCGGTATGGCTGATTTTGAGGAGATCAAAAAGGCAGTAGAGCTCATTTTACCGATTAATCCAAATCTAGTGTTATTGCATTGCATATCTTTATATCCAGTTAAAAATGATTTAATTAACTTAAATAACCTTAAGTTATTACAAGAAAATTTTCCAAACTGTGTGGTAGGTTTTTCTGATCATTCTTTAAGCACGGTTCTTTCAAGTGCTGCTGTAGCTTTAGGGGCTAGAGTTATTGAAAAGCATTTTACTTTAGATAAAAGTAAAATGGGTATGGATAATAATATGGCTATTGAACCTGTGCAAATGAGTGAGTTGGTAAAAAACTGTCATGAGGTTTTTGGATCTCTAGGATCTTTGCAAAGAGTTGTAAGTGAAGATGAAAAGGAGCAACGCTTAAAGATGCGCCGCTCATTAGTATTAACCCGAAATTTAAGTCAAGGTTCAGTTCTTCAAGAAAGTGATCTTGATGGTTTGCGCCCAGGTAATGGAATTAGTATCGATCAAAAAGCTAATTATATAGGCCGAGTTTTAAAACATGACCTAGAGGCTGGACGCTTATTACAAGAGTCAGATCTTGAGCCTTAGAGCTCAAGCTCTTGAATGGTTTGTAAAATTTTTTCTAAAAAGTTTTGAGAAGTAAGCTCATGCACTTTTAGCATATATGGGTAAGTGCCTCCTGGATAATAGGTATTTTTAGCGCCTAACATTAATTGATGAGGGGCATTTTTTAATTTAGCTCTAAACTCAGCAATAGCACTTCCAAGGCCTCCTTGCACATAATGCTCTTCAATGGTGACGATGAGTCTGTGGTTTTGGCAAATATTATGTAGTAACTCTTCATCTAAAGGCTTTATGGTATGAAGATCGATTAAAGTTGGAGATAAATTATATTTTTTAAGTCCACGACATAATCGTGAGGCTTCATAAACCATTGAACCACAGGCGATAATGGCAATTTTATCTCCTTCTTGTAGGATTTTTCCTTTGCCAATTTCAAGTTTAGGATCATCTTTATAGACAAGTTGACTTCCAATACCGCCAGTTACTCTTATATAGCACGGTCCATTAAACTCTTTAAGTTGTTCAATTAAGGTATATAAAGCAACTCCATCTGCGGGAGAGATTACAGTTAAATTTGGAATAGTTCTAGTAATTGCAAGATCATCATTACAATAATGGGTATTACCCATCGTGTTATTAGCAAATCCGCTTAAAAGACCTAAAACTTTTACATTTAAATTCATATAAGAAATAGAGCTTTTTAGCATTTCAAAAGAGCGAGCGCTTAAAAAGCTTGCATAACCTGGAGCAAAAACATTAAAACCTTCTGAGGCAAGTCCTGCTGCAATACCAAGCATGTTTTGTTCTGCAATTCCAACGTTTACAATTTTGTCTGGAAATTGTTCTTGAAAGTCGTAAAGATTAGTAAGTTTGATAGAGTCAGCACAGACTACCATTGTATTATCAAAAGGTTTAGTAAACTCAGTTAAGGCTTTACCAACTACAGCATGAGGTCCAAGTCTTGTAAGTTCGATTAATTCTTGATGATTAAAGTTCATAAGATTGAG
Organism: uncultured Succinivibrionaceae bacterium; assembly: GCA_944389835.1. Taxonomy (GTDB): domain Bacteria; phylum Pseudomonadota; class Gammaproteobacteria; order Enterobacterales; family Succinivibrionaceae; genus Avisuccinivibrio_A. The sequence continues at coordinate 10,923 of CALXNU010000022.1, forward strand.
CCTCCAATTGAGTTATAGCCTCTTCATATTGATCTTGGGTAAGTAGTTTATGATGCCAATCATTATTATTTTCCATAAAACTTACACCTTTACCCTTTGTCGTATTTGCAATAATTGCACACGGGCTGTCTGTGTTTTGAGCTTTAGTAAAAGCATCATTTAAAGAGTTAAAGTCATGACCTTCGCATTCAAAAGCTTTAATTCCAAAACCTGAAAAAAGATTTTGCCAAGATTTAATTTCAAGAACGGTTGAGGATTTACCATCAAGTTGCATAGCATTTTGATCAACGATGATGCAAATTTGCTTGAGTTTATGTGCTCCTATAAACATTAAAGCTTCAAGGGTCATGCCTTCATTACATTCACCGTTGCCCAGTAAAACATAAATTTTACGGTCTTCTTGATGTTGTTTTATAAAGGCAAGAGCTTTACCAATAGCAAAGGAAAGGCCCATACCAAGAGAACCAGAGGACATTTCAATTCCAATTTTAGGATTATAGGTGCCTTGGCAAGAGATATGAGAGCCATTTAAGTTATAGGTCATAAGTTCATCTTGAGATATGTAGTTAAATTCTTTTAGGCAAGAGTAAAGATCAAGAGCAGCATGACCTTTGCTTAAAATAAATTTATTTGCAGTAGAGGTATTATTGGGCTTTATTAAATAAGAGTAGAGGTAAGTTAAAATTTCTACGCAAGATAGAGAAGATGCATAGTGGGTTGGAGCTTTGCAATTAAAACCACTTTTTATGATATTTAGTCTGATGCTTTTGGCAATCTGTTGTAAGTTTTGCTGGTTAAGAATTAACACTTTAAGAACCCCTAAGCTAGCTTAGAGAAGCTAAGATTTCTAAGAAAAAATAAACAATATAAGTAAGTGTAAAATCTTCTTTATTATATTACAATAGTTAAATAATAAGATTTTAATTTTTTAAATTATTAAATAATTTATTAATTTTAGTTTATATATTTATAATGCTTTCATATTAGGAGATCCTATGTCTTATTTTTTAAAAAATAATGAAAAAGAAAAGTTTAAGTTATTAAAAAAAATTTTTTTTAAATTTTCTAATGAAAGTAATGTAGCTTTAGATTATGTAAACAATTTAGAAAAAATTGAACAAGCTTATAATTTATTGTCCGATGATGATTCTAGGTCATGCTTTTTAAGTGAATTGATGTATTACGTAATAATGGATCTTGGCAATCGAGATTTAGCACACGAAATTACATCACATAGAACAAAAATTTCTGAGCTTCAAGTCCAAGACGAGGCCAAAGAGAGTTGTTTTTTTGATCTTTTTAATTGTTCAAAAAATGAGCAAATCATAAGTAAGCAAGATTTATTAAAATCTATAGCTGATGTTTTTGTAAAGGAACAGTATTGTTATAAAACAAAAGATATCTTAATTAGGCCTGATAGTAATGATATATGTATAGATGCAGGCGGATATATAGGTGATACAGCAATTTGGATGGCTAAAGTATGCAACGTTCAAAAAGTATACTCTTTTGAATTTTCACAAAATAATTTGATTGAGTTCCAAAAGAATATTGGTAATTTAGAACAACATATAGCAGAAAAAATAGTTATTGTAGAGAAAGCATTATCAAATAATACTGGATACAGTTATATAAAAATAGATAATTCATCTAATATTAATTCTTGTGACGATATTATTTTGAACTTTGAAAAATATACTCAAAAATATGGAACAGATAAACTTGTAAAAATTAACAGTGTGTCAATTGATGACTTTTGTTTAAAAAATAATATTAAAGTAAGTTTTATAAAAATGGATATTGAGGGAGCTGAATTATTAGCAATTGAAGGAGCAAAAAAGATTATTAGTTTGAACAAGCCAACCCTGGCTATTAGTGCATATCATTTTCCAAATGATTCGTATAAGCTTATTACGCAAATACATTCTTATAATTCTCAATACAAATTTTATCTTAGAAGATACGCAAGAGATAATGAAACAGTATTGTTTGCTAAGTAAAAAACTTAAAAGGAGATAGATAAAATGGATAATAAGTTTTCCGAGTCTTGTGTTGTTTTTGTTAAAAATAAGGTTTTGAATAAAATAATTGATTATCTTCCAAAATATTATTATATAAATAGAGAAGAAACAAGTTTTACATTCAAACCAATATGTACAAGGTATTATTTAAGTAGTAAAGGACAATTTTTATGTAATGTTGAAGATGGTTTTGTTACATTTAATTATATTACAAATTATGATTTTACAGTTAGACTATTAATTGAATATAAAGGTTATTTTAATAATTTACTTGATCCTGTTATAAGCTACGATGAAAATAAGTTCGAAGTTAAGGTTCAACATGCTTTTGAGCCTATAGAGGATTCAATAGAAAAAGTCTCTCATTTTATTGTAAATACAGTTAAAACTATAGAAGAGATTTTTAGCAGTATCTCTGAAAGATTTTATATGGAGCTAAAGTATAGACAAGAAGCTTTTCAATTAAGGTCTATTAATAACTTTTTACGTGAAAAAGAAGGAAACGATTTATCTTTACAATTTAATGATGTTTATGAGTTAAAATGTTGGAATGATGGATGGGGATCAGGAAGTGGATCAGGTTCAAGGGCAGATTTAACATCAGGTTATAGAGTATTCTTACAGGAATTTTTTAAGAATTATAAAATAAAGTCTATAGTTGATGTTGGTTGCGGAGATTGGCAATTTTCTAAAATGCTAGATTTATCTGGCATTAAGTATATTGGCTATGATGTAGTTAGTCAAGTTATAGAATCTAATAAACAAAAATATGAAAATGAAAATATTAAATTTGTATTATATAAAGGAAACTTTGATGAATTACCCGCTGCTGATTTATTAATATGTAAGGATGTGCTACAACATTTGCCAAATAGTTATATTTATCGTTTTATTAGCAATTTAAAAAAATTTAAATATTGTTTGATAGCAAATAGTAAAAATACAGATCCAGCAAAGAATAACTATGATATAGCAGTCCCAGGTGATGGAAGATGCTTGGATTTGTTGAGAGAGCCTTTTAATCTTAAAGCTAAAAAGGTTTTTGAAATAAGCTTAAAAGAGTATAACATTTCAAATATAGTAATTGAGGTGTTATTAGTGGATAATACTACTGAAGTGTAACATGTTTTTTATTACTAACTAAGATTTATTTTAAGAGGAATTTATTATGATAAAATCTTATTTTGATAATGAAGATGAAATAGTAAATGAAAATTTAAAACCATATGCGCTTGTTTTATCAGCAGATGCTAGATATTTTAATTATCAATTAATTCAACTAGAGAATTTTTTTAACACTTTTAATTCAAAAGTTATAGATGTGTATATAGTTCATGGTAAAAATATTACTTTAGAACATATACATCTTCTAGAAAAACTATTTCCTCAAGTCAAACAGATTTATTTAGAAAAAATCAAATTTTTAGATAAGATTTCAAATAAATTTAAAAATGTGGTTTATGGTGAATGTATTTTAGCTAAATTTTTGCCAATTTATTTATCTAAATTTTATAAAATTACAGTATTCACAGATACAGATGTGATTTTTCTTGAGGATTTTTTTGAAAATCTTAAGACTATTTTAGAAAAAGCAGATTTTTCTGCTATGTTGCTTTATCCTGATAAAGCAGATAATACTTGGATTAGACAGGTGGTAGGATTTGCAGAAAGTTCAGGAAATTTTTTAGACGAAGAAATTAATGAATTGCAAAAATTACCATATCCTATGGCAGGAATAGGGGTTCTTTCAAATTCTTTTGGCAACAAAGTTTCTTTGTCTGAAGTCTCTAGTTTAATTTGTAATTTATTTGATAAAATTTATGAAAAAGATGTAAATAGTATTACATCTAAAATTTTTAATTTTGATGAGTTCGTATATTTATATTTACAATTTAAGTTAAAGTTAACTTATGCAAATTTACCATCTAATCTTCATGCGTGTATTGAAGATTTTATGCCATATGCAAGTAGATTTGTTTCTCCATATCAAAAAGTCTATAGTGTTCATACTCCTGGTCCTAAGAAGTTTTGGAATGACTATTTATTGTTAGACTGTTTCCCTCAATATTTAGATTTTGTTAATATAATTAAAAATAAAGTATCCAATTTAGATTTTACAGATTTTTCAATAGTAAATAATTTAATAAAAACCTGTGACAATATTATACATATTTATAATTCTACAAGCGTTTTTAATAAATTTAAACAAATCGGATTGCTTTATCTGTATCAAGAAATTGTGCCTTCATTAATAGAGTCATTAAGTTCTAGTAAGTATTTTACTATAGAGCAAACGCTATCTAATGATCGTATTATTTTATGGGCAAAAAATATTCCTAAATATTTTAGAATTGATATTACGCCAGCTCTTTGTGTAAGAAAGACTCCTGAGGGAATTGGATTAGAAAGACAAGTTCAGTATTATTTGCCTACTAAAATTTTTATAACTTTAAGATATAGCTTTAATGGATCTAATGCTGATAATATAAATTTACAAAAAAGTCTTCAAGCTGAGTTTTTTAAAAAATTGCATGTATATTTTATTAATTCTAAATTAGAATTAAAACCGCTTCTTCTCTCATTGAGAATAGAAACTGATACAGGAGATTTTAAAAGAGTATTTAATAAAATAGAGAATATTTTTGATAAAAATCAAGAAATGATTCTACAATTCTAGATTTTTATCTAATTTATTAAATTAATAAATAGTAGCGTTTTGTAGGTGATAAAATGAAAAGTGTAATTATTTCATATGATTCATTAGTCTCTTATTATTATCATAAAGCAAAGAGAGAAAAAGCACTTTCTTTAGTAGTCGGAGATAATGAAAATAGGGAAGTAGATGTTCTATATAAATTAGTTGCTAGGGAGTTAGCAAAAGAAGATCCTGATGATGCTGTAGTTTTGCCTGTATTAAGTTTTCAATTACTTAGTGCGTGTAATTTAAAATGTAAAGGTTGTGCTTTTCATTCACCAGAGATAAAAGATAGAATTCAACATGATTATAATCAATTTGTTGAAATGACAAATAAAACTTTGGATTTTGTAGATCAAATTCAACTTTTTGCAATTTCCGGTGGAGAATCTCTATTATATAAAGATTTAGATAAAGTTATTAGTTATTTATTGAAACAACCTAAAATAAGAAGTATTTGTATTGTTACTAATGGAACTATCCTTCCTAAACAAAATTTATTAGATGTGATGAAAGGTTCTGAAAGATGCTTTTTTCATGTTTCAGGAGAAAATCATGTTAGAAGTCGTGTTGATGAGTTAATTGAACTTTGTAACATAAATGATGTTCATTACCAAATATATAGAGATCGTGAGTGGAGAGATTTTTCTGATACTAACGATAAACATTTTACTGAAGATGAATTAATATATGGTTTTGAACATTGTGAATATAACAAATGTTTTGTACTTTTTGAAAATAAAATTTATTTTTGTTGTTTTGCTGGTATAAATACCTATTTGAACAATATTGAATATTTTGATGATGAAATTTTAGATTTAAGTTTGGATAAGCAAGTTTTAAGAAATAAACTGAAACAAATTTTATCAATGAAATATGTTAAGGCTTGTAGATTTTGTGAAAATATTAGAGTTGATTTTAAAGGCGCACAAGCCTATGAGCAAATTAACTAGTTGTTTTGTGCTATTATAATGAATTTTAATTTTATTTAATATATTTAAGGAGTAAGTAAAATGAAAAGTAATTTAGTAACTTATGATAGATTAGTATCATATTATTATCACAAAGCAAAAAGAGAAAATGCTATATATATCTATAATAATAGATCTCTAAATGATAATCGAGAAATCGATATGTTATATAAATTAGTCGCGAAGGAGTTAGCAAAAGAAGATCCAGACGATGCAATTGTATTGCCTGTATTAAGTTTTCAATTAATAAGTAAATGTAATTTAAAATGCAAAAATTGTGCTTTTTACTCACCATATTTAAAGAATGAAATTTATCATACTTATGATCAATTTGTTGAAATGACAAATAAAGCTTTAACTATAGTTGATCAAGTTCAGATTTTTGGCTTATGTGGTGGAGAAGTATTATTGCATAAGGAGTTAGCAAAAATGATAGAGTTTTTACTAAAACAGCCAAAAATAAGAAATATTAGTATAGTTTCAAATGGAACGATCATTCCAAATGAAGATATCTTAAAACAAATGAGAGGTGCTAAAAGATGTTACTTACAGATTTCAGGAGAGAATCATCATAGATCTAAATTAAATGAAATCAAAGAATTATGTAATAAAAATGACGTTGCATATGTGGTATATAATGATAGAGAATGGAGAGATTTTTCAGATTTATCGAATAGAAACTTTAGTGAGGAGCAGTTAGAGAAAGGATTCAAGCGTTGCGATTATGCTTGTTTTGAGTTATTTAATAATAAAATATATTATTGTTGTTTTGCGGCTATAAATGACTATCTAAACAAATTAAAAGTAGATGAGTCTGAATGTTTAAATTTAGAAGAAGAAACTTCTGTCTTAAGAGAAAAGCTAAAGAATATTCTAAATATGAAGTATATTTCTTCATGTAGATTTTGTGAAAATATTGCTGATAATTTTAAGAAGGTAATACCATATGAGCAATTGTAAATAATAACTAATAATATGGTTGTAGTTAATTTTTTGAAAGTTTTATATATGTGGACAGCTTAAAATTTATATGGATACTAAAGAAATAGTTAAGAATATCGATGATCTAAATGGTAAACTTTACTCTTTAGCTTTAATGGCTAAAAAAGGAAGCGTGCCTGACAATCCTAAGCTTTTTTTGAAAGTCACAGTGCCTATGTTAGTGAGCATAGAAAATTCTTTGCCAAATCTGAGAGATTTAATTGATACTCTTGACTATCACGAAGATCCTCAAAGCCTTGAGCTTAAAAATTTAGTAGATGCTCTTGAAGAGAATTTAAAAGAGGTCTTACCTTATATCGAAGAGCTTAAAAAGCGTCATCAAAATGATCTTCAACCTTCTCAAATTATAGAAGATCAAAATCTACAATAAACTTGATCCAATCAAGTTTTGATTGTTGTAAAAAATAGTGTGCATTTTAGCTTTTGTATTAGGTAGGTGCGCACTTATAGGTAATTTATTATGCTGCTTTTTACTTGTCCCACTGTTATAAATTTAAGCTTTTAACAACCTTAATTGTGGCTAAATGGTAGAAATTAACCGAAATTTTGCGGGCTGGATCTTATTTTTTAAATCCTGTTGAATGATTTTTAGAAAAGATATGCATAATCGTAAGGGATGAGAACTTGCATGGCTTAAAAATTCTTCTTACAGCTTGTTGTAATAAGGCTTTTAGGGCAAGTTTGGCGCATTATCAAACTTTCAGTAGGAGTTTATTGTGAACAAGGGACAATTAGTCGAGAGCATTGCTAAGAAGTCAAATCTTTCAGTTAAGGATTCAACTGCAGCTTTAAATGCTTTTATTGAGTCAGTAAAAGAGACTTTAGCTAAGGGTGATAGTATCTCTTTAGTAGGTTTTGGTACTTTCTTAGTTCGTGATCGTGCCGAGCGTACTGGACGTAATCCTCGTACTAAGGAAGAAGTGGTGATCCCTGCTGTAAAGGTTCCAGCATTTAAAGCAGGCAAGCCATTAAAAGAAGCAGTGAATAAGTAATGCATGGTGTTCACTATTAGAAAATTTAGACCTCTTTTATAATTTTTTAAAAGAGGTTGTTGAGGAAATACCTCAAGTACCGCTTAAGTGCGGTATTTTTTTGTCTTAAAAGCTTTCTACTCTTTAGATTAAAGCTCTTTGCGGTTATAATCACAAAATTGCGTTAAGACGCAAAATTATTTTTGAACAATAATATTTTAAATAAATTAATTTAAGCCTTAGGAGATTTCCCATGCTATCTGACAAGCTGCGGGAAGGAGCGCAGGGCAGGATCTTTAAGATTTTGTTCTGGATTATTATTTTATCCTTTATTTTTACAGGTGTTGGTGGATATTTAATTCCACGTTTAAATACAGATCCTGTGACCGTTGGTGACTATCCTATTACCTCACAAGAGTGGACCAATCAATACAATCGTCAAACCCAACAAATGCAGCGCATGTATGGTTCTCAATTTTCAACCTTGCTTGAAGATCCTGAGTATGTAAATACTTTGCGCAATCAGGTTTTAGAAAATTTAATTGATAATGTTGCCTTCAATAGTGCAGTATTTGAAACTGATGTTCGCATTGGCGATGAACAGGTAAGAGATATTATTAGAAAAACACCAGCCTTCCAAAAAGATGGTAAGTTTGATAATGATTTGTATTTAGCTTCTGTGCGTAATATGGGCATGGATCCTGAGTATTTTGGTGAACAAATGCGCTTATCAATTACTTCTGCTGCCATCTCTGAGCCTTTAGCAAATCTTTCAACTCGTGTGATGCCATATGAAGTAAAGATCTTAGGTGATGTCTTATTACAAGAGAGAGTAGTTGATCTTTACACTTTAGATCCAAATATTTTAAAAGCAGATCTTGAAGTTACCGACGCTGAAGCCCAAAGCTACTATGATAATCATCAACAAGCTTATATGGCTCCTGCTAATGTCTCTTTTACCTATCTCTTATTAGATACTAATGATCTTAAGTCTAAGGTTAAAATTACCGATCAGGATATCGAAGATTATTACTCTTTAAATTCTGAGGACTTTAGAGTAGGTGAAAGACGTGAGGTCTCTCATATTTTAATTAGAGCAGGTGCTGATGCTCAAAGCAAAGTTCAAGCTATAACCGATGGTTTGGCAAAAGGTGAGGATTTTGCAACTTTAGCTCGTGAATACTCAGATGATACTTCATCAAAAGAGGCAGGTGGTAAGCTTGGTTTAGTAGGTCGCGGTGAGATTGCAGCTAACCTTGAAGAGGCTTTGTTTGCGCTTAAGAATATTGGAGAGGTAAGTGCTCCTATTTCTGATAACTATGGTGTGCACTTCTTAAAGTTAGATGCTATCAAGGACTCATATGTACCAGAGCTTGCCGAGATTAAAGATCGGGTACGTCAGGTAGTAATTGATACTAAAGCCTCTGAGATGTTCCAAGAGCAGGTTACAACTTTATCTGATCTTTCCTTTGAAAACCCAGATTCTTTAGATGTAACCGCTGAAGCTTTATCTCTTGAGATTAAAGATTGCAAGCTTTTAAATCAAGGTGATACTAGTGCTTCTTGGCCACTTAATACTAAAGCTTTACAAGATGCAGCCTTCAATGAAGAAAATACAACTTCAGGGGTAAATACACCAGTTGTTACTATTTCAGAGGGCGTTGCGGTAGTTATGAATATTAATAACTATCACGAAAGAGCTTTACGTGAGTTCTCTGAAGTAAAAGATGATGTAATGGCTACTGTTTTAGAGCAAAAGGCGGTTGACAAGGGTGATCAAATTCTTGAAACCTATGCCAAGGCTTTACAACAAGATCCAAATACTGCTTTACCTGAAGGCGTAAGTGCCACTAAGGGAGTAAAGGTTGCAAGAGGTGCAACTTCTTTTGATCCTGAGTTTGGTATGGCAATTTTTGCTATCGCAAATGAGAAAGGTGCTTTCTGTGTGGGCGAGAATTTAAATAAAGCCACTTTAGCCATCTTACAACAAGTAGAAACTTTGCCTGAGGCTACTTTAGAGCAATACTCTACTTTAGTAAGCTCTCAGCTTGCTAATATCAGACGTGAAGAGGCAAGTCTTGCTTTATATCGTAAGGCTCGCACTTTAAGCGAGATTACCTACAATCAAGAAGCTATTGATTTAGTAAATCAAACTTCATCTCAAGAATAATTCTAGATTTTAGGATATGCCGTATTTAGCTATGCGGCATATCTTCCGCCTTAGATCCTAACCTTCTAATATAAAAGCACAAAAATAGTGCATCGAATTTTAACAGATTTTATCTCTCATTAAAAATAATTAATTGATATTTATATTAATTTTTTAAAATTGTTAAGTTGGTACTTAACCTCTAGTTTTTATATGTATAAAGCATAAATTTTAAAAAACTAAAATAATTGCACAAAATTAGTGCTTAATTTTTAGAATAGGCACTTTTAAGTGCACTTTTGTTATAATTTGCCGCGTGCGTTTTTAGTTTGGTAATTAAACTTTAATTTTAAGATCAAATGTAAACGTGGCCGTAAAAAGCTCAAAACTTAAATTACAAATTTGCTTAAAGGAGGATGGCGCTTTTTTCTTTTTTAAGAATTGCGCTTGCTGTTTAATGAATTTACACGAATATCAGTCCAAGGAAATGTTACGCGCCTATGGACTTCCAGTAGGTGATTTTAAGGTAAGTACTAAAGCTACTGGAATTGGTAAAGCCGCTTATGAGCTTTCTCCAGGTCCTTTTGTTTGTAAATGTCAGGTGCACTCTGGTGCAAGAGGTAAAGCCGGTGGTGTAGCAATTGTAAACACCCCTGCAGAAGCTGAAGCCTTTGCTGCTAAGTGGTTAGGCAATCGCTTAGTTACCAAACAAAGTGGGCCACATGGCAAGTTAGTTTCAAGAATTTTAATTGAAAAAGCAACTGAAGCGGTACGTGAGCTTTATATTGGTGCCACAATTGATAGAACAAATGCTCATTTAACGATTATGGCCTCAGAATCTGGTGGTATGTCAGTTGAGGAAATTGCCGCCACTCATCCTGAGCGTATTTTAAAGGTACCAATTGATGAGTTATTAGGCCCTCAACCTTATCAAGGTCGTGCACTTGCCTATCAATTAGGTCTTAAGGGCAAACAAGTAAGCGAATTTACTAAGATTTTCGTGGGCATTGCTAAGATGTTCATTGAAAAAGATCTTTCTTTAGTGGAGATCAATCCTTTAGCAGTTACCACAGAGGGCAATCTTTTGTGCCTTGATGCGAAGATCAATCTTGATAGCTATGCCTTGTATCGTCATCCAGATCTAGTCGAATTAGATGATCCTTCACAAGAAGATCCAAGAATTGCAAGAGCTGTAGCCTCCGGCTTCTCTTATGTACCACTAGATGGCAATATTGGCTGTTTGGTAAATGGTGCAGGTCTTGCGATGGGTACCATGGATATTATTAAAAACTCAGGCGGAGCTCCTGCTAATTTCTTAGATGTAGGCGGTGCTGCCACTCGTGAAAGAGTGATGGAAGCCTTTAAGATCATCTTAGAAGATCCAAATGTAAAGTGCATTTTGGTAAATATCTTTGGTGGTATTGTGCGTTGTGACTTAATTGCCGAAGGTATTTTAGGTGCAGTAAATGAAGTGGGAACCGATGTTCCGGTAGTGGTGCGCTTAGAAGGTAACCATGCAAAAGCTGGTGCTGAGGTTTTAAATAATAGCGGCCTTAACATTACTACTGCACATAATTTACGCGAAGCTGCACAAATGGCAGTATTAAAGGCTTCTGAGGTGTAGGATGGGAATTTTAGTAAATCATGAAACCCGTGTTATTTGCCAGGGTTTTACAGGATCTCAAGGTACTGCTCACTCAGAGCAATGCTTAGAATATGGCACTCATTTATTAGGTGGTGTCACCCCAGGTCGTGGCGGTGCCACTCATTTGGGCCTTCCGGTTTTTAATACCGTAAAAGAAGCCGTAGAGGTCACTCATGCTACAGCTACCATGGTTTTTGTACCGCCGCCCTTTGCCGCTGATTCTATTTTAGAGGCCATTGATGCAGGTTTAGAGCTTATTGTCTGTATTACTGAAGGCATTCCTGTTTTGGATATGCTTAAAGTTAAAGCAAAATTGAGTCAATCAAAGTCGGTATTAATTGGACCTAATTGTCCTGGTATTATCACTCCAGGTGAATGCAAGATTGGGATTATGCCAGGCTATATTCATGAAAAGGGTAAGGTGGGTATTGTTTCACGCTCAGGTACTTTAACTTATGAGGCAGTAAAACAAACTACCGATGCAGGATTTGGCCAATCCACTTGTGTAGGTATTGGTGGCGATCCTGTGCAAGGTTCATCATTTGTTGATATGCTAAAGCGTTTTGAAGAAGATGATGAAACTGAAGCTGTGGTATTAGTAGGTGAGATTGGCGGAACCTCAGAGCAAGAGGCGGCAGCTTGGATTAAAGAGCATATGTCAAAGCCAGTTGTCTCTTATATTGCGGGCGCTTCAGCTCCTGAAGGTCAGCGTATGGGACATGCTGGTGCCATTATTACCGGCGGTCAAGGTACAGCTCGTGCCAAACAACAAGCTTTAAGAGAGGCTGGTGTTATTGTGGTACCAACGGCTGCGGATATTGCAGATGGCCTTCGTGAGGCCACAGGCTGGAATTAATGTTTTTTAAGGTGAGCCGCAAAGGCTCACCTGCAATGTACTATTTGCTTTGAGTTTCCTTCTTTAAAATCTCTTCACTTAACTCATGATAATTACTTGGTTGATTTTTTACTCTATCTATAATGACTAAAATTACAAATAAGATAAAGCAAGGGATAAGCCAACCTAAATTATCCTTATATAAAGGAATAAGTGAGGTTAAACTCTCAGGTAAAAGCTCAATTCCTGAGATCCTCAAACCATCGTTAATACCAAAAATTAAACTTAAAACTGCAACTGGGCAGACTACAAAACGCACTTGCTTGAATTTGCTTGATACAAAGGAAGCAAAAACTAAGACAATGAACATTGGGTAGACAGCCATTAAAAGTGGGGTTGAGACTTTAATTAATTGAGTTAAGCCTAAGTTTGAAATTAAGCAAGAGAAAATAGCAATGATAAAGACGTAGGTGCGATATTTAATCGGGGTGATTTTGCTAAAGTAGCTTGAACATGCGCAAATAAGACCAATTGCGGTTACTAGGCAGGCAATTACAATCAGTAAGCATAAGAAGATATTGCCCATAAAGCCAAAGGCATAGTTTACAAAGGCTCTTAAAATTACAGCACCATTTTCAGCATTTGGCGCAATGTCGTTGGCGGTCACGCCAAGTTTAAATAAACAAGCGTAAATGGTGATAAAGCCAATACCTGCCATGGAGCCTGAGATAATTGCGTATTTGGTAACTTGCTTTCTGTCGGTCACCCCGCGGGAGTGAATAGCATCAACAATTACAATTCCAAAGGCAAGAGAGGCTAGAGTATCTAAAGTTAAATAGCCATTGATAATACCAAGAGAGAAAGCCTCAGATTTAAAAGGCTCAACTGGGCTTATAGGAAGTGAAGGTGAGAAAATAACACCTGCCACACATAATGCAAGTAAGGCTATAAGCTTGACTGGTGATAAGAAGCGTCCTAAGGTGTCGAGGATCTTATTTGGATAAAGTGCAAATAAGGTTGCAATTGCAAAGTAGATAATAGAGTAAATGGGTAGATAATCCATGCTTTCAATAAAGGGAAAGACACCCATTTCAAAAGATACGGTGGTTGTTCTTGGAATGGCATTTAAAGGGCCAATACAAAGATAACAAATAACTGAGGCAATAAGACCTGCTCGCAAGCCAATTGGCAGAGTAATTAAGGTTAAAACACCAGCTTTAGCCGCCATGGCAATGGCTGCAATTACCGGAAGTCCCACACCGGTTATAATAAAACCTAAAGCGGAAAGCGAAACCTCAGTTCCGGTATGTAAACCTAAATAAGGTGGAAAGATAATATTTCCAGCTCCAACATAGAGCATAAAGTTGGTGATCCCAAGTAAGATGAGATCGCGAAATGAAAGTTTTTGCATTTAAGATCTTCTTATTTCAAGAATTTACAAGGAGAAAAAAAGTTAAGTTTAACCGTATCCTTGTCCAAAAAACAATGCACCAAATTATAGCAGAATAAAAATTAAAACTTAGAGTGAATTTTGTAGGGTCAAGATATTTAGGCATGAGTTGCGCTTTGTTAAGTTAAAGCGCAAGTTTTAAGCAGGTAAATTTTTAGACATGTAGGTGCTTTACGCGATCTTTCTCTTCTGCACGTTTGGCATTATTAAATCTATCTAAGGTACCAACTAAATAACCGGTAACTCTTCTTATTCTTTGAAACTTAACTCCAGTTCCCACCACGCCATTTTTGCAATTGAGGCGACAGATAAAAGTATTCATAGCAAACTCCTTTGTAGTTCTAAGTCATCTTAGCTTTTATTTAAAGGTAAAGGGGAGATAGCGCTAAAAAATTGCAAGTTGCAGTTGCGCAAAAAAGGGGCGTTTTAATTTTTTAGAGAAAAAGAGATCGCCTAAACCTATGCATTTGCGTAAAATTGCGCCGCAAATTTGTTGTGAAAGGTTTTAAATAAGATGATCAAAGGTTTAATTTCTCTAGCTTTTGGTGCGCTATCTTTTGGCATTGCCGAATTTGTGGTAATGGGTTTATTGCCTTATTTTGCGCAAGATTTTGAAGTTTCAGTTGCGGATGCGGGTAAAACGATCTCCTGGTATGCATTAGGTGTGGTGGCAGGAGCCTTTTTTATGGTTTTTTGCCGCAAATTCAATTTAAAGTACTTGATGCTTGGGATCATTACCTTGCATCTTATTGGTATTACTTTAACTGCCTTTGCCCCAAGTTTTGAGCTTTTACTATATTGCCGCTTTATCTCAGGTTTACCTCATGGCTGCTTCTTTGGTGTGGGAGCTATCATTGCGCAGCGTATTGCAGATGTTGGTAAAAGTAATAGTGCGATGGCCATTATGGTGGCAGGTCAAACTGTCTCTAACGTTTTTGGTGTGCCTTTAGGTACCGCACTTGCTAATAGCTTTGCCTGGCAGGCTATCTTCTATTTAATGATAGCGTGGGGTGTATTTGTTTTAATTTCCATGATCATCTACTTGCCAGATACCGGAAAACTAGAGCCTGGCTCTTTCTTAGATCAGTTTAAATTCTTAAAAATTAGAGCTCCACATTTAATTTTCTTAAGTATTTTTGTGGGCAATGGTGGTATTTTCTGCGTACAAACTTACATCAGTTTGGTATTAACAGATTTAATTGGTATTGCCTTAACTTTGGTGCCAGCAGTTTTAATCGGCGTTGGCTTTACCATGATGGTCTTTAATATTCTTTCAGGAAAATTAGCAGATAAATCAAGTCCAGGTAAGGTTACTCTTGGTTTCTTAAGCCTAAGTGTGGTTTGCATGATCTTTATTTCATTTGCAGGATCGGTAATTCCAGCTTTAGGCGTTGTTGCCATGTGCATTGTCTCAGGAGTGCTCTTTGGAGTTGGTACCCCGCAGCAAGTTTCTATTGTACGCACCGCAAAAGGCGGTGAGCTTTTAGGTGTGGCTTTAGGACAAGTGGCCTTTAATTTTGGTAATGCGGTTGGTGCCTATATCGGTGCAATTCCACTTACCCTAGGTTTAGGCGTAAGAGCGATCCCGCTTGTTGGTGCAAGTTTGGTGATCTTGGGTGTCATTGCTATCTATATTTATACTCGCTTTGATGAACAGCGCTTTTTGCCTAAGCGCTGAGGTATAAGGTAGTAGAGTTGGTACTATAAAGTTTACTTCTACCTCTTGTAGGTATTTGGCAATTTCATCTGCAAAGATCCTTGCTTGAGGTAGAGTACACTCTAAATAATGATAGGTGTCATCTTGTCTAATTACGCGCACTCCTAAAATTTTCTTGTCTAAAAAAGGATTAAGAGAGCGCTCGTTGTGACTGTTGATAATCAAATAGCTTCTTTTAAGACCAAAGTTTTTTTGCATAAAGTGCAAAATTATGCGCCTAACTTTCCACAGTGGATAGGGGCTATCTGTAAGCTTATAGTAGCCGGTGAGGGCATTTTGCCAATTGTCATTAATGGCTTTGACACTGACAACGCCATAGGGCTTATCATCACAGGTGATAAAAAAGTACTTAGAGAAAGGATCTAAATGTAATTTTTGGCAAAAAGCCAAATGCTCCTCAACTTCAATGACGTTAGAATTTGTCATCCAACATCTAATTGACGGATGATTGCGCATTTTTAAGATCGTGAGCAAATCGCGAGTTGCTAACTTAGTAAAGTCGGTAATGGTAAGCTTTGATTTTGCCATTTTTTACTCTCCAAATTAGCTTTTTGCTTTATATTATTAAACGGTAATTTTGAGCAAAACTTAAGCTTAATTTTGTTAATAGTGATCTTTAAGACTTAGGATGTGTAAAAATAAATAAAAAGATGTTGATAGTAGGATAGTTTTATGACAGATCTTTGGACAACATATTTGAAACTTAGAGCAAAATTACCAATGGGAGAGCAAAATTTTGCTGATTTGCGCGCTGCCGATAAAATCTATGTTGATAAAACAAATTTTATTTTTAATCTAGCACAAGATAATATACCTAAATTTCTTTCTCGTCCAAGACGTTTTGGAAAAAGTACTATCGTATCTACTCTTGAGGAACTGTTTACTCATGGAATTAAAGGCTATGATGGTCATGACTCGTTTTTTAAGGGACTTAAGATAGAAAAGCTATGGGACGATGAAGGACAGTACAAAGTTTTACACCTCGATTTTTATAGTTTGGTTTACTTTTGTCAAAATGTAGCTGAATTTGAGTATTCTTTAAGTCAAGCTTTAGATAGTTTTGCTAAAGAGCACGGTTTAAATTTAGAAGCTAAGGAAAATGAGTTTGTAAGCTCAAAATTTGAGCGTTTAGTATCTCTTTGTGCCCGTAACTCGTTAGTTTTTCTTTTAGATGAATACGATGCACCTTTAGCTAAATTTATGACAGAAGGTAAAGGTGAAGAATATAATCGAATCATTCAGATTCTACAGGGTATCTCGAATACTATAAAATTAAAACAAGGTAAGTTTCGTTGCGTTTTTATTACTGGAATTACGCGTTATAAACATTCATCAATCTTTACAGCAGGAGGTACGATTATGGATATTTCGTTACAAAGTGCCTTTGGTGAATGCTGTGGCTATACTAGATCTGAAATTTTAGAATATTTTAATGATTATTTAAGATATGCTGTAGCTTATAGAAAAACTCTTGCTTTGGAAGATGTAACCTCAGATGATTTAGAACAAATACTTGATGAAATGGCTTTGTTTTATAACGGTTATTGTTTTGATCGAAACGCTAAAACAAAAGTTTTTTCTACATGGTCGGTTTTAAGCTTTTTTTCACAAGAAGAGGCTTCGTTTTTAAATTATTGGTATAGTTCTGGAGGATTTCCTTCTCTTTTACGCAATAGTTTCTTTAAAGGGGATGTGGTCCAAACTTTATCACAAATGATAAATGGTGAACTTGGTGTTAGCACAAGTGAATTTTTAAATCCAACAACTCTATTTGATATGAATAGAAAGGTTTTGCTCTATCAAACAGGTTATTTAACACTAGCTTCACCTATTAGAATAGAGATGCAGAACGATAAAACAGATGGCGATAAAGTGTATTTGAAGTTTCCAAATCGCGAGTTGGAGTGGTCTTTTAAAAATTTACTCTTTGAGTCAATTTTTATTAAATCTAGCGAAGCTTTTTCTAGTTTCACTCAAGATAGATTTTCACTATTTAAATCTATTCTAGAAAAAAAAGATTTAAAGCTTTTAGTCAGCTTTTTTAATCATGTGTTAAAAAGTGTGGACTATGAGCATTATCCCGTTAAAGAAGAAAGTATGTTTACAGCCATCCTTGCTTCCTTTATGTATGGCATGGGCATAAACGTAAAAGTAAACGCTCATCAAAGTGGAGGACGAGCAGATCTTAGTATTTCTTTAGAGAGTTGTCTTTTAATTTTGGAAAATAAATTTATTAAAGAAAATAATGAAAAACAGGCACACAAACTCTTAGATCAAGCTATGGTACAAATTGCTGATCGAGATTACGGAAAAACGGTAGATAGTATTGGAAAAAATTTATGGCAGGTTGCTTTAGTTTTTTCTCAAAGTAAAAGGCAAATTGTTAAAGCCCAAGATCTAAACTTAAAAATTAATTTATGAGCTCAAAAGCGCATATATAAGAGGTTTAGGGACTGTTGATTTCGCTTTTGCGTAAAGTTTTTTTTAAATTTTTGAAAAAAGTTGTTGACGGATTTTAAAAAGTGTCTATAATGCACATCCGCTGACTGACACGAAGGCTTCAAAATAAAGC
>CALXNU010000023.1 GCA_944389835.1 uncultured Succinivibrionaceae bacterium
GTGCCTTTTCTCCACACTAAGCTTACTTACGGTCTCTTGCCTTTTTTGCATGAGGGTATCAAAGATCTCAGAAGTCTTAGATAGTTGCTCTTTTTCAAGCTCAAGATCTGCAATTTGCGCCTCAACTTGAGGTAAATCTAAATCTTCAAAAGATAAGATCTCAATTTGGGCAATGGCTGTAAGTTTATTGCGATAGGCTTGACGCAATTGTTTTTGGTTTTGTAGCGTTAACTCTAAAGCTTGTAAGTTTTGCGCTAAAACTTGCGCTTTTTGCTGTAAAAGCGCAATTTTATCTGCATTTGTCCAACCTAAGACATAACGGCTTCTATCGTGTAGATCATGGCGATCGTCTTTTTCGTGACGACCTGAGAGATCTTTAATTAAACCGGTGGGGCTTAAGGCTTTAACCTCGCGCTCAAAGTCATTTTCATATTCGCAACAAGTGTAACTAAAGCGCTTTTGTAATTTATCCATTAAAAAGGCATAAAACTTACTGCGATCTTTAATCTCAACTTTATTAACTAATGATCGAGGATCTAAGCTTACTTTCTCAAAAGGCACTTTCTCAGGCACTTTATAGTAGACTAAGCGGCTTTTTAAATCATGATGCCAAACATAGTCAGTAACTTTGGAGTAAAGCTCAGGGGGGACTAATAAAGATAAGGCAAAACCGTGTAAAACTTGCTCAATTGCCCCTTCCCAAAGATCTTTGGCCTCATCTTTGACTTTTAACAATTCACCTGCAAAGGGTAATTGCTCTTCACTTACCCCTAAGTTCTCACAAAGCTCTTGTCTTATGCGAAGCTGTGCTAAAGAAATATTACTTTTGCGTTTCAATAAAGCCTCAAGCTCTTGTTTCACTGCTTTTTGTTCAGTTAAAAACTGCCTTTTGTTAAGCTCACTTGAGGTTAAAGACTCATCTAAATCTTGCTCACTTAAAAGAAGGTTCTCTTTAAGCTCCCCCATAAGCTCAAGTAACTTTGAAAAGGCCTCTTCAGTCTCTGGCACTTCTTTATCAAAATTTTTAAGAAGCAGTGCACATTGTGCGATATTCGTTTGAATTTTACGCTTTAAGTCCCAAGCTTTTCGCAAATCCTTTTCAAGCGCCTGTAGCCTTTGCCCTCCATTTTTTTGAATATCTAAGTCAATTTCACGCAGTAAATCTTCTAAATCTTGGATTTTCTGCAAAGCTTGCGTGATTTTCTTGGCATTAAGCGTGCGTTGCTCCTCTAAAGCTTCAAGCTCCTCTTTAAGCTTTATAAGCTTCTTTTGAGCAATAAAATACGCTAAAGACTCTAAGGCCTTAAGTAAAGATTCAATCTTAAGCTCAAGTTCTGAAAAATCCTTGCCATGTTTTGAAATTGGCTCTAGCATTAAAAGCTCATCACGTGCTTTGCACATTGCAAGATAGGTGCGATTTAAATCATCGAAATGATCAATTAAATCATTTAATTCAGACTCAACTTCTGTTTTATCAAGCATAAATTCTTTGACAAAGCTTGTAATATTCTCCACGGTTTTCATAGCAATGGTTTTGGAGAAAAGCTTTAGTGTTTTGTTGCTTTGAATACCAAACAGGCGCTTAAAGTAGGCGCTATACTTATCAAAAGAGTCAAAACTTTCCGTGCTCAAAGTCTTTAAATGCTTGCGCAAGGCTCTTTTATCATTGGCATACGGTAAAAAATTATCACGAATGTTTAAAGGCTCTGTTGAAACATAAAAATCACGACTTGGATAAAGATCATCATTTTGCATGCCCATAACCTGCACTAAGGTTATGCTCTCCTCGGTGCTTTTACAGATAAAATTGCCTAAAATTACCGTAAATACCGCTCCTTCACCGCGCAAACCTACGCGCTTTTTACCTTCATTTTCATCAACAGCATTGCGCCAATAACCTCTTACATAAGAAGTTAAAGAGCGCTCATTTTTCTTAGCCTCAGCCGACTGATTGTAGACAATATCGTTTAAAGAGCACAATAAAGTATTAATCGCATCACAGGCACTAGATTTACCAGCCCCATTTAAACCTAAAAACAGCGAATTCTCACCGTCTATTTCAAGGTGGGTTACTCGCTTGTGAAAAGGTCCCCAATTGTAAAGCTCCACATAATTTAGGCAAAAACCCATGGAGAGCGCCTCTAAATTTACTGCCATCTTGCTTATGCCCTATCTTGTAATAATTCTTTAAATTTCTCTTTAATTTGCGTTAAGGTGTCAGATTGCACTAAGGCTTTAATGATCCGCCTTACCTCATAGCGCTTAAGACTTGGATCTGAATCTAACTCGCGCAAAAAGCCCATCTCCACAACCTTTTTAATCGTAGCCTCAATTTTGGCAAGCTGTGTAGCCTCATTAGTGGTTTTTGGAAGATAAATCTTAAGCATTTCCAAAAGCTCTTCATAACTTAACACTAATCTTCCTAAAGATTCCTCTGACTCATCGTATTCTAAAAGTCTTTGGCGCAATAACACTAAAAGTAAGGTTACCTGATAGGAAAGTGGACGGCGCGCAATAAGCCTTGGCGGTAATTGCCCATAATCATCTGGAAACTCACTCATGGAGCGCACAAAGGCATAGCCTTCGGTTTCATCAATAAAAATGGTAAGGCCCAATTTTTGCGCTAAGGATTCCACCTCAATTTGCTTTTCTATAAGCGCTCTAAAAAGAAGCCTATCATCTTCAATATACAAAGGTCCTTTTAACAAATTAGCTAAAATTACCCCCTCTTGAATGCGATTTTTACTGTTGACCTTGGAAGATCTCTCCTCCTGCCCCTCAAGGTTTAAATCCTTTTCATCAAAACTCATAGTATTATCTGCGCCTTATCATTAAACGGTTAACCTTACCCTCTTTGAGGACTAAATTTTGTGTAGCATCAAAAGATGGCCAGAAAAAGAGATCATCCTCATCTTCAAGATCACGTACCACAAAGTACTCATACGCGACCTTCACATAAGAAGTAAGCTCAGTTAAGCCATACTCTAAAGGATAAGTATCAATAACCTCTTGTAAAGAGACCTCTGACTTTTGAGTTAAAAGACTGTCAATATTGGCAATTAACTTTTGCTCATCCACTAAGGTGGCGGCAAAAAGCTCATTTTGATTTTCTACCCTCTCCTCAATCTCTTGCGTATCAAAAGCCTCAATTTGTTTTTTGCGATAAAGCTCTCTATCAAGCGGTAAATTAACCTCAACTTGCGGTAAATCTAATTCAAAGACTTGCCGCAATTTGTTTTGCGGAAGATTTGAAATCTCATTTGCTAAGGTGAAGATCTCATTGAAAAGCGCATTCATGCCGCGATTTTCTAAATAGACCTTTTGCTCAACAAACTGTCTTATCCTCTTATTTGCAAGGCCTGAGGCCCGACTTATTTGATTTTCAGAGTTAATTAAATTGCCATATAAGGCTTGCACTTGCTTATCTTTACTCTCTAAGGCTTGAATATCTTTTAGACTGTAGAGATCATGTAAAAGTGAGATTAATTTGCCACTTTCCTCACTTGAAAGCAAAAGACGGGAAAAAGCATATACAGATCTGCCCTGATCGGTATTTTCGATAATGTCATAACTTGTAAGATACTCTTCTAAAAGCTTACCCTTACTCTCCGTCCATTGCGCAATTTTCTTTCTAACCTCAACGCTTAACTCTGCAAAGTTATACTCAACTTGCCGAAAATCAGCAGTAAGGCTTCTAGCCATCATCTCAAATTGCTGAAATCTATCTAAAATTTGCGTTTTAGTAAGTCTTTGATATTTCCCTTTTAAAGCTTGCTTGATTTTCTCATCTAAAACGCGTCTTTGCGCTTTGAGATCATCAATATAATCTGAAATATCCTCACGCGTGCCACGCTTTAGATCTTCTAATAACTGTATGATAGAAAGTAATCTTGATTCAGTGGCCACAAAATTATAATTGTGCAAGGATTGCACAAAAGACAAAGCTTTTTGTGTGGCAGGCGTAATATCATACAAGGCCTCATCTTTTTCAAGGCGCGGATAGAAGCGATGCAAATAACCTTTTTGTGTCCAATCGTTTAAATAATAAAGCGCTTTATCTTGGAAAGTAGCCTCAGGCACAGACTCTTTAATCTCAAAAATAAGATCATCTAAGATTTTTATAAGCTCACTTTCAAACTCTTCAGTCTTTGAGCGGGCGGTAAAAGCCTTATAGACAAAAGCTAAAATAAGCGCTGCATTATCCGCGCGCAATAATTTAAAAGCCGCGTGCTCCTCTTTTAAAGCCGAAAGGTAAAAATAATCAAGATCCACAAAAAACCTCAACTTAAATTTAAGTAAGCTTAGATTTTAGCATTCTTCTTGATTTTTTCGTGATAAAAATAGTTAATAAGAAGCGGCCTTCTACCTTGCGTCACTTGAGGTTTTCTCTCATTTATAACGTAAGTAAGCCCCAAACTTTTGGCAAATTCTTGAAGCTTAAAATCCAAATCTTGCCAAAAGCTAAGATCGCCATTTATGTAAATTGCCTCATACAAAGGCATAAGACTTGGGTAATTGTGCGCAATAAAATCTAAAATGCGCCTTTTAAAATCACCGCGTAAATTTAAATTCTCAAGATAGACAAAATGACAAAAATCTTGAGCCTTTAAAATAATCTCTTGCACCTGAGTAATTTTGGGGAAAATGGGTGAAATAAAACAGGTGGTTACAAAACCTTCTTTAAAGAAAATCTCCATGGCCTTAAAGCGCCTTTCAATACTTACCGCCCTATCCATAGACCTTTGAAAGGCAAGATCTAAGGTATTAATCGACCAGGCAATTTGCACATCTGAAAATTTCTTTAAAAGCTCCAAATCGCGCAAGATAAGATCGCTTTTCGTAGCAATTCTAAGTTTTATTGGAATATTTTGTAATTGTAAAAGCAAAGCCCTAGTGCGCTCAAACTCCTTTTCTTGTGGTAAATAAGGATCACAAACCGATCCTAGAAAAAGCTCTTTTCCTGCATACTTTTTAAAATCCGCTGTCTCTTTCCAAAACTTCACATCTAAAAATTCACCCCAGGGTTCTTGATGGTTTGAAAAACGCTTCATAAAGGAAGCATAACAATACTTACAGGCATGAGTGCAGCCTAAATATGGATTTGCCGCCAGATCTGCAACCGGCAAGTTTGTTTTGTTGATAATGTTTGCAACGTGTTTGCTGTTTACAATCAAAGAGTCCATAGCCCAACCTTAAAGACCTACTTTAAGTTAAAGTTTAAAAAGAGATCTTCTCGTGTCAATTGTAAAATGCGCTAAACTTAAAGTTTTGACAAATTTTTAAAGCTTAAATAAGGGGAGGGCCACTCCCCCCTAACTTGCAATTTATAGCTTGCAAGCATCATAGAGCTTAAGCTTTCCATAATACGGAAAGGTTGCTTAATTTTTCAAAAAAAATGCCGGGTAATAGGTCCCGGCACTGACTGTAACAATATCAATTCTCTTAAGTTTTAGCGCTAAATTTTAACGCACTTTAAAAATCATTTGTTTTTAAAAAGATTTTTTAAAACTTAATAGTCAATTTCTCTTAGGCTTTAAATTGAACCTAGTATAAAGCTTTTTTAAAAAAGTTAGCGACAAATTTAACAAATTTAAAGGTAATGGGCAAAAACTTAAGAGAAAAAGGCAGGCAAGCGCAAATTTTAGGTTTAATAACTTGATTTTTTAAAAATTAATTTTTCTATTTCTTTATACATCGCCCTAAAATATGGCAAGGAGTGAAATGACTTTACTCAAAGCCCTTTTATGTAGAGTCTTAAGACTTTGAGGGCACAAAGTTTACAGGATCGCGCGGGTGCCTTTTAAAAGCAACAAAGCCTAAGTCGTTTTAAACTTAGGCTTTAGGAAGTATTAACTAAGCCCTCCCTTACCCTAAGGTCTAGGAGAGTCTAAGGCCTTTTAGATTTTTAAGTTTTTAAAAGTAGCTCTTTTAACTCCTGTCCTGGAGTCTTACCAAAATGGCGGCGATAATCGCGAATAAATTGGCTTTGACTTTCATAGCCTATCTCGTAGGCAATCTCGGCTACGGTGTGTTTTTGCATAGTCAACATTAGTTTGGCTTGGTGCAGGCGTATTTGTTTGTGAAATTGCAAAGGGCTTAAGCCTGTCACTTCCTTAAAGCGGCGGTGAAAGGAAGAGACTGACATATGCGCCTTAGAGGCTAAAAAACTTACACTTAAATTTTGCTTGAAGTTTTGGCGCATATAGGCAATAGCCAGCATAATCGCACTTTGTGCTCGGCCTTGCCTGACTTTGGCACACAAATTCACCCCACATTCTGAAAATAACAGGCGAATTAAGGATCTCCTCTAACACTAAAGGCGCAATTAAGGTCATTTGCGACTTATCATCTAACAAATTAATAAGCCTAAAAAAACTTTCCACCAAACTCTCTTGAGCCTTAAAGACTAAAATTTCTTTATTTTGCGCATTAATGCTTTCTTTTGTAGGTTTTAGATCTAAAGTTAAAATAGTTGAGGCAAGAATTTCTTAATTTAATTTTAAAGTTGCCATGAAAAGTGTTTCACTTTCACTTTCATCGACACTATGAAATAAAGTTGGCGCATTAAGCCCACAAAAAAGACATTGCCCCTTTGCATATTCATATCTTTTATCTCCAACATAAAACGCCTTTTTACCTCTGAAAATTAAAGAAATTAAAATCTCATCAGGGCCTATTAAAAGATTATCAGTACAGGTCTTTTTATATAAAGTTAAACCCTCAATTGGCGTGTGTATAACACTTTTAGTTTGTAAGAGCAACTCCAACCTTGAGATGATCTTGTTTAACAACTCGTCCATTTTTGCTTCATCTTAAGTTTACATTTAAGGCCTTTCTAACCTTAAAGACTAAACTAATCATCTAAAGTTCCAAACTCTTGTTAATAATAAAACATTTACTTTGCACAGCTTTCTATTTTAGAAATTTAAGCGCTTAAAGTATCAAAGAAAAATTGCTAAAGATCGCCAAATTCTCTTTTAAAGATTAAATCAAGACCTGCAAAGTGCTATAGAATAAGGTCAAACACCAACTTAAAGCCTTAGGCTAAAGACAATTATTAAGGATCTTTATGGCGTATTTTCTTCAGTGTCAGCGTTGCGGTTTTAAAGTTAAAGTCAAAAGTCACCTAGGCTTAAAGTTTTTTGGCGTGTTCTTAGCCTTTGCAGGTTATGTGGTGTATAAAGCAAGACTTTTTCTAAGCTCAGGTTTTAATCTTGAAATTGCAGCAACTTTATTTTTCTCTGGCCTTGTGATCTTCTTATTTATCGATGTAATTGCCACCTCGCAAGAAAAAGCCCAATTATGTCCCATCTGCCGCGGACAAAAGTGGAAGCTTAAAACTAGGTAGCAAGCTTTTAAAATAGGAGCCAAAAGATTAAGCTTAAACTTAAATTAAGCATCTAAACTTTTCCTAATATCTTTTCGTACCGGGAAAAGCCTTAAGTTAAATTAACTATTTTGGCAAATCTCAAGCCTCAACTTTTTTAAATTTATTTTGCAAAAAATAAAAGCGCTCTAAACCTTATTAGAATGCGCTTTTGCGTAAACTTATGTAAAGTACTCACAAAAACTCTCACCATACCAAGAGAATCTCTCATCTACCATACAGTTTAGATAATATTCAACCCTCCTGTTTACTTGCTTTAAGCTTATGATCCGCTCAAACCTTTGCGCAAGATATTCTAAATGCTCATCACCTCTGACGACTTGAGCGAAAACCTCAAAATTAGAGCCAAAAGATTTAGAGTTCGCTCCTTTATTAAAGAAAACAATTTAGAAGGTAAAACCATTATTCCATTTTGTGCCCACGGCACGGGAGGTCTTGCCGCTTCCTTGCGTGATATAGGAGAGGTACTCCCTGAGAATTGCAACTTTTTAAAAGATGAGGTCTTCCACGTCTCACGCCCGGAAGTAAAAGGGGCAAGAGCAAGTCTTGAGAAGTGGCTTGTAGAGCTTGAAGGCAAATTGGGAAGTTTAAATCTTAAAGCAAAGTTTACGATCACATCCTCAAAGTTAAGTTTTGAAAATTTTTTTTACTTGAGTAAGATCCTAGATTAAGTTTAAGTGGGGTTTTTACCTTAGAAAAGGCTTTAGAATTTAGGATCTACTTATGTCACAACATCCCCAAGAGAAATATTTTGAATTAACGCTATTGTGTTTAATCTTAATCACAGGAGCGATTTTATTTTATCAAGCCCTACCTTTTATTAACGGGATCTTAGGGGCGATCACTTTATACATTCTTTTAAGACGCCCAAATTACCTCTTGGCCAAAAAAGTAGGCCAAAATAAAGCCTCGTGGATCATCGTAATTTTAATTACGCTCTTTTTTATGATCCCAATTTCTTTAATTCTGTGGTATGCCATTGATTTTATTGTAAGCATTGATTTTAACCCGCAAATTGTTATTCAAAAATTTACCTCCACGGTTAATGCCTTAGAAAAGCGCGTAGGTTTTGAGTTAATGTCAGATCAAACGCTAAGTTTTATCACCGGCAAAATCACGCAAATTGCTAATATGCTCATGAGTGGGCTTAATAACTTTGCGGTAAATTTATTTACTGCTTTATTACTCTTATTCTTTTTACTCTCAGGCGGGATGCGCATGGAAAATTATATTGCAAGGCTGCTTCCCTTCTCTAAAGATAATAAAAAGGCCATCATTGAGAGAATTAATTTAATTGTCAAATCAAATGCGATTGGCATTCCACTTTTAGCGCTCTTACAAGGCATTGTCGCTACGATTGGCTATAGTCTTTGTGAGGTTAATAATGCCCTATTATTTGGACTTATCACCGGTTTTGCCTCCATTATCCCAATTGTTGGCACCATGATCGTGTGGATCCCCTTGAGTATCGCCCAATATTTTGAAGGCACGCTCTTATCCACGATAGGTCTTGTCGTCTATGGCTTGGTGGTGATCTCACAATGTGATAATGTCTTGCGCTTAATCTTGCAAAAGAAAATGGCCAATACCCATCCTTTAATTACCATTTTTGGTGTCATTGCCGGAATTCCAGTCTTTGGCTTTATGGGCGTGATCTTCGGACCCTTATTAGTGGCACTCTTTTTACTTTTCACTGATATGTTTGCCAATCAATATATTGCGCAAAATGAGGACTTTACTTTTACCCTCAAATCTCACGTCACCCCTTTAGGACAAGATCCTAAAGCAAAAGTCAAAGATGCCACCTTTAAAGATGAAGAGACTCACGAAAAATCTGATAGCAATCTGCAAGATAAAAAAGAGGATTAAGAGCTCTTAGTAAAAGAAGGCTTAAATTTAGGCACCTTTAAAAATTAACCCTTTAAAGAAAAAATTAAGGCTAAAGCTTAAGCTTAGGCCTTAAAAAAAGGACACTTAAAACCTTAAAGCTTAAAAAGAGCTTAAAGTTTGGGCTTTAAACTTCGTAAGTTTATTAATTTTTGCACTAAAGAGGTGCTTTATTTTTGATAAAGCTTTTTTAGTGCTTTCTTTTGGGGCTCTAAAGCTTTGTAAGCTTGCGCTTAATTTCTAAATCATCCTTTAGGGTGGCTCTTTGCTATAATCTAGTTTTTAAAAGCCAAAGGTGGCTTTAAATTCTTTAATTTAACTTTAGGATGATGATCATATGGTCAGCGAAGCTCTTAATAAAAATCGTTTACGTATTGCAATCCAAAAGTCTGGGCGTTTAACTGATGATACCGAGGCTTTATTTAAAAACTGTGGCATTAAAATTACTGAAAGTCGTGATCATCTCCTCGCCCATGCTGAGAATCTACCCATTGATATTCTAAGAGTGCGTGATGATGACATTCCAGGTTTGGTAATGGATCATGTCGTAGATCTTGGCATTGTAGGTGAAAATGTTTTAGAAGAGACCACCATGCAGCGTGCCGTAGACGGTCTTGCCACCTCCTATAGAAGACTTATGACTTTAAACTTTGGGGACTGCCGTTTAGCGGTAGCTATTCCTCAGGAAAAAGAGTGGCACGGGTTAAAAGATTTAGAAGGCCTTAAAATTGCCACCACCTATCCATTCTTACTTAAAAGAAAGCTCACTGAGCTTGGAATTGCCTTCAAACCAGTGTTACTTACCGGATCTGTTGAAGTAGCTCCACGCGCAGGCCTTGCCGATGCGATTTGTGATTTAGTGTGCACCGGTGCGACCTTACATGCCAACGGCTTAAAAGAAGTTGAAACAATTTTTGAATCCAAAGCTGTTTTAATCGCCCGCGATCAAGAACTCTATCCTGAAAAGCAGGCCCTTTTAGATTTAATTATTCCACGTTTAAAAGGAGTCTTAGCCGCCCGGGAGAGTAAGTACATCATGATGAATGCGCCAAAGGATAAGCTAAAAGAGATCACCGCCATTTTACCAGGTGCTGAGAATCCTTCCATTATCGAACTTGAAGGCTCACCAGATCGAGTTGCCATGCACGTGGTGTCCCGTGAGAAAGTCTTCTGGGAGACTATGGAGGAGTTAAAGCGTTTAGGTGCCTCATCAATTTTGGTTGTACCAATTGAGAAGATGTTAGATTAAAGGTGAGTTATGCAGATTACATATTGGTCAAAGTTAAGTAAAGACGAACAGCAAGCGATCTTAACCCGTCCTGCACAAACTAATAGCGCAAAAGTTGAAGTGATTGTGCAAGATATTATTGATAATATTAAAGATAAAGGCGATGAGGCTTTAAAGGCTTATTCTTTATCTTTAGATCATTTTCAAGGTGAGAATTTAGAGTTAAGTCAAAAGGAAATTGACGAGGCGCAAAATAGAGTCGACCCTCAATTAAAAGAGGCCATCTATAAGGCTTATTTGAATATCAAAGCCTTTCACGAGGCCCAAAAGCCTTGCCATGTCACGGTACAGCCCTTACCTGGGGTGACTTTGGAGACCCACACCCACCCTATTGAAAGTGTTGGTTTATATGTACCAGGAGGCTCCGCGCCCTTAGTCTCAACTGCATTAATGCTTGCCATTCCAGCTAAGATTGCAGGCTGCAAAGAGATTATCTTATGCTCACCACCGCCGATTTGTGATCCTATTATCTATGCGGCCAAATTATGTGGCGTAGATAAGATTTTCAATCTAGGCGGTGCGCAAGCTATTGCGGCTATGGCCTATGGTACTGAGTCTGTGCCTAAGGTTTTGAAGATCTTCGGGCCTGGCAATCAATTTGTCACCATGGCCAAAGCCTTGGTAAGTGAAGATCCAAATGGAGCGGCCATTGATATGCCAGCAGGTCCATCTGAGGTCTTAGTTATTGCCGATGAGAGTGCCAATCCAAAGCACGTAGCCTCAGATCTGCTCTCCCAGGCAGAGCACGGTCCTGACTCACAGGTAATTTTAGTTGCCACCTCACAAGAGATTGTGGAAAAAACTTTAGGTGAGCTTAATGAGCTTTTAGAGTTACTTCCAAGAAAGGAGATTGCCAAAAAAGCCCTTTCGCATTCTGCTTTAATTGTCTGTGACACTTTAGATGAAGCAGTTACAATTTCCAATACCTATGCCCCAGAGCATTTGATTGTGGAAACGCAAGATCCAAGATCTTTAGTAGGTAAGCTTTACAATGCAGGCTCAATTTTCTTAGGTGACTATACCTCAGAGTCTCTAGGTGATTATGCTCAAGGTACTAATCATACCTTGCCAACCTATGGCTATGCAAAAACGGCTTCTGCCTTAGGTACCGATGATTATCGTCGCCGCTATACGGTATCTGAGGTGACTAAAGAAGGTCTTTTATCTTTAGCACCTACCGTTCATGCCCTAGCCGATGCTGAAGGCTTATTTGCCCATGGACTTGCTGTTACCGTGCGTGAAGAGAGTATTCAAAATAAGGAGTAATAAATGGCTTTAGATCTTGAAAGTTTAGCATGTAAGCACGTAAGAGAACTTACCCCCTATCAAAGTGCAAGACGCATCGGTGGGCACGGTCACACCTTTTTAAATGCCAATGAGTCACCTAAAAGTCAATTGTACTTTTTCAACTCCACAACTTTAAATCGCTATCCTGACTGCCAGCCTTTTGAGGTGGTACAAGGCTATGCCGATTATGTAAATTTAAAGCGCGATGAAGTTTTAGTAACAAGAGGCTCAGATGAGGCAATTGGCCTTATCATAAGAACCTTTTGTGAAGTAGGTGAGGGCATTGTGATTGCCCCTCCAACCTATGGCATGTATGAGATTGCAGCTTTAACTAATCGTGCCCAAGTCTATAAGGCCAAGCGTGATGAGGGTTTTAAATTAAAAGCTAAAAACCTTGAAGAGGCAGTACATGAGGCTCCCTTTAAGGTTAAGGCCATTTTCATTGACTCACCTGCCAACCCATTAGGTGAGCTTTTCCCCAAAGATGAACTTGTAAAATTATTAAAGGATTTACCTCAAACTTTAATTGTCATGGATGAGGCTTATGTGGAGTTTGCAGGAAATGATAATTCTTGTGTTTCACTTTTGCGTGAGTATCCAAATTTAATTGTGCTTCGCACCTTATCAAAAGCCTTTGCTCTTGCAGGTATTCGCTGTGGCTTTGCCCTAGCCCACCCTTCAATCATCGCTCTTATGACCAAGGTGATTGATCCTTATCCAATTGCAGATCCGGTCGCTCAAGTTGCAAGACAGGCTTTAGCTCGTGGAGGCATTGAGTTAATGCTTGAGAGGGTAAAAGAGCTTAATGAGCGCCGTGAGGCTTTGCGCGAACATTTAAAGGCTTTACCAATTGTAGAGGAGATCTTCCCTTCTTGTGCCAACTTTTTACTCGTGCGCTTTAAAGATGGTCCAAAGACTTTTGAGGCCTTAGTGCAAAAAGGGATTATTTTGCGCTCTTTTGAAAATCGCCCAGGTCTTGAAAATTGCATTCGCATCACCATAGGTACTGCAGAAGAGCTAGATGAGGTCATGCGCGTTTTAAGTGCCTTAAATTAAAAAAGTTTAAAAAGACTTAAAGGTATCAAGGCTTAAAGGCTTAAAAGGTAGGCTTAAAAGTAAAGCTTAAAAAGGCCAAAAAAGCTTAAAAATTTAAGCCTAAACTTAGCCTTAGCACTTTAAGTCTTAAAACTTTTAAAGTGTGTCCTTTAAACCTTTAAAAAAAAGGCACCAGGTAAAACTTAACTAAAGTAAATCTCAAAGCCTAAAGCTTAAAGCTTGAAGGTAAAGTTGCAAGTAAAAGTTGAAGTTAAATTGACGTTAAAGTTAAACTTAACTTTAAGCTTTTAAAAAACTTTAGGTTAAAACTTTAAGTAAACTTAAGCTTTGCTTTAAGGATTTAATAAAAAGCATAGGATTTTTCTTTTGAAAAAATATTTATTTATCGACCGCGATGGCACCTTAGTTAAAGAGCCTTATGATTATCAAGTAGATAAGCTTTCCAAAGTGCGCTTAGTTGAAGGTGTGATCCCCTCTTTATTAAAATTAAAAGAGGCAGATTTTACTTTTATCATGGTCTCAAATCAAGACGGTTTGGGGACTGACTCTTTTCCTCTAAAAAAATTTACAAAAGTTCATGAATTTATTCTAGAGCTTTTTGCCTCACAAGGGATTTACTTTGAGGAGATCTTAATTTGCCCGCACAAACCTCAAGATAATTGCTCTTGCAGAAAGCCCAAATTAGGTTTAGTTGAGGCTTATTTAAATGATCATACTTGGGATCGTGAGCACTCTTATTTTATAGGTGATAGAGAGACTGACCTGCAAATGGCTCACAATATGGGCATTGGCGCGTTTCAAATTAAAGATGAGAGCTCTTGGAGTGAAACTGCGCAAAGTTTAACGGCTAAAAAAGAGCGGGTGGCCCGCGTTAGTCGACACACTAAAGAGACACAAATTGACCTTTTAGTAAATTTAGATAGAAGTGGCGACAATCACTTTGACACGGGGCTTGGCTTTTTCAATCACATGTTAGATCAAATAGCCACCCACGCGAATATTCACCTTGAGGTGAAGGTCACAGGTGATTTGGAAGTTGACTGCCATCACACCATTGAAGATACAGCGTTAGCTTTAGGTCAGGCTCTAAAAGAGGCCTTAGGTGATAAAAGAGGCATTTGCCGCTTTGGTTTTTGTCTTCCGATGGATGAGGTTTATGCCAAGGTCTTTGAAGATAAGTTAAATCAAGATGGTGTTGAGGTAAGCCTTGATATCTCAGGGCGTCCTTATCATGTATTAAAACTTGAAAATTTAACTTTAAAGGCTAACTTTACCGATGATAAAGTAGGTCAAATGCCGGTACAAATGGTAGGCCATTTCTTCTCCTCACTTGCTACCACCATGGGACTTTCTTTGTATATGGAAGTAAGTGAAGGTAATTGCCACCATCAAGTTGAGGCTTTATTTAAGGCCTTTGGACGAGCTTTGCGTCAGGCTCTTAAAGTTGAAGGTAATACCCTGCCTTCATCTAAAGGCACTTTATAAACGAGGTTTTTATGAAGCTTGGGATCATTGATTCAAATGCCTCTAATTTAAATTCAGTCTATCAGGCTCTCTTGCGCTTAAAACATGAAGGTAATTTAAACTTTCCTTTAGAGCTTATGATCTCATCTAAAAAAGAAGAGCTTAAGACGGCCGATAAGCTTATCTTCCCTGGGGTAGGTGCCATAAGCGCCGTGATGGAAGGTTTAAAGCGCAATGATTTAGTGGACTTTGTCAAAGAAAATCAAAAGCCACTTTTAGGCATTTGCCTTGGGATGCAAATTTTATTTTCAGGATCTGAGGAAGTCCCACTTAAAAGTGAGTCTAAAACTTCTTCTGGTTTAAACTTAATTGAGGGACAAATTAAAAAAATCTCTTGTGGTGATCTGCCCCTTCCGCATATGGGCTGGAATAGCCTTGAATTTTCCTCCCACCCTTTATTTAAAGGCTTAAAGGAAAACTCCTATGTCTATTTTGTACACTCCTATTGCGCAAGTCTTGGTTCCTATACTATTGCAAGCTCAGAATACGGTCAAAAATTCTCAGCTGCCGTCTCTTTTAAGAACTTTTTGGGCGTGCAATTTCACCCTGAAAAATCAGGGGCGGTAGGAGCACAAATTTTAAAGAATTTCTTGGAAATGTAGCATGATAATTCCGGCTATCGATTTAATTGAAGGTCAAGTAGTACGCCTTAAACAAGGTGATTTTAAAGAAAAAACTATCTTTAATTACTCACCATTAGATCGCATTAAAGAGGCTGCTTTTGAAGGTGCTAAATTAATGCACGTCGTAGATCTTGATGGAGCTAAAGATCCTCAAAAAAGACAATTAAAACTTATTGCCTCTTTAGTTGAAAACTCCCCTATCCCTATTCAAACCGGAGGTGGCATAAGAGAGGAGAGCGAGGTTAGAGCCCTTTTAGATTTGGGAGTCTCCCGTATCGTCGTAGGCTCGATTGCGGTTAAAGATCCAAACCTTGTGAAAAGCTGGTTTGAAAAGTATGGTGCTAAACATTTAACCCTCGCCTTAGATGTCAAGGTTATAAATAATGTGCCTTATGTTGCCGTCCACGGTTGGCAAGAGCTTTCCAAGCTTTCAATTGAAAGCTTAATTAAAGAGTATCAAAGCGTAAATTTAAAGCATGTATTAGTCACCGACATTGCCAAAGATGGCATGATGCAAGGTCCTAATGTGAAACTTTATGAGTATTTAGCAAAAAAATTTCCAGAACTTGATTTTATTGCCTCAGGTGGCATGTCCTCACTTGAGGATGTCAAAGCTATTGCTCAAAGTGGTGCCCGCTCTGTAGTTCTAGGTCGGGCCCTGTTAGAGGGTAAATTTACCGTGAAGGAGGCTATTTCATGCTGGCAAAACGCATAATTCCCTGCCTTGATGTACGCGATGGCGTGGTCGTTAAAGGCGTGCAATTTAGAAATCATGAAGTAGTAGGCTCCATTGTTGATTTGGCCAAACGTTATGCCGATGAAGGTGCCGATGAATTAGTCTTCTATGATATTACTGCCTCTTCAGCAGGAAGGCGCGTTGATAAATCTTGGGTGGCTAAAATCGCTGAGGTCATCAACATTCCATTTTGTGTGGCAGGTGGCATTAAAAGTGCGCAAGATGTTAAAGAAATCTTAGCCTATGGGGCAGATAAAATTTCCATTAACTCACCTGCTCTTGCCAATCCTGATTTAATCACTGAACTTTCAGATATCTTTGGGGCCCAATGCATTGTGGTAGGCATTGACTCCTACTTTAACGAAGAAACCGGCACCTATCAGGTAAAACAATTTACCGGAGATGAAAAATGCACTAAAACCACCTCCTGGCAGACCTTAGATTGGATCTTAGAAGTCCAAAAGCGCGGAGCAGGTGAGATTGTGCTTAATATGATGAATCAAGATGGCATGAAAAATGGCTATGATCTAAAGCAATTAAAACTTGCCCGTAAGATTTGCAAAGTACCTTTAATTGCTTCAGGTGGGGCGGGAGCTATGGAGCATTTTTATGAGGCTTTTAATGAGGCTGATGTCTCAGGTGCTTTAGCCGCTTCCGTTTTTCATAAACACATCATTGAAATTCCAAAGCTTAAGGCTTATTTACAGGAAAAAGGAGTAGTTGTTCGTGCTTAATAATTGTCATGGCTTTACTTGCTATAGTGATTTAGACTTTAAAAAAGGCAATGGCCTTATTCCTGCCATCGTGCAAAATGCTCAAACCGGTCAAGTTTTAATGCTAGGCTTTATGAATGAAGATGCCTTAGATAAAACCGTTAAAACCGGCTTAGTTACTTTCTTTAGTCGTGACCGACAAAAGCTTTGGACTAAAGGTGAGGAGAGCGGGAATTTCTTACATGTAAGAGCTATCACCTGCGATTGTGATAATGATACCCTCCTTATTTTAGCCCGCCCAGATGGCCCAACGTGCCACAAAGGAACCACAAGCTGTTTTGATCTCTCGCCGCTTGCTGATGCGACTGCGCGCTATGAGGCTTTAAAAAAGGCACAGCTTTCCTAAGCTTAAGCTAAGTTTTAACTAAGCTTAATAGGTTAAAATCTCTCTATCGCTAAACTCTGCGATAGAGAGTTTAACTTTATCGTATACTTATTTGTCTTATTGTTTTTCTAAAGGATCTCAAAGATGAGTGAGGCAAGCTCAACTACTCTTACTTCTAATACTCATATTGGTCTTGAAACTGAGACCGTAGTAATTTTCTCAGTTTTAGCCCTCTTAGCCTTGTGTGTAGATATTTGGGCTCATAGAAAAGATGAACCCATTGCCTTAAAACAAGCTATTGCCTGGACCTTGTTTTGGATCACGGTCTCCATGGGCTTTGCCTTCTTTTTATATGTACACTTTAACTTTGAAGTGGCATCCCTTTTCCTTGCAGGTTATCTCTTTGAGCAAGCCCTCTCCGTGGATAATCTCTTTGTAATGATGGCAATTTTCGCTTGGTTTAAAATCCCTGAGGTCTACTGTCACCGTGTTCTATACTGGGGTGTAATGGGTGCCATTGTCTTCCGCCTACTCTTTGTCTTAGTTGGCTCCTCGCTTTTTGCGCTAGGTCCAATTGTAGAGTTTATCTTTGCTTTAATGGTCGCAGCCTCAGGTCTTATGATGCTTAAAAAACACGATGACTCCGAGGATACCAAAGATTTCTCAAGTCACTTTGCCTACAAAGCAGTACGCTATTTCATCCCTGTCTTCCCAAAACTTGCAGGTCACAGCTTCTTTATCTCCCATCATCATGTAGAAGAGGAGTTAAAAAAGCCTGAAAATGCTAATCTTACGCTAAAGCGCAAAGGCCCACTTTATGCCACACCGCTCTTTTTATGTCTTGCCATCATCGAAACTACCGATGTCATGTTTGCTTTTGACTCAGTACCAGCAGTAATTGCCGTTTCGCGTGAGCCTTTAATTGTGTATTCTGCAATGATCTTTGCGGTCCTAGGTTTGCGCTCCATGTACTTTGTCTTAGATGCCATGCGCCAATACTTAATTCACCTTGAAAAGGCAGTTACCGTCTTATTATTCTTTATTGCCTTTAAACTTGCTGCAAGTGCAAGCTTGCACCTCTTCGGCTTTGGTATTGATATTAGCGTCTATACTTCATTAGCTGTAATTGCGGTGATCTTAAGCCTAGGTATTATCGCCTCCTTTATCTTCCCAGATAAAAATAAGAAAAAGGCCTAACCTAAGTTATCTACTATTAATAAGTTTTCAGGGCTCACTTAAAGTGGGCCTTAAATTTAACTTGTAGAAAATTCTTGCAAGTATAATTCAAGTTGTCTTGTGGGTGGTTGGGGTTGATTTAACTTTACTTGGTTTGGCGTTGAAAATTTAAGCTATAACTTAAAGTACACAATGCAAAAACCCAAAGTATTTTGCTACTTTGGGTCTTTTTAAACCTTATCGCGCAGGAGTTGCGATAAGGTTTTTATTTAAGAAGGTCTTAAACCTAACTTGCTATTAACCTAAGAGTGATAAGGCAAGTTGTGGTCTGGCATTAGCTTGCATTAACATTGATGAAGCAGCCTGTTGAATGATGCTCTGTTGAGTTAAGGTTGCACTCTCCTCAGCAAAGTCAGTGTCACGAATACGTGATCTTGCATCAGAAGTATTCTGTGAAATGTTGGACTGATTGCGGATAGTTGACTCCATACGATTTTGGATTGCACCAAGCTCAGCACGCTTAGTATCAACGGCTAAAATCATGGAATCAATGGTAGCTAATGTAGCTTGTGCAGCATTTGCATCTGATACAGAGAATCTTGCATCACCTGTTTCAGCATTTGCAATAAGACCGCCTGCGGTTGAAGCTGCGGCAGTAGAAGCAGCTACAGTAATTTGTGTTACACCTGCAAGATCATTGCGAGTATCCAAAATACCACTTATAGTAAAGCCTGCTGAAAGGTCAATTTTCATAGTGTCATTAGCATTGGCACCTACTTGGAAAGAAATCGTACCATCTGGATCTAATAAACTACCATCAGTTTGCTTACCATTTAAAATGGTCTCACCGTTAAAGGTGGTCTTACAGGCAATACGAGTAATTTCAGCTGAAAGTTGAGTGACTTCCTGTTGGATAGCTGCACGATCTTCTGCAGTATTAGTACCGTTAGCAGCTTGAACTGATAAGGTACGAATACGTTGTAACATGCTGGTGATCTCATCCATAGCACCTTCAGCGGTTTGAGCCATGGCGATACCATCGTTAGCATTGCGATTGCCTTGGTTTAAACCATTAATTTGAGAGGTCATACGATCGGAGATCTGAAGGCCTGCGGAGTCATCCTTTGCAGAATTAATACGAAGACCTGAGGATAATCTCTTGTAGACGGTGTCTAAAGAATTAGTTGCATTAGTTAAGTTTCTCTGACCATTTAAAGAAGAAACGTTAGTATTTACATAGAGAGCCATAATAATTCTCCTGCTATTTAACGCGTTCGCTTATAAAAGCTTATAAAATTTAAACCTAAAAGAAGAAGAGCTTTCTTCCCTTTGCTTTAGTTATCGTATCTTAAGCTTTAAAACTTTAGCGAAAATTTAATTTTTTTTTGAAAAAGATCTCATTTTTTACTTTTTTTGTTATTCAATCAGATAGTGTAAATTTTTTCGTTATTATTAAATGTGTTAATAAAATCTCTAGCAACACAAAACTAAGTTAATACCTTGTAAAGAATATATTTTTAAAGAAGATCCTTTTTAATTTTCTTTTCAGATTGTACAAAAAAGCTAAAAAATTTAATCTCAAAAAACAAAACCTAAAACACCCTGTGTTCTAGGCTTTATCTCAAAAACCTTGCTACGCAGGAGTTGTAGCAAGGTCTTGTTGTTATATTGCTTTAAACCAAACTTACTATCAACCTAAGAGTGATAAAGCAAGTTGTGGTCTGGCATTAGCTTGCATTAACATTGATGAAGCAGCCTGTTGAATGATGCTCTGTTGAGTTAAGGTTGCACTCTCCTCAGCAAAGTCAGTGTCACGAATACGTGATCTTGCATCAGAAGTATTCTGTGAAATGTTGGACTGATTGCGGATAGTTGACTCCATACGATTTTGGATTGCACCAAGCTCAGCACGCTTAGTATCAACGGCTAAAATCATGGAATCAATGGTAGCTAATGTAGCTTGTGCAGCATTTGCATCTGATACAGAGAATCTTGCATCACCTGTTTCAGCATTTGCAATAAGACCGCCTGCGGTTGAAGCTGCGGCAGTAGAAGCAGCTACAGTAATTTGTGTTACACCTGCAAGATCATTGCGAGTATCCAAAATACCACTTATAGTAAAGCCTGCTGAAAGGTCAATTTTCATAGTGTCATTAGCATTGGCACCTACTTGGAAAGAAATCGTACCATCTGGATCTAATAAACTACCATCAGTTTGCTTACCATTTAAAATGGTCTCACCGTTAAAGGTGGTCTTACAGGCAATACGAGTAATTTCAGCTGAAAGTTGAGTGACTTCCTGTTGGATAGCTGCACGATCTTCTGCAGTATTAGTACCGTTAGCAGCTTGAACTGATAAGGTACGAATACGTTGTAACATGCTGGTGATCTCATCCATAGCACCTTCAGCGGTTTGAGCCATGGCGATACCATCGTTAGCATTGCGATTGCCTTGGTTTAAACCATTAATTTGAGAGGTCATACGATCGGAGATCTGAAGGCCTGCGGAGTCATCCTTTGCAGAATTAATACGAAGACCTGAGGATAATCTCTTGTAGACGGTGTCTAAAGAATTAGTTGCATTAGTTAAGTTTCTCTGACCATTTAAGGAAGAAACGTTAGTATTTACATAGAGAGCCATAATAATTCTCCTGCTTTAACTTTGCGCTTTCGCGTCTTAAAAATTAAATTCTCAATTGGGTTGGAACCTTTTCCTTCCCTTTGCTTTAGTTATCGTACTTAGGATTTAAAAACTTTAGAAAAATTTAAAAAATTTTTTAAAAAATTTTGAACCACAAAATAAACTTGATTTTTCAGACAGTTATCTTAAGCAAAACTTACTTTATCCCAAATTTTACGTGCTTTAAAGTATAAAGCATCACGCTATAGCACAGTACCCCACTTAAAAGATTAGAGATAGGCTCTGCTAAAAACACCCCGTCTTCTTTTAAGTCAAAGCAATAAGGCAAGATTAAGGTTAAAGGCACTACCACTAAAACCTTTCTAAACAAAGCAAAGAAAATTGCCTTCTTAGCAAAGCCTAAGCCTACAAAAACATTTTGGCCACTTGCATGAAAGGCCATAAAAAAGAGTCCAAAGAAATAAATATGAGTGGCGTGTACTGCTTCCTCTAAGATTTTGCCATCAGCATTAAAAAGGGATAAAAGAGGTTCTGGAAAAAGAACGATTAGACACCAAGCTAAAGCCATATAAAGAGCCGTACTTTTAGTCATGAAGCTTATAGCCTCATAAACCCGATCTTTAAGCCCTGCGCCATAATTATAAGAGATCACAGGTTGCGCACTATGCGTTAAACACTAAGTAGGCTCAAAAGTTAAATCACGAAGGGCCATAAGAATAGTCATAATGCCGATGTAAAGATCTCCACCAAAGTTTTTTAAAGTAAGATTGCAGGCAATTTGCACCGCCCCATTAGTTGAAGCCATCACAAAACCTGCACTGCCAAGCCCTACAATTTGCTTAAATCTTGCAAATGAGAGTTTAAATGAGGTTAAATCAAACTTTAAAACCGCATCTTTAGCCCATAAAGCCCGCATCACTAAAACAAAGACTACCGCTTGTGCAATAACTGAAGCTATAGCTGCCCCTTGTATTTTTAAATCCAAATAAAAGATAAAAAGCGGATCTAAAATAAGATTAAGCAAAGCCCCACTTATCACACAGACCATGCCATAGAAGGCTTTGCCTTGCACGTTCAAAAAAGGCAACATGCCAGTTCCAACCATGGTAAACAAGGTACCTAAAAGGTAAATCTCAAGGTATTCTCGTGCATAAGGATAGCTTTGAGAGCTAGCCCCAAAAAGAAAAAGAATGGGCTTTAAGCCTACAAAAGCGACAAGGGTAATAATAATTGATGATATGACAAGCAAAGCAAAAGTATTGCCTTGTATCAAGGAAGATTGATTTAAATCGCCTTTTCCCTTGGCCATAGAGCACAAAGGAAGACCTCCTGTAGAAAAGAGATTGCAAAAAGCTAAGATAATGGAGTTTAAAGGTAGACTTAAGCCAATTGCAGTAAGGGCAATATTACTTAAATCATGCAAATGCCCTAAATAGATCCTGTCAACAATTGAGTATAAAAGCGA
This sequence comes from uncultured Succinivibrionaceae bacterium, assembly GCA_944389835.1. Taxonomy (GTDB): domain Bacteria; phylum Pseudomonadota; class Gammaproteobacteria; order Enterobacterales; family Succinivibrionaceae; genus Avisuccinivibrio_A. Next base: position 22,169 of record CALXNU010000023.1, read on the forward strand.
AGTTAATTGCGCAACCATCATGGGCAAAGCAATGCTTAAGATGATCTTTTTTACACTGCCCTGCGCGAAGTTACTTTTATCCATTTAGGATTTAAGCTTTATTTGGCATCTCCAATAAAGCGATCTTTAAAGTTGTGCTTACCGTTAACAATATTTTTAACATAGCCTTCAATTAAAGCTTGGCAACTTTTATCATAAAGACCTGTAAGCTCAATTAAATAAAGATTATCAACCTCACCTATGACTACAGCATAAGTATTAGTCTCTTTACAAGCTGAGGTATAAAAGCCATGTCCTACCTCATAAGGTTGTGTGCAACCACCTTTTTTGATGTACTTTAAAATATAGCCTAGGGCATCCTCACCTTTAGTGTTGCGAGTATAAGTAAAGCTCACCACACTATCTGAATCAGTTTTGCCTTTTTTAATCGGACTATAATATTCAACCGAATGGCCATTTATCACCTGAGTCCAATTATCAGGAACGGCAGGGAATGGCACTACAGAGAGCTCTTCATTTGAAGCTTGTCTTAAAGCTGCATCAATTGAGTCATCTGCTAATACCATCTGAGGCAATAATCCTAATAAACCTACTATTAAGCCTAGTTTAAAACTCTTGCGCATCTTAGCTCCACCTTTTCTAATATTGTGCCATATTAACACTTAAAAGCTCTCTTGCTTGCGTTATTGAGCCCATTTTACAGAAAATCTTAAAAAATTCCCCTAAACTTTCATTTTGCCGCCTTGCAAAACCTAAAAATTGCTTGGCACGATCTAAAACTGACTTCTCAGCAAACTTAAGAGTCATTAACTCTTCCATAAAATCAAAGACCGTGCGTAAAATCTCATCATTTGAAAAAGGCTCTGCTCCTTCTTTTATCACATGACCTGCATTTGGTACCATTAAAGCCCCGCGACCTACCATCAGATGATCACAACCTGAGATTTTGGCACACTCTTGGGCTTTTTCATAAGAGGTGATCTCACCGTTGGCAACTAAAGTAATATTGGGAGCTAAATCCCAAAGGCCATGCAATACCGACCAATCTAAAGCCTCTTCGCGATAAAGGTCACGTCTTGTTCTTGCATGAATGATAATCTCATTGACCCCCTCTTGGGCAATTGCCTTGACAATCTCTGGAGCCTCTTTTTTATCTTCAAAACCGGTTCTTATTTTTACTGATAAAAAGGTCTTGGGATCTAAAAGATCTAAAGTTGTAGCTACAATCTCATGCAATAAAGAAGGCTCTTTTAAAAGCATCGATCCTGCATGATGTACAAAACGTGATGGGCAACCAAAATTAAGATCGATAGACTTTGCACCAATCTCTTCTGCCCTTTTGGCAGTTTTAGCAATTAAAGTTGGATTATCACCTAAAAGTTGTACGCGAACTAAAGTACCAGCTTGGGTTTTAGCATCATGTTCAAGCTCAGGGACTTCACGCAATAAGGTTTTATAAGGTAAAACTAAATCGCTTACCCGAATAAACTCGGAAAAACACTCATCATAACCACCAACTTTTGTTAAGATTTTGCGCATTGGCGGATCACAGACTCCCTCCATTGGAGCTAAATATACTTTTTTAATTTGCATGAAGTTTTTTTATCCTGATCTAAATTAGTGCCATATCTTAACATTATTTGCTGTTTTTGCACGTGAAAACTTAAGACTTCTTTTCGCAAAATAACTAATCTTTTTAAGGCATTGTGCTAAAATCTAATCTCCCTTAAGGAGATTTACTATGTTAATTGCCACTCACGATGGTTCTTTTCATGCCGATGAAGCTACAGCTTGTGCGGTTTTAACCTATATTTATGAAAATAGCCAAATCATTCGCTCACGCGATCCTCTAGAACTTGAAAAAGCTGACATTATTATTGATGTGTCAGGGATTAATGATGAAAAACACTTTGATCATCATAGTAAAGATTTTAAATTAAGCCGTGAAAACGGAGTAAATTACGCCACCGCAGGCTTAATGTGGCATCACTTTGGACTTGAGTATTTAAAAAAGATTGCTCACGAATTTGCTATTGAAAATGTAAGTCCTAAGATCTTAGAGGCTGCTTTCAAGCGCATTGATAAAGAAATTATGATTGCAGTTGATCTTAATGATAATGGTCAACTTAACTCTTACTTAGATAATTTAATCGCCCCTAAAAATAAAGAAGAGCAAGAGATCTTCGATAAACTTAATGCTTTTTATTTAAACGAGCCTTCAATTCCATATCTAGTTGCGATGATGAATTTGCCTAATGTCAGCGCCCAAGAGCAAAATCGCAATTTCCAAAGTACGGTAAAAATCTTAAGAACTCTCCTACAAAATGCCGCGGTAAATGCCCTTTATACTGAAATTGGAATTGCAAGAGTCCTTGAGCTTTATGATGGCTCGGAGATTTTAATTATTCATGAGCGTCTGCCTTGGTCTTCAGCGGTAAGAGAGCATTTTGAAACCTTTAAAAATTGCTATCTTGCAGTCTATCCTGACCGTAAGAGAGGCTGGAGAGTACAGGCTCTTCCTTACTCACCTTCAAATCGCTTTAAAAACAAGATTACTGCACCTAAAGCGTGGTGTGGCCTAAATGATGAGCAATTAGATGAGGCAACCGGACTTAAAGGCACGATCTTTGTTCATCGCTCAGGCTTCACTGGTGGGGCTATGGATTATGAGACCAATCTTGAACTTGCCAAGAAATGGCTAAAATTAGGCGATCGCGCCTAAAAACTTACCCCCGTCTTTGGGGGTAGTCTTAATTTAAATTAATCACAGCCTGATTATTGTTTGACTCAGCTCTTACAAAGCCTACCTTCTTATCAGGCTCATTGTCCTTTAACTTATCTTGATCATAAATAAAGGTACCATCAAAAACTGCAAGTCTAGCACCTTGATTTGGAGCGGCCTCAATTTTGCGATCATTTGAAAGCTCAGCATATAAATAATAAAGAGGATTATCAGTATTTAAATAAATCTGTTGGCTTTGTCCTGCTTTAACGTTATACCAGCCTTCCACCATCCAGGTGCCCTGCTCTCTATCAAGATAGGAAAAAGCAAAAGAGGCATCAGCACTCGTCTTATTATTCACCGTAAGTTCTAATGCTTGAGAAGTTGAGATTAAAGCTCCACCAAGTAGCATGACACTTGCTAATTTACCTAAGCTTAAACGCATGTTTGCTCCTTAATACACTAAGCCATGAAAGAGCCATTATGAAAATCTTGTGACTTATTAGAACTTTCACTGGCACTATCTTGATTATTATTTTTATTTCTAATTTGCTCTAAGGCAAAGTTAAAGTCTTGATCGCTAACCCCATTTTTTAAGTTATCGCGCTTGAGCGCAATTTCAATAGCAAGGCCAAAAGCCTCAGCTCCAACTGCCATCACCTTTTGGCGAATAAAGCGCCCAACCATAATAATATAGAAGATTGGCAATAAGAAAATGATTGTAAAATCAATTGTATAATAAAAGCTTAAGGCCCCTATAATCATCACTAAAGTATTAGCATAAGAGGAGAGGCGCAAGGCATCCTTAAAGCGAATTTTAACTTTAGAGATGAAATACATTAAAAGACGACCAAAGGCGGCAATAATAAACCAATTTAAAACCACATAGAAAAGCAAATAAACAATTGCACCCACATAAAAGCCCAACATTGGAGCACTTGCCGCCTCTTCAAAGGCTGCTGCCACCTGCATAGGCTCAAAGTTACCACCCTTTTCAAAAATCAAGGTCCAAGGAATGGCTTGGGCAGAATGCGTACTACCATCCTCATTATTTAATCTAATAATAAGTGAGCTTGAGGTGATCTCAATTGGCGCATTTAATAAATTACCAGTTAAAATCTGATCTTCTGGGTTATAAACAATAATCACTTCACCTTTTGAATTGGTGATCTCAGCATAATTAATCTCAGATTTTGAAGTTAAAAGACCACTTGGACTTATATAGCTTGGTGGCACTTGCGCCACAAGGCGTGAGAGCTCAAAGTTTTTTAAAAGATCTACTACATTTAAAACCTTGTAAGTTACAGGGAAAGCTAAAAGTAAAGAGAGAAACACCAGGTATGTAAAACCTACCCCTCTTTTGGCAAATAAAACCTGTAGATAAAAATTTCTTGAATATAAAGCTTTAAAAGGTGCGCTAAATAAGTTATACAAACGTGGAGCCAAGTCGGCCATAAAATCTCCGATTAACATTAATAATGCTACAATTGTAGTGATTTCTTTTAAGCATACAAGGATCTTATTTAAATTTCACACACAAATTATGAAAAATTTGCTTTTATTTCTGGGAATGCTTACCTTTAGTACCCAAACTTTTGCAACAGATTTTAAAGACTATCAAATCTTTGGAACCTATAACTTAGGTTGCATCTCAAAAACTGTCGAATTTCCTTTAAAAAGCAAAGACTATCAAGTCCAAATTTACGGTGAAGGCCGTAACTTTGCCCATCCTTTGATGATTGAGTATTTAAACTCACTAATTAAAAGAGCAAAAGAGGCCAAATTACCGCCACTTTTAATTGGTGATCTCTCAAAGAAAAATGGAGGTCCTTATGGTGCGAAATCAAATCACGCAAGCCATGCCATAGGCCTTGATGTAGATCTTCCTTTTGATTTTGCATCTCCTAAAAAGAGTGATTATGAATTACATCACCCCAAAGATCGCTACATCGTAAATAGTAAAGGTCCTAATCAAAACTTTGATAAAAAGGTTATAACCTTAATTAAACTTGCCGCCTCAGACAGTAAGGTAGAGCGCATTTTTGTTCACCCTAGGATCAAACAACATTTGTGCAAAACTCTAAAAGGTGAGGATCGCAAGATTTTACAAGTACTTCGCCCGTGGTTTGGACATAGAGCGCATATGCATGTAAGACTTGCCTGCCCAAAAGACAGTCCCTATTGCAAAGCTCAAGCTAAAGTTCCGGCAGGTGATGGTTGCCTTGAGACTGAAACGTGGTTTTTACCACCAGATCCCAAGGCAAAACCTGTAAAAGCTCAAGTGCGTAAGAAAAAGCAATTGCCTCCACAATGCAAGGCCATTTTAAAAATTTAAAAGACGCTCTAAAAAGGAGGCTTTATCTTTTCTTGAAATGACTCGAATGGTGATCCCTTGGAAGGCAAAAGCACATATAAAATCTTCCTTGGGATTTAGATTTTTATTTATCTTTTCCACCACATTGGCCAAATCATTGCGCAACCTTTGGCGATAAGCTAAAGTTTCCTCTTCTAAAAGGCCTTTTAAAAAGAGCCTGGCATTTGTTAAAGGCTCAGGATCTGTGGTGCTAGTAGTTCTTTTGATTTCAGCAAAGGAAAAGCCTGTAATATACTGTATCCAAGTTTGCAATTGTCTTGGCAACCACACCTGTGAAAAAGGATTTTGCACCTCATAAAGTAATTCTCTGAATTTGTAATTAATAAACTCAGCACAGATCTCGCGCTCTTCATTGCGCCCTAAGATCTCATATTGCAAATACAAGACATCATCATTTCTTGATCTGATCTCAGAGAAAACTTTAAGTGAAGTACCCTCAGGGGAGCTTACCTTAAACTGCCGATTGCCATGATCATTTATTTTTAAAGCTTCAAAATCATAGTCTTCACAAGGCTCTTGCGCTTGCGAGGCTAAGGTTTGTCTAACCATCGCCCGAATAATATTGCACTTTTGCTCGCGAGAGAGAAAATCCTCTAAATGCGAGATTAAAAATTGCGCAAAATCCTCTCGTACTGAAGGGGCTAATTTAGCAAAGTTTTGATGATTTAAAGCAATAATTCGCGCATAATCGGTTTTATGATCATAAAGGGAGTAATAAATTAACACCCACAATTGCAACTTAAATTCAAGCACTCGATTGAAGATATACTCACACATTGGCATCTTGCCATTTAAAATGCTAATGTTGGCACAACTCTTTCTTTTAAAGACCCAATCGCGCGAAAAGATACTAATCTCATTCCAATTTA
>CALXNU010000024.1 GCA_944389835.1 uncultured Succinivibrionaceae bacterium
TACATGATCAAAATGTGCGACACCAGCCGCTTTCATCCCCACGCTCACGCATGGGGAATTACGCGGCATTAGTTAAAGCATTTTCCCCAAGTTGCATCATCAATTCACGACAGGCCCCACAAGGCATTCCCAAGCTGAGATCGGGCATAATTACCACCATTTTTAAAATCTCACTTTCACCTTGCGTGATAAGATTTGCGATCGCATTGCGCTCTGCGCACATACCCAAAGAGCACGCCGTGTCAATGCACACCCCACAGTAAATCTGATGCTTGCCACTTAATATTGCACAAGACACCCCCTCCCGGCCTCAATTAAAGGCTTTAACGCCCGCGACCTTTCTTTTGAAAATGCGCAGACGACATTCCACCTGCACCATAAGATCTGACCTTTAAAGCGACCTGTTTATTTGAGCGCTTTTTAAATTCAGATCTCTCATGTGGATTAAAGCCTATTTCTCTTTGCTCATTAAAGTTTTGCGCTTTACGGCTCTTGCTCCCATAATGATTATCATTAAAAGGTCTTTTAGAAGCTTTAGGCTTGTTAAAAGCAGCACTTAAAGCTTTACCACCTTTATTAAAACCATCTTGAGATCTTCTAGTTTGAAATTTGCCTTGTGGGCTAAATTCGTCTTTAAGCGGATCTTTTACAAAGGAGCGTGGTTTAAAGCCTTTATCTTGCTTTAAATATTTGCTATCGCGATTAAAAGCTCTACCCTCTTTGTTAAATGAACTTTCATCTCTTGCAAAACTCCCTTTTGCCCCTCTTCTTAGGCTTTCACGCTTTTGCTCTTTTAGAGGCTTTTTTTGCGCACTTACAATTGGGGTTCTTGCAATTTCTTTATCACTTAAAGGCTTTAAAGAAGCTAAGGCTCGAAGCTTATTGATTTCATTGACATTAAGCTCACGAAATTGACCTGCTTTAAGTCTAGGATCAAGCTCAATATTGGCATATTTGATTCTAATTAAGCGACTAACTTTTGCGCCAATGGCCTCCCACAAACGTCTTACCTCACGATTGCGACCTTCTTTTAAGGTTACGTGGAACCATTGATTGCGCCCTTCTCCTCCTGCAAAGATCACTTTATCAAAATGAGCCCTGCCATCTTCAAGATCTAGACCTTGCTCAAGTTTTTTAAGATCATCATCTGAGATTTCACCAAACACGCGCACCGCATAAACACGCTCAATTCCTCCACGTGGATGCATGAGAGCATTAGCAAGCTCGCCGTCGGTGGTAAATAACAATAAGCCTGAGGTATTTAAATCAAGACGGCCTACATAAATCCAACGGCCAAAATCAGGACGTGGTAGATGATCAAAGACGGTTGGTCTGTCTTCAGGATCTTTAATGGTAGTTAATTCGCCTTCTGGCTTGTGATACATCAAAACCCGGCATCTTGGTTTTTCAGTTAAAGGAGTAACCACTGTGCGACCGTCAATCTTTACTGTGATCTCACCTTCAATGCGATCACCTACGTTTGCAGTCTTACCGTTTACTTCAACACGGCCTTGGGCAATTAATGCGTCTAATTCACGACGAGATCCAACGCCCATTCTGGCTAATACTTTTTGCAGCTTTTCGCTCACACTACACCTTGTATAGTCGCTAAAAAATCGAATAAAAATAAAAGCTTAAAACTTAAGCTTAAGTTTAAAAAGACGATAAAGTATAGCTTTGCGCCAAGATTAAATCAAGTAATTGACAAGGATCTGCTAGCCCATAATATGGCGGAATCATGTAACCGATCATGATCACAAAAATCCCGTCTAAAATTTTAATTAACAAGTGCTCAAGCAAGCCTTGAGCACGCTCTTTAAAAATCTGAGTTAAATGATATGGAAATTAGCTAAAAACTACATAAAGTTTTACTGGTCGAAGATGAAATAGCCTTTTCGTTAATAGCAATGCTAACTTATTATTCTTCTGAGAAATTCACATCTCGATAATATTCAGCAAGGTATTCAAACACTTCAAAGACTGTCATTTCCGCCAACATATCTTGCACCATGGAATAGCTTGGTCTGTAGCTTTTCTTAGTTGATTCTTTTATCAGCTTCTGCCTGATCCAACTAAGGATGTTATATGACACCTTGTTAATGCCAAGTAAACTACTTGAATAATCAGCGCTACAAGATTGGGTATCATCCTGATTGAATACTTTAGGATCGTCTAATCTACTATGATGTTGCTCCAGTGACCAATAATCCAAAATACAATACAAAATTTGGTCAGCATTTTCATCAGAAAATTCTAATGAGCTGATATACCAACGGGTATTTTTAGTGGTCTTTACCACCTTACCATTAATGATGTAAGAACTTTCCTTTATGTATTCAACTAGCGTCTTAACCTCTTGGTGTGGGTTTTTAATGCGATTATCAAGCAATGTTGCAGGTAAGGTATTTACAGTGTATTGGTCAATACGACCATGTTCCTTCTGTATATAAGAACGAGTCTTCATCTCAGACTTATCGCCCTTAGCATATTCGCGGCTAAAAATGGCCTCTATATGCCCTCTGAGCTCTTTGTTTCCTGCATTATCTTTAATGTTAAAAAGATAATCTATCCCCCTTTTATTGAGCTCAGTACTAATATCTCCTCTGGTATTTAATGCGTCTGCGCAGACAATGCTACCTTGGATACTAAGGTTAGGCAACATTTGAAGAAAGGCATCAGCTTCATTGTTTTTCTTTTTGACTGCCTGATAAGCAAGTACTTTTTTGGCAGAGCAATCATAAACGGTCACCCCAATAGCAGCTTTTTTTCGACGTGAGGTTTCTCCACGAACGAAAGTCTTAGTTATTTCCTGACCATCAAAACCTACTGTAGGTCTGGATGCATGTTCAGGACGTGGACGTTGCTCTTCATTCTCTAAAATCAGCTCTTTAAGTTTAGGATGAGGTTTAAAATAAGAAAAAAGAAGCTCGTTAATTTCATCCGTCGTAAATAGTCGCATTACCCGGTTAATACTAGAGGCAGAAAGCATGTGCTCAGGTCCAGGCAAATCAGGTAGCATACAAATAAGCTGAAGATAACGGCTTTTGTAATATGAGGCTATTTCTTTTGCGGTATTGAACCCTGACAGCTTTGCTAATAGTATTACCATCAACACCATATCTATGGGATAAATGACACAGTTTTCCTGTCGCTCATCCTTAAAGATGGAGCGAATGTCTTGTAAGCACAAGGCAATGAGATTAATATTGGTGTCACTTATTGCGTCGTAAAACTCTCTGGCAGAACGTATTTTGTTGTTGAATTGGGCACAGGCTAAGCGACTACCTCCTGTATTTTTAGGATTGTAAAGTTTGTCGTAACGCTCTATGACATCGTCATAAACTGAGGGTTCAACAATTCTGCGCTTACAGTTAAAAGTAAGCTCAAGCATACGATCTGAGACTTTGAAATCAGCCATAGAAAATTAAAATCAAAAATCAAACTTTGCAATATTTGATTTAATTTATACCATGATGGCGAATGTTTTTATAGAAATTTGATAGGAACAACAACTAAAAAAGCGTAAAACCAGCTTTAATGCCATTTAACTCAGATTTTTAAAGAGCGTTACTATGTGGAGACATAGTAAAATTTAGTAATTGACGGAAAACATCTGACTAGTCTTTGTGTGATCTAGATCGGCATGATGATTCCGCCATAAGCCCATAAACTACATGTGCACTTGCGCACAAGGTTTCGTGAGGTTAACCTCACTTGAGTAAGCCTCCCGCTTGAGGACGCTTACTATCATGTCCACAATACCCCCATATGGTCGGAGCAAAAAGCTCGTTTCTTAAGTTTTTGAGTATATTGTACACGCTCAAAAAGCGCTGCACGCCGCTTACATCCTAAAGCTTGCGCAAAGTGAATTACGCGGCATAAGTTAAAACTTACACAATGCTTTTAGATTATAATTTTCTCAATTCATCCCCATGAATAAATTAAGGGGCTTTCTTGAGATAAGATTGTAAAAATTTTCTGCACTTTTAGAAATATTTTGCATCTTGAGCTTTATGTCACTTGATCTTTTCTTGCCACATGATAAAGTCTTACATGGAGGTCCTATGAATAACAATAAAGCGACAGTTAAGTGCTCAATTCTTGGCGAGAATTTCACTCTCTCCTGTAATAAGGATGATGAGGTGCATTTGCGCGACGCTATAAAAAGCCTACAAGAAAGCGCCAAGGTCCTGCTTAATGCTAATCCAAACTTAAGTCCACAGCAGGCAGCTATTTTAACTGCCCTCAAAGCTTTAACTCAAAAAAAGCAATTAGAACACGCCTCCGCTCCCTTTTTAAGAATATTAGAGGAACAGCTTGACGTCATAGAAAGTGTGATTGAAGGAGCCACTGTAAGTGCTGAGCCACATAAAAAAGTATCGTGATGAACTTAGATTGAAAATGAAAGATCTACGCGCAAATGTAGATCCAAAACTTGAAGAGGAAGCCTCAAATAACATCGCAACTGTGCTTTTGGACCATCCTTTTTTACAAGAGGCTCGTTTAATCGGATCTTATGTTTCAGTGCGCCATGAGATCTCAACTACCACTTTAAATGCTAAATTAAAAGCGCAAGGCCACTCCTTAGCACTTCCTGTGATTGATCCTAAAATCAAAGGTTCTATGGATTTTTTCACCTTTGAAGATGACAGTGAGCTTATCGAAAATCGCTTTGGGATCTTAGAGCCTCCACCTTTTCATGAAAGACTTATCAATCCTGAGATCTTTGAGGTAATTTTATTACCCCTGCTTGCTTTCGATTTAAAAGGCAACCGTATGGGTATGGGTGGTGGCTATTATGATCGCCTCTTAAAAAAGCTCTCTGCAAGCTGTGTCTTAATTGGTCTTGCCTATGACTTTCAATTAGAGCCTAATTTACAGGTACAAAGATGGGATATGCCAATTGATGAAGTCATAACCCCTAAAGAGCATTACGTATTTTCTAAAAAATACTAAATCTTAAATCTTTTGCCACAAAGTAATACTCTTGCGCAGGGAAACCTTCCCAAATTTGGCCATCTGCTGACTTGAGTTACCTTTTTTCTGCTTTAGATTAAAATCCTTTTAAACTCAAAAATAAGTAGCCCCAACTCTACAAAATAACCTTCTACCATCCTTTATTAACGGAACTGCAATGTTTTATCATCCAGCTGCACAACCTGGCGTTATACGGGTAACTTAGAAATGAGCGATTGTCGGCGTTGGTCCTGTCCGTATTTTTTGGAGTCAAGATCTCCGCTATAAAACTGAGACGGGTGGCTAAGCTGTGCACAACAGCGTGGGACATTGTTCCCGCATGATAAAAAGCAGTCCTGAATGATCAAAGCTGATCAGGCAGGATCTCAAATTTGCCGAGCTTACCCCTTTAACAACGCCGACATCGCGGATTTAACGCAGCCCCTGTACAAAAGGAGTGCTTATTATGGATTTTAAAGCATTTACGCCATCCGTCAAGATGGTAAAGGAAGGATGCGGACCTCCTCGAGAAGAAAAGGTCTGGGTGGTTCACTCAAGTTCTGTTGGCGTTGATGTGCATTCTAACCTCATGGTGGTATGTCATGAGTTCGTCGTTCCCGCAACAGGCGAACTTATCACTGAAACCGCTGAGTGCTCCACCGCCAATAAAGATCTTAGAGAGCTGGCGCTTAAGGCCAAGGCCCCGGAAATCATCGTTGAGGCAGCGCATACTGCACTTGAACTTTGCAGATTAACTGATTGATATGAGCTAGTTTTTTATTCGGCTGGTGGCCGAAGGGTATCCATTTGGAGTAAAAATACCCATCACCTGCACTCAGGTGCTTTCATGATAAAAAAAGTCCCTGTCTTACGACAAGGACGTTTCAAATTGCTTTTTTCAGTTTAGAAACTAATTACCCTGAGGCACTTCAGAAGAAGTAGCTGGAGCTGCTGGCACATCAGAGGCGGCAGCTGGTACATCAGCAGGAAGTGGTGCTGTAGTGCTCTCTAATGAAGGAGCGGCATCTACAGTTTCCTCACTTGCAATATTGGTAAAAGAATCTGTTTGCACTTGATGATCTTTTTGCAACCATGAGATAAATAAACAAATGGCAAAAAAGACAATAGCTAAAAACCAGGTGCTACGGGTTAAGAAATTTCCTGAACCTACGGCACCAAAGACGGTATTAGAAGCACCAGCACCAAAGGATGCTCCCATACCTGCACCCTTACCTTGTTGAACTAAGATAAGAGCTACCATGGCAATAGCTACAAGCAAAAATAAAACAATAACAACTTCGTACATCTTAAAAATCTTTCCAAGTAAGTTAACTTAACTTGCGGTCTTGCATAATACCTTTTTTTGTTTAATATAGCAAGACTTAACCTTCTTCAGCTTGACGGCGAATGGTATCTGCAAGGCGCACAGCTAGATCATGAACCTCAGATCTGACCTCGCCTTCAACCATCACCCGTACCACAGGCTCAGTGCCAGACTTTCTTAAAAGCACTCGACCGTGAGCACCTAAAATGTCCTCTACCGCCTTAACCTCTTGTTTTACCACATCATCAGATAAAGCATCAAAGCCTTGACGTAATCTTAAGTTAATAAGCTCTTGTGGGAGCATCTTAAGATCGGACACTAACTGCGCTAAGCTTTTTTGTTGATGTAAAGCCGCCTTTAGAACTTGTAAGGCAGAGACAATACCATCACCAGTTGAAACATAGTCCAAACAAATCACATGGCCACTATTCTCACCGCCTAAGCGCCAGCCTTTTTCAAGTAAGGTCTCCATGACGTAACGATCGCCTACCTTTGATCTTACAAAATCGATATTCTTCTCTTTTAAGGCAAGCTCTAAACCTAAATTAGACATTAAAGTACCAACTACTCCGCCGCCTAATTTACCGCGTCTTTGTCTATCACAGGCTATGATATACAAAACCGCATCGCCATCTAAAAGCTGTCCCTTATTATCAACCATCATCACACGATCGCCATCACCATCAAAGGCAATACCTAAATCGGCATGAGAGGAGAGAACCTTGGCAATTAAAGCTTCAGGATGAGTTGAGCCTACGCCATCGTTAATATTCACACCATTAGGCTCGGTGCCGATGGTAATCACCTTAGCGCCTAACTCTTTAAACACTAAAGGCGCTACATGATAGGTGGCCCCATTGGCACAATCTAAAACAATGGTTAAACCCTCTAAGCTTAATTTGGCATCAAAGGAGCTTTTGCAAAATTCCACATAGCGCCCTGGTGCATCATCTTGTCGATAGGCACGTCCCAAACCTTGAGGATCAGTAATTTTAAGCTCGCTATCTAAGGCTTTTTCAATCTCAAGCTCTATCTCATCTGGAAGTTTGGTACCCTCTTTTGAGAAGAACTTAATGCCATTATCAAAAAATGGATTGTGTGAGGCTGAAATGACCACACCTAAATCTGCACGAAAAGCCTTGGTTAAATAGGAAATTGCCGGGGTGGGCATCGGGCCTAAAAGTACAGTTGAAACGCCTGCGGCACTAAAGCCTGACTCTAAAGCCGCCTCAAACATATAGCCTGAAAGGCGTGTGTCTTTGCCAATAATTACCCGTGAGCCTTGGCCTTTAGCTAAAACTTTACCTGCGGCCATGCCAAGTTTCATCACAAAATCAGGGGTTATAGGATAATCACCTACTCGCCCTCTGACCCCATCGGTTCCAAAGTACTTTCTTTGCATGATATTTCCTTAAAAAACTCTAAGAGCGAGCTTTGCTCTCGCGTCTTTTCTTTAAAGCCTTAACGATAGCCCGCGACAGTTTGAAAGGTCTTGCACTCTTAGTGCACGCTAAATGAGTTTCAATAGCTAAATTAACCTCACCTACATGCTCTGTGCGAATAATCCCCACACCTGCATCAATGGCAAAAAGGGCTACTGCAATATAAACCCCACAGTGCTCACTAATCCCATCATCAGCATCAGGGATACATTTTGGAGTGGCAATTGATAAAGGCAGGGCAAAACTTTTGAAAGTATGCAATCTTCCTATGGCCTTAAGACGAGTCTCAAAACTATTTGTAACCGCAGGGGAGGGGTCTAAAATTAATTTTGAGCGCGAAATGCCCGCATTTAAACAGGCATCAATTCTCTCATAGATAAATTCAGATACGGCAGCTGTAGGATCAGTGCCATCTTCTGTTTCTATCTTGCCATCATAGGTTAAACACACATAGGCATTAAGTTTGGCTATGGTACTTAAAGCATCTTTATGGCGCAGAGCATCGGTTGAAATTACCATCACCGCTCCACGCTTAAAACACTCTTCAATAACCTTAGGATAGGAGGTAGCTATGGCAATGTGCACTTGAGTGGCCTCAAAAACCGCACCTACGATCTCAGGTAAAGTTTGTAACTCTACCTCTTCAGATAAATGCCCTTGAAAGCCTACTTCAATAAAGTCAGCTCCCTCCTCTTCCATACGTGAGGCTAACGCGGCATAATCCTTAAGCGATCTTGGATCATTCTCATGCACCACAATACTGCCCATCAGGGCAGGAGATTGGATCTCAACTTGTGCATTTTTAAATGTAAACTTCATAACTACCCCTTATTGTTTGCCCCTTTTAGTCTTTTGGATCTTTAGGTCTAGCGCGTGATGGTGCATAACCTCTACTATCAGAAGTTGCATCTACACCCTTACCTGATCCTGAAGATCCTTGAGTACTAGAAGGTTCTTCTTTTTTCTCTTGCTCTTGAGGTTTAGCACTATTTTGAGAATCATCTTGCTCTGATGCTTTATCCTCTTGAGCCTTTGGGACATCGTTCTCTTGTGCACTTTGTGTGTTAGAACTTGATGTCTCTTTTTTCTCTGAAGCTTTATCCTCGCTCTTTGCAGTGGTCTTGTTATCGCCACTGTCATTCTTATTCTTAGGATCGGCCTCATAAGTATTTGGCGCACGTACCTCACGGCGAGCCATTAAATCATCGATTTGACCGGCATCTAAGGTCTCGTACTTTAAGAGCGCATCCTTCATGGCCTCAAGAATATCTTTATTAGCCTCAAGTAAGTCATAAGCTCTCTTATAGCAAGAGTTAATAATTTCAGCCACTTCCTCATCAATGATTAAGGCAGTCTTATCTGACATGGTAATAGTTTGAGTACTACCACCACCTAAATACATTGAGCCATCTCTATCTTGCTCATATTGCATAGGAGGTAAGCGTTTGCTCATACCCCAGCGGGTTACCATGCGCCTTGCTATATCAGTAGCCCTTTCAATATCATTTGAAGCACCGGTGGTTACTGCCTCATCACCAAACATTAAACCCTCAGCAATTCGTCCTGCAAAAAGAGTTGAAATATTTGACAATAAATATTGCTTGGACTGAGAGTATCTGTCCTGCTCTGGCAAGTACATCGTCACACCTAAGGCTCTGCCTCTTGGAATGATAGAGACTTTATAGACCGGATCATGATCTGGCACTAAACGACCTACAATAGTATGTCCTGCCTCATGATAAGCAGTATTAATCTTCTCATGCTCATTCATAGCCATAGAGCGGCGCTCAGCACCCATTAAAAGCTTATCTTTTGCAAGCTCAAACTCATGCATAGTCACCGTGCGCAAATTAGCACGAGCGGCAGCTAAGGCAGCCTCATTTACTAAGTTTGCAAGCTCAGCACCTGAAAAGCCTGGGGTACCACGCGCTAAAATTGCAGGATCTACATCATCGGCAAGTGGCACTTTTCTCATATGCACTTTTAAAATTTGCTCACGACCGCGCACATCAGGTAAACCTACCATCACCTGACGGTCAAAACGACCTGGTCTTAAAAGTGCAGGGTCTAAAACGTCAGGACGGTTAGTGGCGGCAATGACAATTACGGCCTCAAAGCCTTCAAAGCCATCCATCTCAACTAGCAATTGATTTAAGGTTTGCTCACGCTCATCGTGACCACCACCTAAACCTACACCTCTTTTACGACCTACGGCATCAATTTCGTCGATAAAGATAATGCATGGAGCATTTTTCTTTGCGGTTTGGAACATATCACGCACACGAGAGGCACCAACACCTACGAACATCTCCACAAAGTCAGAACCTGAAATGGAGAAAAATGGCACCTTAGCCTCACCTGCAATAGCTCTTGCTAAAAGAGTCTTACCAGTACCTGGAGGTCCTACCATTAACACGCCACGTGGAATTCTACCGCCTAACTTTGAGTACTTAGTAGGATCACGCAAGAAATCTACTAATTCCACTACGTCCTCTTTGGCCTCGTCGCATCCTGCAACATCAGCAAAAGTAGTTTTTACCTGATTCTCACTTAAAAGCTTGGCTTTGGATTTTCCAAAAGATAAAGGATTACCCTTGCCCCCACCGTTCATTTGGCGCATAAAGAAGATCCACACTGCAATAAGCAGGATCATCGGGAACCATGAGACGAAGACAGAGGTCAAGAAGCTTGGCTCTTCAGGCTTAGTGCCAGAGGCTCGCACGTTGTGAGCTAAAAGATTATCTAAAAGCGCACTATCGTGAATTGGCATTACCGTAATAAATTGCTCACCATTGCGCCTCATTCCGGTAATAACCTGTCCATCAAAGACTACTTCTTGAACTTGATCTTGTTGCACTTCCCTTACAAAGGTCGTGTAATCAAGAGTTCTGCCTTGCGTATCAGAAGAGCTAAAAGATTCAAACAGCGACATCAAAATCACTGCTATCACTAGCCACAAAATGAGGTTTTTAGCCATTAGTTTTCCTTATAGTTGTCAAATCGTCTCACCGTTTTCTAAGGCTTTAATACTCTCTTCAGGAGAAATCCCAGAGAGTGGATGGCCTTTAAAGCCCATCCCAACCATATATACCTCTCGTGATCTATCGCGTGAGGCATCAGGTTTTCTCACCTTAACTGTTGTAAAATCCTTTTTTATTTCAGCAAGCAATTCTTGTGATCCGACCCCGGTGAAGACCTTGACCACAAAAGAGCCACCTTTTTTTAACACGCGACGTGCCATATCTAAAGCAAGTTCAGATAATAGCATGGCCCGCGGCTGATCGATAGCATTTGTCCCTGACATATTAGGAGCCATATCTGATAACACCACATCGGCCCCACCTTTTGCCATGGCATAAAGCTTAGAGAAAACTTCGTCCTCTCTAAAATCGCCTTGCAAGAACTCAACGCCACGAATCGGACGCATTGGCAAGATATCGGTAGCAATAACCTTGCCACTCTCGCCTGTGCATTTAATCGCAAATTCAGACCAGCCTCCAGGGGCTGCGCCCAAATCTACCACCGTAGCTCCTTCTTTAATTAAACGATCTTTAGCTTGCAATTGCTCAAGCTTAAAACTTGCTCTTGAGCGCAAACCACGCTTGTGAGCCTCCTTCACATAAGGATCGTCAAAATGTTCTTTAAGCCAGCGTGCTTGACTGGCAGTTCTTTTTTTAGCTGGCATATTTGCCCTATCTAAATTTAACTTGAATCATAAAAATGATTCATTATACATCATATTACTATTATAATATGCGGACAAAAATCATCACTTACAAGGCTATTTGGAAAAAATTTATGGCATTAAATTCTCATCAACGTCAATTTTTAAAAGCCCAGGCTCACAGCCTAAATCCACTCGTACTCTTAGGTAACGAGGGTTTATCTGCAAATGTTATCAAAGAAATTGATAGCACCATTGAGCATCATGAATTAATCAAAATTCGCTTAAATGCAGGTGAGGGACGTAAAGAACAGGCCAAAGAGGCGGCAGAGGCTACCCATTGTGAGCTTGTCGACGTGATTGGCCGGGTGGCAATTTTATTTAGACAAAAAAAGGAAGGCTCACGTTTTATCCTTCCTAAAAAATAGCTATAAGCTTAATCTTGTGGATTTTCGTACTTAACTTCCACAATCTCATAAGTTACAGTTCCCTTTGGGATCTTAATTGATACTTCATCTTCCTCAACCTTACCTAAAAGGCCCTTTGCAATAGGGGTCTTATAAGAAATAAGATTGTGATCGATATCAGCCTCATCCTCACCTACAATGCGATAAGTGATCTCTTCATCATTATCTACATTTAAAACTGTGACAGTAGCGCCGAAGACCACTTTTAAAGGAGCACCAGAGGCTGGCTTTAATTTAGTTACATCAATGATATTGGCAGAGGCTAATTTTGCTTCAATATCTTTAATTCTTGCCTCACATAAGCCTTGCTCTTCTTTGGCAGCATCATACTCGGCATTTTCACTTAAATCACCGTGAGATCTAGCCTCAGCAATAGCAGCTACGATTCTTGGTCTCTCAACACTCTTTAATCTTTCTAATTCTTTGCGCAAGAGCATCTCGCCGCGCGCTGTCATTGGTGTCTGTTCCATAATGGTTTAAAAATCTTCTAAGTTAAAAAAACAAAAAGACGCCTTGATTACAAGACGTCCGCTTAAGTGTTACTCTAGCTTAAGATCTAAATATAAGCAAGATTGAGCTTAAGAAAAACTTAAAGAATGTGACAAAAATTGAGAATTTATCAAAATTTTGCAAAAGTTTTCATGTTCTTGAATCTAAAATTCAATTAAAATCTTCGCAAAGCCTCTTTCTTGTGCGCTTTGCTCTAATAAATTTAATACAGCATTAAAAGACTTAAAGCAAATAAAAACAAGACGGGGTAGACGCAAAACGTCCCCCCAGTCTCTTAACTTTAAGTTGTTATTTTTTAAGATCTTCAAAGAAGCTCTTCAAAGAATCCATCACCCCCTCACCTTTAGAGGATGATTTTTTACTCTTTGAAGCGGAAGAAGAGCTTTCTTGAACCTCTTGCTTCCCTGAATTAAAAGTCTTGGCAAACTGTCTTAAAAGATCTTTCTGCTCTTCAGTAAGCTTAGTTGGAATTTCAACTTCAATTGTGCAGAATAAATCGCCCTTGGAATAAGTTCTAAGGCTTTTTACCCCCTTACCTGCAAGTCTTAAGGTTGTACCATTTTGGGTACCTGCAGGGATGGTCATTGAAACTCTGCCATCTAAAGTTGGGATCTCAACCTGTCCACCTAAGGCTGCCACCGTCATTGGGATCTTCTTCTTGCAACGCAAATCATTGCCTTCACGAGTGAAAATCTCATGAGGACGTACCCGCACTTGAACGTAAAGATCGCCTGCCTCACCACCTCTAATGCCAGCCATACCAGCGCCTTTTAAGCGAATTCTATCGCCATCATCAACGCCTGCTGGAATATCAATGGATAAAGGCTTAGTCTTTTCTACACGGCCCTCACCCTTACAGGTTGGGCATGGATCAACAAAGACTTTACCTTCACCATGACAGAATGGGCATTCTTGTTGAACGGTAAAAAAGCCTTGACGACTTTGAATGACACCTACGCCATGACAGTGTGGACAATCTTTGCGATTTGAAGGATTCTTAGAACCCTGTCCCTGACAATCATCACATGGCACATAGGTCTTTAAATTAATTTTACGTGTGACACCATTGACTGCTTCTTCAAGGCTTAAGTCTACACTCAAGCGCATGTCTTGACCGCGGGTGTGAGCTTGTCTTCTACCACCGCCACGAGGACCTGTTGCACCGCCAAAGATATCACCGAAAATATCACCGAAAATATCACTAAAATCTTGTCCGGCAAACGGATTACCACCGCCACCTTGGCCCATACCCTCAAGACCTGCAAAACCGCTTTGATCATAGATCCGACGCTTTTGAGGATCTGAGAGTACCTGATAGGCCTCATTGATCTCTCTAAACTTCTCCTCTGCGCCCTCTTCTTTGCAGTGATCCGGGTGATACTTGATGGCCAGGCGCTTAAATGCCTTTTTGATGGTGGCCTCATCCGCTTCGCGGGCAACCCCCAAGACCTCGTAGTAATCTCTCTTATTGGATCCAGCCATGAAATAAACCTTCTTAAATGCAAAAAAAGACAAAGGCCAAGAAGTGCCTTTAAAATTAACAAAAGCCCCTAATAATTAGGGGCCATCTTTTAAAGAGAAGTTACCAATTACTTCTTATCGTCGTGAACTTCTTCAAACTCAGCATCAACTACGCCATCATCTTTAGAAGATGAGCTTGATGCACCAGCGCCTGCATTAGTCTCAGCGCCTTGAGATTGAGTTTGAGCACCTTGAGCCTTAGCTTGGGCAGCCTGCATTAAGGATTGACCTGCCTCAAGTAAGGACTTCTCAGCTTGCTCAATTCTATCCTTGTCATCGCCACGGATTGCAAGCTCTAACTCACCGATTGCACGCTGTACACGCTCCTTATCAGCTGAAGATACGGCAGAACCTACCTCTTCTAATTGCTTCTTCATAGCATGGATAGTAGCATCAGCGCGGTTTCTTGCGTTTGCTAATTCCTCAAACTTCTTATCCTCAGCGCTGTGGGCCTCAGCCTCTCTTACCATGCGCTCAATATCAGCCTCAGAAAGTCCTGAAGATGACTGAATGGTGATCTTCTGCTCTTTACCAGTGTTCTTATCCTTAGCGCTTACGTGAATAATACCGTTAGCGTCAATATCAAAGGTCACTTCAATTTGTGGAATACCACGTGGAGCAGGAGAGATACCCTCAAGGTTAAATTGACCTAAGGACTTATTGTCAGAAGCTCTCTTTCTCTCACCTTGTAACACGTGAATGGTTACAGCAGGTTGATTATCCTCAGCAGTTGAGAAGACTTGTGACTTCTTAGTTGGAATTGTGGTGTTCTTCTCAATTAAGGTAGTCATCACACCGCCTAAGGTCTCAATACCTAAAGAAAGTGGAGTTACGTCAAGTAAGAGCACATCCTTCTTGGTACCTGCTAGCACGCCACCTTGAATTGCAGCACCGATAGCTACAGCCTCATCAGGGTTTACGTCCTTGCGTGGCTCTTTGCCAAAGAAGTCAGAGACTAACTTCTGCACCATTGGCATACGAGTTTGACCACCAACTAAGATTACATCGTTAACTTCGCTTGCAGAAAGGCCAGCGTCAGCTAAAGCAGTCTTAACTGGATCTAAGGTCTTTTGGACTAAGTCCTCAACTAGTGACTCAAGTTTTGCACGAGTGATCTTAATATTCATGTGCTTTGGACCTGAGGCATCAGCGGTGATGTATGGTAAGTTAACATCAGTTTGCTGAGAGGATGAAAGCTCAATCTTAGCCTTTTCAGCAGCTTCCTTTAATCTTTGTAAAGCTAACTGATCTTGACGTAAGTCAACACCCTGATCACGCTTGAACTCATCGACTAAGTAGTTGATGATACGGTTATCAAAGTCCTCACCACCTAAGTGAGTATCACCATTAGTGGCTAACACTTCAAAGGTCTTCTCACCATCAATCTCATCAATATCAATGATGGAAATATCAAAAGTACCACCACCTAAGTCGTAGACGGCAATCTTTTGCTCGCCCTTGCCCTTATCCTCACCGTAAGCAATAGAAGCTGCGGTAGGCTCGTTGATAATACGCTTTACATCTAAGCCTGCAATACGACCTGCATCCTTAGTAGCCTGTCTTTGAGAGTCATTAAAATAAGCTGGGCAGGTAATTACAGCCTCAGTTACCTCTTCACCTAAGATATCCTCAGCAGTCTTCTTCATCTTCTTTAAGACTTCAGCTGAAATCTGTGGTGGAGCTAAATTCTTGTCCTTAACATTAACCCAAGCATCGCCATTGTCTGCACAAACAATCTTAAATGGCATAATGCTAATATCACGTTGCACCTCGGCATCATCATAACGACGGCCAATTAAACGCTTAATGGCAAATAAAGTATTCTTAGGATTGGTAACGGCCTGACGCTTAGCAGCTTCACCTACTAAGATTTCACCATCGTCGGCATAAGCTACGATTGATGGAGTAGTACGACGGCCTTCGCTGTTCTCAAGTACTCTTACCTTATCACCGTCTAACACTGCTACGCATGAATTAGTCGTACCAAGGTCAATACCGATAATCTTTCCCATTTTTTATCTCCATTTATGTAAGTCTTACTTTTTTGTAAGGCTTTATAGAAATCTTTTTATCACTAACCTTCAAATAAGGTCATTTTTTAAAAATTCAAGAGTTAAGCTTGAATATTTATTTGCTCTTTTGGAGCCTCTTGATTTTGTGGGGCTTTAGCGACAATTACCATCGCAGGGCGTACCACACGACCATTTAATAAAAAGCCTTTTTGCATCACATTTAAAATGTGATTGGCAGCCACATCACGACTTTCTGCCATAGCAATTGCCTGATGCTTATTTGGATCAAAAACCTCACCTTTTGGATCGATTCTCTCAACCCCAAAAGCACCTAATTCTTTTAAGAACAATTGCATGGTGCTCTCAAGACCCTCATAGGTAGCCTTAAGGGCCGGATCATCTTTATTGGTGACCTCTAAGGCTCTATCTAAGGCATCAACTACTGGTAAAAGTGCCTTAACTAAGCTTTCAACGGCAAATTTTCTCACTCTCTCAGTTTCAGCCTCAGCTCTCTTGCGACCGTTCACTGCATCTGCAACTTGTAAGAGCATCTCTTGACGATCTGCTTCGCGTTGCTTGGCTAAAGCTTGCAATTGATTGCGCAGATTTTCCATCAGGACCTGTTGTTCTTGAGGAGAGAAGCTTACTTCTTCATCAGATCCTGTTGAAGTTTCATCTTCAGTATCTTCAAGATCTTCTTCATTTAAGTAAGCTTGATTTTCTTTAACTAAATCATCATAAGCTTGATCTTGTTGAGAAGCAGAAGTATTAAGCTCTTCTTCTTGATTTGGAGCTTGTTGTACGTTCTTATTTAAATCCTGATCCATTTTTTAACCTTTAAAAAAATTAAGCTTTAAGTTAAATGGGGACAGGATTTTATTTTTTCAAGGTGAAAAGTAAAAAAATGTGGGGGATTTTGCAAAAAATAATTAATCTCCACCTTCTAAGATGGAGATTTTTAGTTGAAATTTAAGAGTTTAGGCTTTGATACCTTGCCTTGTCCATACCAAAGACGATATGAGGCATGGTAAAGCCTCGATAATGCTTGACGATCCTAAGCATCTCTTTAAAGCCTAATTTTTGAGCAACCTTTTGTGAAGGCAAATTAGTATCTCTGACAATTGAGCACACTAAAGGCGCATTTAAGGTTAAAAAAGCATAGTCACGGGCCGCTTTTGCCATTTCAATGGCATAACCTTCATGCCAAAAGCGCTTTGAAAGTAAATAGCCTACCTCATGGACCATGCGCCCTTCCACATCTTGCATGGTAATGCCACATTGCCCCACAAAGACATCATCTTCCTTGCGTCTTATGCCATTTAAAGAGAAACCATAATCCTCTTGAAGTTTCTTTTGCTTAGAAAGCCAGCTTTCTACCATCAAATCTGAAAAAGCCCCCTCATAGGCGTACATCACTTCGCTATCTTGCAATTGCTCTTTGATATTCTCTAAGTCACTATCCTTAAGTGGTGTAGCATATAAACGCTCACTTTCAAACACAATCTCACTCATTTATAAGCCCCTTTTCAAATAAAGCATTAATTCTCTCGAGATCCTCACGCGTATCAATGCCCGTTTCCGGCGGATCTAAAACTTCTGCTACCGCAATGCTCATTCCCTCTTCTAAAATACGCAATTGCTCTAAAGATTCGGCCTTTTCACTTTCACTTTGCGGCAATGAGGCAAACTTTAAGATAGTTTTAGCTTTATAAGCATAAATGCCAATGTGATGATAGTGATTAAAAGTTGAGCTTTTTTGATGCATAAAATTATCGCGCTCATAAGGAATGGGTGCGCGACTAAAATACATGGCAAAGCCTTGTTTGTTCGTGACAACTTTTACGCAAGAGGGGTCAAAAAGATCTTTTTCATTATCAATTCTAAAGCATAAAGTTGCCATGTCAGCATCTTTTTCAATTAAAAGCTTGGCCACCTTATCAATATGTGCAGGATTAATTAAAGGTTCATCACCTTGCACATTAACAATGATGCTCTCCTCATCAAGCCCCATGATGTTAATCATCGCGGCAATTCTATCCGTTCCTGATTTTAAATTAGGATCGGTCATGCACACTAAGGCATTAACTCCCTCAAGTGCATCAGCAATTCTCTTATCATCAACACAAGCTATCACCTTTGAGGCCTTAGATTTTAAAGCTTGCAAGCAAACTCTTCTTATCATTGGCATTCCGCCAACTTGTGCTAAAGCCTTTCCAGGGAAGCGTGTTGATCCAAAACGCGATGGGATCGCCACTATATACTCACTCATAACCTACTCCTTATGTTTAACCTCTGCCTTATTACTCTCCGCACTTAAAGGGGTAACTAAAGCTTTAAGATCTTTTAATTCCTCATGAGCGTCTTTTACATGATCATTTAATAACACGCTTGGAGCCTTACTAAAACGCGAGGCTACCTCTTGATCAAAATCTGCCTTCTTAAAGATTTTCTCCTCAAAAGTAGGCTTGCTCTCTTTATTTAAGAACATTGAAACCGGAGTGGTATCTTGAGCTTTAGAGAAGATCTTTAAATTCTCTCTACTTTGATCCTCTTGTTTGGCATTCTGTGCAAAACTTGAAACCACCTTTTGATCACTTTCTAAAACTAAAGCCTCTTTTTTCTTAGCTGAAGGCTTATAGTATTTGGAGCGTCTTAAAATCTTATCTTTGGAAGCTTTAATCTTATTTTCAATTAAATTATAAAATTGTGAGCTTAAATTTGCCTTAACATCAATAACAAAGACATTATCAAGCTCTTCTTTTTCATACTTTACCGCATCCTTTCTGGTCATTAAAACCGGCATGGTCGCGGCCACTTTCTTAATTTTGCTTGGATTTAATCTTTCATGATCGGAGGCTTTTAAAGTACTTACAATCTTAAAGCCCAGATCCTCTACCGTTTTATAAAAACGCTCAGGATTGCCAATGCCTGCAAGTGCACAAACTTTAGCCCCTTGTGAAATTGACCTTACGCTATTTTCATTTAAAGGCTTTGGGAACTCAGGCTTTAAAGTCATAGAGTAATTGCCAATTTTGGCCACCGCACCATTTACCACCACGGCATCGACAGTTTGTAAACGCCACTGTCCTTCACGAAGCGGACCTGCCGGAAGTAAGAGACGATTACCAAGCATTCTTGCCCCATCTAAAACGGCAATTTCCACATCGCGGGCTAATTTATAGTGCTGCAAACCATCATCGCAAACAATGACATCCACGCCTTGCTCATATAAAAATTGCGCACCACGTACTCGATTAGGATCTACCACCACCGGGCACTCACTTTGATGATAAATAAGTAAAGGCTCATCACCTGAGGTTTGAGCATCTGATTTATCACTTAACAAATAAGGATAATGCTTAACATGACTTTTATAACCGCGTGAGAGTAATCCAGGCTTAAAGCCACGATTTTTAAGTTCTTTTAACAAAGCCACACACAAAGGAGTCTTACCCGCGCCTCCTGCACTTAAGCCTCCTACGACAATCACAGGAATGGCAGGGGCTTTAGCTTTGTCTTGATTTGACATGTAGATACTTCGTCTTAGCGCACTTACAAAGCGAAACATTAAAGAAAAAGGATATAAAGGAACCCTTAAAACATAGGAGGTAAGAGACTTCTCGTACCAAATCTCATCTAAAAGTGACACGCTATTTTCCTTAAAAAACTTAATTTGTAATCATTGTGTAAAAAGCATAGCACAAAGCCTACAAAGGCAAAAGCTACCCTCTACAGCAAACTTAAGCTTAAAAAACCAAAAATTAGACTTGTGCTTTAAAAATAAGTTCTTAAGTGTTAGGTATGATTAAGCTTATCTAAGAACTTGCCTCAAAGCTTGAGGCATTTTTTTGGAAATGATTTTTCTTTAATTTTAGACGTCAAACCAAAACTATTCTTTTCTTGCACTTAAAAAAACGTGGCATAACACAATATTTCCGATTGATTATTTATTTGGAGGTTTAATGCCACGCAAAAGATCTATTCTGCTACTTCTTAAGGGTTCTTAAGCCTTAAGAATCACTCTTCTTAGGAGATCTTGACACTGTCCTTTATGCGCTTTAAAAGGTTAAGAGCTCCACTCGCCGGTGTCGGTTCTCAAACGAGTCTTTAAAGAGACTGCTCCGCCTGAAAAGACCTCCGGAGGTAATAGCCAATTTTTCACATAAAAGATGCAAAAGCCTAAGCTAATGGCTGCCATAATTAAAAAGACAATAATGGCAATCGGATTGCTCATCGCCACACAACCAAAAAGGCCTAAAGCGACACTTGCGCCCATGCTAATAAAGCTTCTTTTTTTATACTTGGCAATATAAGTGTCTAAAGCCTCATCTTGATAATTTTCATAATAATCTTGAAGCTTTTTATCTAAATCTTGGGGGATATCTTTTTTGGTAACCGTACCTTTAACGCTTTTTGCTCCCACAAAGCATGGGCTTCCGATATAGCGAAACTCAGTGTAATAGCGCATACCACTTGGGGTTAACTCCTGTGCGGTACGACGAATTAGACGGGCATGATGTAAAGCATTGCAACCAAAGTGGGTCGCCCAAGATTGGGCTTTATACACTACTTCATTAATACTCGTGCCACGATAGTCAATTACGTATTTATAAGAGTCTTTTAAAAGCTTATAGCGACCATCTACTTCTTCTTGATAGATCATCACCTCAAGTGGCACTTCGTAACGCTCTTCACCATCTTTTAGTTTTAAAATCTCAACCTCAAGCGCTTTAAAACTCTTATTAGTAGGTTGCATGAAAAAACTTACCGCAACTTTCTCTTTTAAAGCTTGTAAATCTTTAGCGTACTTTACACCTGAATCTAAGAAAAACAGCTCTTTTCCATCGTCAGATCTGATAAAACCATAATGCTTTTCAGGAAGATAAGAAATAATCTCACCTACATAGCGCTTTTGATCTGAATTTTGCTCCTTTGTATCTTGCACCATAAACACGAAAAATCCCGCTTTTTTAACCCAAAATGTGCCCTTAATTTTACAGCAACTCTTAATTTTTGCCAAAAATTTTAAACTAAGCTTTAAGCTTCTTACCTGACAAATTTTGGTAAAACCGCTAAAATGTGCTTAAAACTAATCTTGAGAGGTCCTATCATGTGGTTTAAAAACGCCCAAATCTATACTGTAGATTTATCAGATGAACACAAGCGTATCCTGACAAATCCTGAACTCTTAGAGTCAACCATTAAAGAAAAATCTTATAGGCCATGTCAGGCTCAGGAAGTGGCAACTTTAGGTTTTTCCCCTTTATTTGGCAGATTAAGTGAGCTTTATACTTTCAATTACGGGCCTTGCTACTTCTTTAGGATTATAGAGGAAACTAAGCTTCTCCCCTCTCAAGTTGTAAAAACAGAGCTTGAAAACTTAATTGAAGAAAAGGAAGCTACCTTAGGCCGTGAGCTTCGCAAAAATGAAATTCAAAGCTTAAAAACTGCACTTATCAATCAGCTTTTAACTAGAGCCTTCAGCTCACAGCGCGATATGCTTGTGATGCTTAATATTGAAAAGTCTTTTTGTTTAGTGTCAGTCTCCTCAGCAAAGCGTGCAGAAAAAGCAATTGCTATGCTACGTGAGGCCTTTTCAGGTACTTTCCCAGCCCGTCATTTTCAACCGCGCTGCGTAGTTGAAGATAGAATGACCTCCTGGCTTACTGATGGACAATTACCTCAAGTTTTCACTCTAGGTTTTGATACCACTTTAAAATCCTCAGATGAAGAAGGTGGCACCATTAAGGCCTCAAAAGAGGATTTACGCTCTGAGGAGATCACCATGCATTTAGCCGCAGGTAAAGTGGTCACAGAATTGCAATTAACCTTTGAGGATAGTTTAAGTTTTGTTTTAACCTCAGAGTTAGCCCTTAAGAGAATGCGTCCTGAAGATCAGTATTTAGAGCAAAACTTACCTGAAAAAACGGAAGATGCGATAGCCGATCTTGAGGCCCATTTAATTTTACAAGCAGATCTTTTAACTAAAGTTACAGACACTATTAAAGGTACCTTTGACTGTGAATAAACCTGAACTTCTAGCCCCAGCAGGCTCTTTAAAACATGTAACAACCGCCTTAACTTACGGTGCTGATGCCGTATACGCAGGTATTCCTAAATGGTCTTTGCGCGTGCGCGGTAATGGCTTTGAGCGTGAGGATTTTCAAAAGGGTATTGAATTTGCGCACTCTTTGGGCAAGAAATTCTTTGCCGTCTTAAATGTGATCCCCCACGTAAGACGCACAAGTGGCACATCTTCTTTTTATCAAGATTTAGATGATGTGGCCTCTTTAAAGCCTGATGCTTTTATTATGGCCGATCCTGGTTTAATTGATGCAGCCTTAGAGCGTCATCCTGAAATTGATGTGCACCTTTCAGTGCAGGCTAATACTGTAAATGCTCTTACCGTTAAGTTTTGGCAAAAGCTTGGAGTTAAAAGATGCATCTTAGCCCGGGAGCTTTCTTTAAATGAAATTGAGATGATAAGAAATGAGTGCCCAGATATGGAACTTGAGGTTTTTGTCCATGGCGCTTTATGTATTGCAGTCTCAGGGCGTTGCTTAATTTCAGGCTTGCTTGCAAGACGTGATGCAAATTTGGGAGCTTGCAATAATTCTTGCCGCTGGAATTATAAGGTAAGAAACTTAAGCTGTGAGATTGAGGAGACCTCCAAACGCCAAGGCGAGTGGATGGGCCTTGAGGAAGATGAAAACGGCTCTTATCTTTTAAACTCCAAAGATCTATGCGCCCTACCATTAGTTAAGCGCTTAATGGACATTGGTGTGGATTCACTAAAAATTGAAGGACGCTCAAGATCGCCTCTTTATTGTGGTGCCATCTCCCGCGCCTATCGCTTGGCCATTGATGCTCTTGCAGAAGGCAAAGAAATTCCTCGTGAATCCTTTGAGATTGTAAAATCCCTGCCCTCTCGTGCCTACACTACAGGTCTTTTAGAACCACATCGCGCTGATGAGACGCAAGATTATGAGACTAATAGCCCTTCCCCTGGCCTCTGGCAGATTTGCGCGCAAATTGAAAAAGTTGAAAATGGAAGACTTTATTTGGCAGTTAAAAATCGCTTTGCCAAAGACTCACAAGTGGTGCTTTACACTAAAAACGGCCCAATAGCGCTTGATCTTAGCTCCATGCAAGATAAAAAAGGTCAAAGCGTGGAGGTAGCACCAGGTGATGGTTATTTTGTAAATATCAAAGCGCCTAATTTAGAGGGTGTCTCTCTTGAGAACTCTTATGTCTTAAGAGTAGATCCTGCATGACCTTAACGCAGCTTAGATATTTAATTGCGGTGGCCAAATTAAATTCCTATCGTGCCGCCGCACAAAGCCTTTATATCTCTCAACCTTCCATTTCTAAGGCCATCTCAAGTTTAGAAAAAGAAATGGAAATTGAGATCTTCAAGCGCACGCAAAATGGAGTGATTTTAACCTCTGAAGGGCAAAAGTTTTTAGGCTATGCAAGACAAGTTGTCGAGCAGGCAGATCTTCTAGAATCAAAATATCGCCACAAAAGTGCGCCCAAGAAAATCTTTGCTATCTCCTCACAGCACTACTCTTTTGTGGTCAATGCCTTTGTAAGCTTAGTTAAAGAGTGTAATGAGCCTTTATATGAGTTCTCTTTGCGCGAGCAGCGCACTTTTGAGATTATTGAAGATGTCAAAAACGCCCGCTCTGAGCTTGGGATTTTGTATTTATCAAAATTCAATCGTGAGGTGATCTTACATATCCTAGAGCAAAACAACCTCGACTATACGGTAATTTTCAGAGCTTTGCCGCATGTTTTTATAAGCTCCCATCACCCACTTGCTCAAAAAAGCTCTTTAACCTTAGAAGATCTTAAAGACTATCCACGCCTAAGCTATGATCAAGGCCTTAATAACTCTTTTTATTTTGCAGAAGAGCTACACAGCACCTTGCCTTGTAAAAAAAGCTTAGTCGTCACCGACAGGGCTACCTTATTTAATCTTTTAGTAGGCTTAGATGGCTATACGATAGCCTCTGGCATTCTCTCCAAAAAATTAAATGGCTCACTTATTATCTCCATCCCCTTAAAAAGTGAAGAGCATATGGATATTATTTGCATCAATCCTAAGGGGCAAAAATTAAGTCTTCTTGCCAAGCGTTATTTGGAGCTTTTAGACAAATACGTGCGCGATTATCATCTAAAAACGCAAAATTAACTTATTCATGAGCTTTAAAGCCCAAAGTTTTAACCTTTAAGGCACAAACGGCAGTTTTAGACAGCATTTTGCCCATCATCTCTACTGTGCCTTCCTCAAATTTTAAGGTGCCAAAATGGGCCATAAAATCTTCAAGGGCTAAAAGTGCCTTCTTATTTTCTAAAAATAAGACCTCCCCCTCACCTGCTAAGCTTTCATACAAATTAGTACTTCTACAATCGTAAGTATTTACCACCTCATCTTGAAGCGTGATAAAAAAGCCTACTTTGGGATTTTTCTTTAAAAGATTAAAGCGCCTTCCCTCCTTTGCGCCATGAAAGATTAAGTAAAGCTCATCATCACAAACTTTTGGGGCATAATTGACCGCGACCGCATAAGGATAAGGCTCATCTTGAAGGGCTAAAACTAAAGTGTGCGCGCTTTTAATTTTATATAAAAGAAAATTAATCTCGCCATGACCACGACTTGCACGGCGAAACTTTGGAACTGAAAACATTAGGATTTATGCTTAATCATCTTAAAATCCCCATCATCTGGGAATATTGGCTCAAAATCATCATCACTGTCTTGAGCTATTTCTTGCTCATCTGATGAATCATCCTCATCTTCGATAAGCTCGCCTTCCTCATCCTCCTCGTCCTCATCTGAGATCTCATCTCCTGTGCTATCGTCTTCATCATGACCGCCATTGAAGAAATCTTCAATATCATCAAGAAGACCACCACGTTTATGAGCTTGACTTGAAATGAGGGCGCGCTGATAAGCTATCAAGAGTACAACTAGTGATAACTTTATTTTATCAAGCTCTGAGAGCGTCCTTAATGGGATTGCATCAATTCTCATGGTGCGTCCCTCCTTTTAAATTTTCTTTGTTGCTAGTTTCATCTTAGTACATTTAAAAGAAAACACAAGGGCAAAAACGGCTTATTTATGCGATTTTCTCTCAATTTTGGCTTTTAGAACAAAAAGTTATCTAAAGTTTGATTTTGTCTTTTTTAAATTACTAAAAAGATTTTTAAGCATAAATTTAAATTAAGGATAGGCTTTGTAAGCTTTAAAAAATCAACGCCCCAAAAGGTGGCATAATTAAAACTTAAAATTAAGCTTTCACGGGCAAAATGCTCCCCAAAATTGAGCGTGCTAAAATTTTAAAAATTTGCGAGCTCAATCACGCTTTATTTTGGTGCAAAAAAGCTTAAAAACTGCACTAAAGCCGATAAATTTAAGCTTTTTTCGCCCTTTTTTAATCCGAAATCTTTTAACTTTTAAAAAATCCGCTATAGTGTGCACAAGTTTTGATTTCGGGCAATTGCCCCTTCTTTTGGAGATTTAAAGATGTCTTATTCACAACAGGTATTTGATGACCTTTCTGCACGTTATGCCTATCAACCAGAATTCCTTCAGGCCGTTCAGGAAGTTTTAACTACTTTACAACCTCTTCTCGATAAAAATCCTGTTTATCAAAAGAATAAGATCTTAGAGCGCATTGTAGAGCCAGAGCGTTCTTTCCACTTCCGCGTTGAGTGGGTTGACGATAAGGGTGAGATCCAAGTCAACAACGGCTATCGCGTACAATTCAACTCCGCTATCGGCCCATATAAGGGCGGTCTTCGTTTCCACCCAACTGTAAATGAGGGTATCTTAAAGTTCTTAGGCTTTGAGCAGATCTTCAAGAATTCCTTAACTGGCACTCCAATTGGTGGTGGTAAGGGTGGTTCAGACTTCGATCCTAAGGGCAAGTCTGATAACGAAGTAATGCGCTTCTGCCAAGCTTTCATGCTCCAACTTCACCGCTATATTGGTGCTACCGTTGACGTTCCAGCAGGTGATATTGGTGTCGGCGGCCGTGAGATTGGCTACATCTATGGCATGTACAAGAGACTTACCACCCGCTATGAAGGCGTTTTAACTGGTAAGGGCTTAAACTGGGGCGGTTCACTTGCTCGTACTGAGGCTACAGGCTACGGTGTAGTTTACTTTGCCGATGAAATGTTAAAGGCTCGTGGTCAAAGCTTAGAGGGCATGAAGTGCGCAGTTTCAGGTGCCGGTAACGTTGCTATTTACTGCTGCGAGAAGTTAATTGAGAAGGGTGCAATTCCAGTTACCGTGTCCGACTCACGCGGCATGATCTACGATGAGACTGGTATTAAGGTTGATGTCTTAAAGCAAGTCAAGGAAGTTGAGCGTGCCTCATTAACTCGTTATGCTGAGTTAGTTCCAACTGCTAAGTACACTCCAGTATCTGAGTACCCACAAGGCCGCAATGCTGTCTGGTCAGTTCCAGTTGACGCAGCCTTCCCATGCGCCACTCAAAACGAAGTTAACCTTGAGGATGCTAAGTGCTTATTACAAAACGGCGTTAAGGTCGTTTCAGAAGGCGCTAACATGCCATCTTCAATCGATGCTATCAACGCTTTCTTAAAGTCTGGTATCGCCTATGGCCCTGCCAAGGCTGCCAACGCCGGTGGTGTTGCAACTTCTCAGCTTGAGATGGAGCAAAATGCTGGTATGACCGCTTGGACCTTTGATGAGGTTGATGCTAAGCTCTTCAACATTATGAAGGGTATCTTTGAGAACGCTTATGAGACCTCTAAGGAATTTGGTGAAGAAGGTAACCTCGTGTTAGGTGCTAACATTGCAGGCTTCCGTAAAGTTGCCGATTCTATGATCGCCCAAGGCGTGATCTAATAAGAAAAAGGATCAGAAATACTCTAAAACCTCGCTTAAAGCGAGGTTTTTTGTATCTAAAAAAAATTAAAGACTTAAGTCTAAATCTAGACTTAAGTCTTAGGTGATTACTACCGTCTTTTGTCTTTTTTATTCTAAAAATGCAGGTCCTTTAGATACCGATCTTGCAAGCTTAGCCTTCTCGGCCTGATACATTCTTTGGGCATACTCATCAATCTTATTGGTGATCCACATATAAGCGGTGGTCCCCTCTGAATAATCAGCTTCTGCATACATTTGAATTCTACCATCTCGGCGCATCTTTTCAACCTGCTCAAAGGCTTTTAAATCTCCTTTTGGATAAATTGCAAAGGTTGAGCCGCCAAAACGATTGATAAGCGCAAAGGCTGGAATATCACTTGGGCCATCGGCAATATAAATCATATTCTCAAAAGGCACCCTTCGCATATCTTTTGCCATCTTATCATTAACATTAATTTCAGGATGCTTAGGCACCCCCTTATTGATCTCAAAAATGGCGCGGGTTTTAGTAGTGTTATCTATGGTATAGGCAATTTCCCCTAAATAACGCTTACCCTCACTTTCATGTTCGATGATCTCACAGCCCCACACCCCATCGACAAATTCCATGATAGAAGAGCCTTTAATCGTCTCGGCAAAACCGGTACTTACAATATAGTGCTCAACTTTAATGCCATATTCTTGATAGGTGGGATTTTGCACAACTTTCTCTTTGGAATTTTTAAAAAACTCTAAAACCCCAGGGAAAAACTCAAGTTCCTTGCCAAACTCCCGCAATTGCGCATTATTTAAACCAAAAAGAGGCTTTCCTGGGGCTGAGTAATTTATGAAGTGATTTAAATAGATAGTATCGCGATTTACTTTGACATTTTGCTCTTGTAAATACTTTTGTGGCAGAGCGTGCACCTCTTCCCAAAACTTTTTACCATCAAGCTTGTAGTGCTTAAAAATGGGAGCTTGCATATAACCTTGCACTAAGGTCTTATCAAAGTCCCAAATAATCGCGATTACATTTGCCATTTTTTAAACCCTTAAAACTCTCATAACTTATCATAGCACGAGTTTTTGTGAAAACGTCTTTATGGCAAATGCTTCGTCACGATCGGGATCACATTTTCTTAAGACCCGTAAAACTTTAGGATCTCACTTAGCTTATACAAAAGCTTGCCTAAAAGATCTTCGTGAATTTTCTTAAGTCATGAGACGCAGTCTCTTACATGTGGATCAGTTGATTCTTACAAGCGGATCACGTGACAGG
>CALXNU010000025.1 GCA_944389835.1 uncultured Succinivibrionaceae bacterium
AATACTAGGAATGTCAAGATTGATGCCATTCATCTCCACCTTATAGAAGGTGGAGACTTCTGGCATAAATTGTTAAAGTCAAGCAAAATTTTATTTACAAATTATTTACAAATTTTACATAAATTTTACAATTTAATTTGAAATTAAAGACCTTGACAAAGCTAAGATTTATGAGAATAAATTTTTATGTAAATTAATGGTTTATTTTAAATTTATCTTGATTTTGGGACAGGTAAAAAGCCTTAACTTTTGTTTAAATTTTGTTTTGAAAAGGACTGTTTTTTGCTAGAATGGCGCAAAGTTTTGATGCCTAAAACTTCTTTTGAAAATTGGCATTAAAATTAAGTAGTAAGTTTAAGGTTTAGGTAAAGTTTAGGTGAAATTTATATAAGTTTGCCGCCTTTGCCGTGCGAGACTATTATGTTTGATTCTATTTTTATGGTACTAGTGGTCTTTCTCCTAGTACTAGCCTGTATTGATCTATTCGTCGGTGTCAGTAATGATGCGGTGAATTTCCTCAATTCAGCGGTAGGATGCCGCATTGCTCCACTGCAGTGGGTGCTCGTGGTGGCCTCTCTTGGAGTGCTCTTTGGCGCTACTTTCTCCTCAGGTATGATGGAGGTTGCAAGATCGGGCGTCTTCCATCCGAAAATGTTTACCTTTAAAGAGGTAATGCTCATCTTCTTTGCGGTAATGATAGGTGATGTGCTACTTTTAAATTTATTTAACTCCTTAGGCCTTCCAACCTCAACTACCGTATCCATTATCTTCGATTTATTAGGCGCAGCCGTATGTGCCACTCTCTTTAAACTCCATCAACAAGGTCTTTCCTATTCTGAGGTTTTTACCTACATTAAATCAGATAGAGCCATGACCATTGTTTCGGCAATTTTAATTTCCGTAGTGGTAGCTTTTATTGCCGGTATGGTGGTGCAATTTGTCTGCCGTGTACTTTTTACCTTTAGATTAAAGAATACCTATAAGTATTTAGGTGGTATTTTTGCAGGCTTCTCAATTACTGCAATTATTTACTTCCTAATTATGAAAGGCGCTAAAGGTGCTTCTTTTATGAAGCCTGAGTACATTCAATTTATGGAGCAAAATACAAGCACCATCTTAATTACGCTTTTTGTAGCGTGCTCAGTAATTGCTCAAGTTTTTGTACTCTTAAAATTTAATGTTTTCAAATTAATTATTCTCTCTGGCACTTTTGCTTTAGCCTTCTCTTTTGCAGGTAACGATTTAGTAAACTTTATCGGTGTGCCACTTGCAGCTTTAGATTCCTTCCAAAACTGGCTCTCGTCAGGTTTAGGGGCTGAGGAGTTAACCATGAACTCCTTGAATCTAAACTCCCATGTTTCAACTTGGTATTTAGCCGCCGCTGGTGCCATCATGGTTATAACACTTTGGACCTCTAAAAAGGCTCATCGTGTAATTCAAACCTCTATTAATCTTTCAAGCTCTACTCGTGGTGAGCATGAGCAATTTGGTGCTTCAGCTCCAGGTCGTGTGGTAACTCGTTTTGGTCTTGGGATCTCACGGGCCGTCTATAAGGCAATGCCTCAGGCGTTTTTAAACTTTATTGCCTATCGCTATCGCAAAGCACCCGTGGTTAAAGGTGAAGATCCGCTTCCCTTTGACTATGTAAGAGCCTCTATTAATTTAGTTATCGCCTCAATTTTAATTTCTTCTGCAACATCTTTAAAATTACCGCTTTCTACCACCTATGTAACTTTCATGGTGGCGATGGGTACCTCCTTTGCCGATGGCGCTTGGGATCGAGAAAGTGCAGTCTTTAGAATTTCAGGTGTGATTACCGTAATTGCAGGTTGGTTCTTAACTGGCGTGTCAGCCTTTACCATCTCCTGCCTGATGGCTTTTATTCTCTTTAGTTTTGAAACTCCAGCTATCATTATCTTAATGGTCATTGCAGTAGCCGTAATTATTAAGACTAACTTTACTAAAGAGAAGGTCACCGATACGGTAGCTTTAGTGATTGAAGCCCGCGGGGATAATCAAAAGATTTTACAAGCCGTCTCTTCTGCTGTGCCAAACTTCTTTGATTTGAATGTGGAATGCTTAAAGCGCGGTTTAGATAATTTCTTTGGTGATAATGAGATGCAACTTAGAAGAGCACGCAATAAAGCCTCAAATGTCTTAGATGCTATCTCCCGTGAGAGATCACAGTTCTATACCATGGCTTTAGAGAAAGATCGCTCACAAAATCAAGCCACCGCTCGCATTGATGCTAAGCACTTCTTCTATCTTGCTTTCTCAAATATGCGTGAGTCCTCAAAGTCAGTACGCTATTGTTTAGATCAGGCAGTAGTGCACGTTGCCAATCGTCATACCATATTTGGTGGACAAATGCAGGCTTCTTTATATGATCTTCTAAAGCGCATTGAGAAGATGAGTGAGGATTTAAGAAATATCGCCAATGATCCTTCAGCTTTGAATGTTGAGAATATCATCAAACATGGCAAGAAGTTAAATCGTGATGTCGATAAATGCCAAATCGATCTGCTAAGTATCATTGGCCGTCAGCATGTTTCTATGCACGCCTCTGAAATGTATTTGACCTTCTTGCAGGCCATGCGTGATATTGCCAATCGCTATGTGGCAGTGGCCATGCAAAATCGCGCTCTCTCACAAATCGTGGTGGGAGTTCCGGTTGACACCCAAGTGCAAAGTGCGCAAATGCAAGATACAGTAGCCTCAGCTGCCATTACCACTGGTAATGAAGAAAGCTTACAGCATGTTGAGGTTGTAGAGCCTACTTCCGATCACAGCGTTCAAGATAATGCTTTAAAGGAAGAGGGGAGTTCTCAAGTAAATCCTCAAGATACAAACAATCTTGAGGGTAACTCTCAAAGCACTGAGCATGCAACAGAGAGCGATCCTTCAACAAAGGCTTAATAATTTTCATTCTTAAGTAAAGGGCAAGTTTTCTTGCCCTTTGTCCTGTTAGCTTGGCATAAGCTTTGCATTAAAACTTATAAAAATAGCTTCTATTTTTTTAACGTTTTAATAAACCTAAAAATTTTCTTAAATAAGGAAAATTAGGAGTAAGTTATGCAAGCAGTATCGCAACAAAATCTAAATCATTTAGAGCTAAGATCTGCCCCAAACGGCAAGAATAGCCCTCGCTCACTTGCAAATCATGACTCCTTTGCCTCACTTTTAAACACTTATCAAAGTTCAAGTAAGGTCAACTTTTTAGGTGGTATGATTGATACCATCTCAAAAGTAAATGCTTTTGCCAAAGAAAGCATACAAAAAAGAGGCACTGAGCCTTCAGACTTTAAACTTAAACAACCTCAAGATAAAAAAGAAAGAGAAGATCTATCCTTAAAAGATGATAAAGAAGATAAAAAGCTTTATGCTAAAGAAGATTTGCCTTTAGATCCTAAGCTTGTAAACTTTGATCCTAAAACCTACTTTAAAGAAAGTGAGATTAACACTCAACATACTGATTTAAATGAGATTTTAAAAGATAGAAATTTAAATGCTGCTTTAAAAACAGAGGGTAATTTCACCTATAGCGCAAAAACTTCTACTTTTGATAAGTTAGGTGAGAATTTAAGTCAATTTCAAACTAAGACTCAAACTCAACTTGTCGATCCTAAACTTAATTTAAATCAAGCTCCACAAAAGGTAAGTTCCACGCAAGTTTTAGATGCGATGGCCTCAGAGGTTAATGTTCAAAAATTAAGCCTTAAAAATATAAATCTTACTAAGCAACCTGTAGGAGGTGATACTCCTTCAGTAAATCTTGAAAGTTTTGAGACTTTTAAAGCTCAAGATTTAGAGGTTTTCCATCACAAGCAAATTTTAAGTGATGACTTACAAAGTAAGTTTATTGAAAGTGAAAAGAGCAATTCTAAAACTTCCATGTATGTCACGCAAAATGCTAAGGAAGGCTTAAGTCTTAATAATCAAAATGCAAGCGGTATTACTTTAAATGCCACATCCACTTTAGCTAAGATCAAACAGTCTTTAGAAGGGCAAAATGTACAAAGTGCGCATAAAGCTGCAACTCATTTAGGCGT
Source organism: uncultured Succinivibrionaceae bacterium (assembly GCA_944389835.1). Classification (GTDB taxonomy): domain Bacteria; phylum Pseudomonadota; class Gammaproteobacteria; order Enterobacterales; family Succinivibrionaceae; genus Avisuccinivibrio_A. The sequence continues at coordinate 4,050 of CALXNU010000025.1, forward strand.
AACTCCTTTAAGCCTTGAAAAGGCAAATTTAAAGGCAAAAGAGAGTGTTAATTTAAAATCTTCTAACCCTTTAAATGCTAATGTGCAACATATTAAAAGCGTGGATGAGAGTTTAGATCTTTTTAATCTCTATGCGCTAAAAGAAGAGGGAGTTTTAAGTGGTAGTGTAAGCCGTGAAGGTACTTTAACTTCAAATTCCTCTTTAACGCAGGCTCTAAACCTTTTAAATCCAACTTTAACAAGACTCAATAGTCTAAGTTCACAAAGTGGCATGTCACAAAATTTCAACTTACAAAGCTCATTAAATGGCAATTCTCAAAGTGCGCTTTCACAAGCCATTCATCAAAGCCTTAATATGAGCCAGAATGTGGATGAGAATGCGCAAAATGTTACACAAATGGTGATGGCGATGGCAGCTCGCAATTTAAAGAGCTTAACTATTGATTTAAATCCATCTTCATTAGGTCAGATGACCATAAGTTTAGCATTATCCGCGCAAGGGACACCTTTAAAGGTAAGTGTGGATGCTAAGAATTTAAGTACGAAGAACTTAATATCTAAGATGCTACCTAAACTTAATGATTCTCTACAAGAGCGAGGCTTTGGTGCTAAAGTCTCCTTAGTTTCAGATAGTAGCGTAAATAAAGCTTCTTTGTGGTCAGAGCTTTTTGCTTAAAAAACTCAAACTTTGTTTGATAGAGCCTGTAAGTTTTCTTGCAGGCTTTTTAGTCTTAAAAAATCTTTGTTTTTGTGGGGCTTTTGGCAAAAATCTTTTAAAAGATGGCACTATCTTTGCACAACTACTAGAAAAACCTAAATTTTGTCTTAAAATTTGACAGAAAGCTTATGCTTTAATTTAAATCTTCTAAAGTTTAGGCCCCCTGTGCGATAATTGACAAAAGGTTTGAGGAAATAGTTTATGGCTGACGAAATTGAAAGTAGAACTCGTAAGAGAAGTCGCTCCAAACGCGTCTTAATCATTGTTGTCATCTTCTTGCTCTTAATTTTATTAGGAGGCGGTGGCTATTTAGGTTACGCGTGGATGAAGCATTTACCTCCTTTTGAGCCTATGGGACCTACTCCTGAGGAAATAGCTCTTGAAAAGGCACAGCAAGATGCCCAAATGGAAAATGAAATTACTGAGTATTTTGTAACCTTCCCGCAGGGCTTTACCTTTAATTTGCAAGCAGGCGATAAAAAACACATGATGCAAATTGAAGTGGCTTTAGTCGTAATTGGCTCTGAAAACGAACGTTTAGCTCGTGATCATTTACCTTTAATTTCATCCGTAATTTCAGAAATTGCCGCTCAACAACAATATGAGGCTTTAATCGCACAAAGTGGTAGGCAAAGATTAAAGCGCATTTTACTTGAGGGCATTCGTTCAAGACTTTCAGGTGTCATACATGAACCTGTAGTAGAACAAGTTCTCTTTACTAATTTTGTGATCCAGTAGGTGTGCGGTGTCAGAATTTCTAACGCAAGATGAAATTGATGCGCTCTTGCATGGCGCAGACGAGGTTGAACCAGATCAGCCAAATGTTGATGCTAATGGCGTAAAAGTTTTTGACTTTGGTTCACAAGAGCGTATCGTCCGTGGTCGTATGCCGACTTTGGAGTTAGTCGATGAACGCTTCGCCCGCCATATGCGTATTAGCCTGTTTAACATGATGCGCCATTCAGCTGAAGTGTCGTGGATCGGCGTTAAGATGATGAAGTTTGGTGAATACGTACAAACCCTGTACGTGCCAACCTCACTTAACATGGTACGTTTTCGTCCTTTAAAAGGTACGGCTCTAATTACGCTTGAGGCAAGATTAGTCTTCATTCTCGTGGAGAATTTCTTCGGTGGTGAAGGTCGCTTTAGAGCTAAGATTGAAGGCCGTGAATTTACGCCTACTGAAAGACGTATTATTCAAAAATTGTTGCGCATGGTCTTTGAGGACTATAAAGAAGCTTGGGCCCCGGTGATGGATGTGGAGTTTGAATACTTAGACTCTGAAGTAAACCCATCAATGGCTAATATCGTAAGCCCAAGTGAAGTCTTAGTCGTCAATCAATTCCACATCGACTTAGACGGTGGTGGCGGTGATATGCATATCGCCTTCCCATATTCGATGATAGAGCCTATTCGTGAATTGCTTGATGCCGGTGTCCAAAGTGATAAAGGCGATACCGACGTGCGTTGGAATAAAGCTTTGCGTGAAGAAGTTTTAGATGTATTAGTTGATATGCGCGTAAAACTTCTTGATACCGAGCTTAATCTAGGACAGATTTTAAATTTACAAGCAGGAGATGTATTGCGCGTTGATATGCCAGATGATCTGCTTGTCTATATTGAAGATTTACCAAGTTATCGGGCCAAACTTGGACGTACAAAAGAGAAAATGGCCATCCGAATTAGCGATATTCTCAAGCGTCCTCCATCAATTAAGAATGATCTCTCCTTACTTAAAGGTGCAGGTATTAGTCTTGATGATGACGATGATCTTGAAGAATTTGATGACGATTAAAAGAGGGCACTATGTCTGAGGAAAATACCCAAAATAGACCTACTAAAAATTGGTCCGATACAGTTAAAGATAGCACTGGTGAAGATCTTGCAAGTGCCGATGTGGCAACTTTAGATGAGTTCACGCAAGGACCTGATAATGCAAGAGCACCCCTTACCCGTGAAGAGCGCAAAAAGTTAGATGCGATCTTAGATATTCCAGTCACCATTACTATGGAAGTGGGACATGCTAAGATTTCAATTCGCAATCTCTTACAATTAAATCAAGGCTCTGTCATTGAGCTTGAGAGATTAGCAGGTGAGCCTTTAGATGTATTAGTCAATGGTACTTTAATCGCTCACGGTGAGGTGGTGGTCGTTAACGATAAGTTTGGTATTCGTTTAACCGATGTGATAAGTCAGGTTGAGAGAATTAAAAAATTACATTAAGTTGGGGCATCATGGTCAAAGCTCGGCATTTTTGTGCACTAAGTGCAAGTTTAGGATTATTATGTGATCTAGCCTGTGCAGAAGAGAGAGTAGCTTCGACCGGGCCTTTAACCGCAAGCGGGATCGGACAGTGGTTTTTATCCATGTTTGGTGTGCTTGCCATAATTTTTGTACTAGCTTTTTTCTTAAAAAGGAGCCGTCTCGTGCAACACAAGTCAGGACAAATGAATATCGTAGGCCAATTAGCTTTAGGCCCTAAAGAGCGTTTAGTGCAAGTCAATATTGACGGTCGCGATATTTTAGTAGGTGTAGGTCAGGCTAATGTAAGCTATATTTGTGATTTAAATCCTCAAGATAGTTCTTTTGCTTCAAAATTAAATGGGGCTTTAAATTCTCAAGATCTGCAAACGATTATTATTGAGGCGGTAAATAAGGCAGTAGATGCTAAGCTTGTAAATTTAAAGGCTGAAATTAAAGAGGCGATCACAGCTCAAATTGGCCTTGAGGTCTTAAAGAACTTAAATTCACTTACTTTAAATGCTCAAAGTGAGGGTGGTAGAGCTTTGCAAGAGTCTTATGAAAAGGCTCAAGAGTTAAAAGAAGATGCTACCATCGCGCAAATGAAAGCCGATGACACAACAGAGAATTACGATTTATCACCAGCTCCGAAAGCTAAATCCTATACCATTGTCGATCCTCATGAAAAGAAGGAAAAAGTTGCCAAACCTTATGAGTTTAAACCTTTACCTTCTGAAAAAGATCTTAAAGAGCAAAAAGAGATCCCTTACGATGATCTTTTACCTTCTCAGGATTTTAGAACGGTTAATAAAGAGCTTATGCACAAGCTTGAAATTGAAACTGCGCCCAAACCTGAGGATTATACCGATGAAGAGGGTAATCCAATTCCACGTCCAATATACTCAAGCGTGCCCTTTAAACGCCATATCATAGGCAATGGCTTTGCAGGTCGAGGCTTTATTGGATGATCTTAGCCTCCAAAGAAAACCTTCAAAAAAATGTGCGCCTCTTAATTAAAAGTGGTGCGCTAACTTTATTTTGTGGGCTAATTTTATATTTGTGTCTTGGCACAAGCATGGCAGCCGATCTTGATATGACTGCCTTTACCGTGCGTACAAATCCTGATGGCACGCAGGATTATTCACTATCCTTGCAAGTTGTCATCTTGATGACCTTATTGACCTTCTTGCCGTCAATTGTGATCATGATGACCTCCTTTACGCGTATTGTGATTGTGCTTGCCATTTTGCGTCAGGCCATGGGTTTACAAACTAGCCCGTCAAATCAGATCTTAATTGGTTTAGCTTTATTTTTAACCTTATTCATCATGACTCCGGTCTTTGATGATATTTACACGCAAGCTATTGAGCCTTATTTAAACGATCAAATTCAAGCGCGGGAGGCTTTAGTTATAGGTCAAAGGCCTTTGCATCATTTTATGTTGGAGCAAACAAGACTAAGTGACTTAAATGCCTTTGTGCAATATGCAGGTATTGAAGTTGACAGTCCTGAAAATGTTCCAATGCGGGTTTTAATTCCAGCTTTTATGGTCTCAGAGCTTAAAACCGCCTTCCAAATTGGCTTTATGCTCTTCTTACCGTTTTTGATCATCGACTTAGTGGTAGCTTCCATTTTGATGGCCATGGGTATGATGATGCTCTCGCCTATGATCGTTTCCTTGCCCTTTAAATTAATGCTCTTTGTCTTAGTTGATGGTTGGACTTTAATTATGGGTACTTTAATCTCAAGCTATGGTATAGGTGTGCCCACCTAAGGATTGTAAATGGAGCCAGAGATCTTTGTTGATATTGTAAGATCTGCTTTAGGCTTAGTGGCAATTTTAGTTACCGCCACCATTTTGCCCTCATTAATCGTAGGTCTTTGTGTATCAATTTTTCAAGCCGCAACTTCAATTAATGAGCAGACGCTATCTTTCCTGCCGCGTCTTATTATTACTGTAGTTGCGTTAATGGCAGGTGCGCATTGGGGACTTGAAAAGCTTACCTCCTTTTTTATGGAAATGATCTACTTAATTCCTCAATCAATAGGCTAGAGCATGGATTTTCAAGAGCCGATTTTATTTGAAGGTTTAGCCTCAATTATGTGGCCTTTATGTCGCATAAGTGGCTTTTTAATGGCCTTCTTTGCCTTTGCAGGCTCTGCTGTGCCGATGACGGTGCGCGCTTTATTGTGCTTGGCAATTACCATTTGTGTGCTACCCTCAATTCCAGCGCTACCTCAGGATCTAGAACTTTTCTCAGGCAATGGCATTATCACTACTATAAATCAACTTTTAATTGGTACCGCTTTAGGTTATTTGACCACCTATATCGTACAAACCTTTGTGCTAGCAGGACAGGCTGTGGCCATGCAAACTGGTTTAGGCTTTGCCTCATTAGTAGATCCTGTTTCAGGTACTAATGCCCCGGTAGTAGGTCAGTTTTTTACGGTCTTGTGTACTTTAGTGTTTTTTGCCCTTGATGGGCATTTAGTCTTTATTCGCTTAATGTTAATGTCCTTTACCACCTTGCCCATTGGTCCGCAATTTATCACCACCCAAGGTTTAACTGAAATTATCTACTTTGGGGCAACGATGTTTCAAACCGCTTTGGCTATGGCTATGAGCGCGATTTGTACTATGCTGGTGGTAAACTTCACCTTTGGTGTGATGACCCGGGCCGCTCCTCAATTAAACGTCTTCTCCTTAGGCTTTGCCGTATCCATGATTGTAGGCTTATTTGTACTTTGGTATTCCTTAAATGCCTTTATGGGCAATTTTACAAGTTTAGTCAACGAAGTGATGTCTTCAACTTGCTCACTAATGGGCACGCAATGTGAGGGGATTTTCTAAACTTAAGAGCTTAAGTTTTTAACTAATGCCGCGTAATTCCCCATGCGTGAGCGTGGGGATGAAAGCGGCTGGTGTCGCACATTTTGATCATGTATAATACCCTCTAAGAACTCAGGAACGAGCTTTTTGCTCCTACCTGATGGGGGCATTGTGGACATGCCCGTAAGTACCCAGTAATGGGGGCTTACTAAAAGTGAGGCACCGACCTCACGAAACCTCGCACGTAAGTGCGTAGGTAGTTCATCAAGTAAAGCTTAAAAGAACTTTTTACCCCCCCCCCTCCACTAAAGGCAAGAGGGTAAAGGTATTTATGTTGGATCTGCTTCAAAGACATAACATGGTTTGTATTCACGATTTGAAAGTAAGATCCTCCCTTGGGCGATAAAATCGCGCATTAATTTATCCATACTCTCAATAATGTCTTGATCACCATGTAAGGTAAAAGGTCCTTGTTTTTCAACTAAGCGTATGCCGTGCTCTTTAACATTACCGGTGACAATACCCGAGAAGGCTCGACGCAAGGCCGCGGCTAATAGTTGAGGTTCTTGATCATGATGCAAGTTTAAAGCTGCCATATTTTCATGGGTGACCTCAAAGGGGTGTTGGAGATCATCTGGTACATATAAAGACCAGTTATAGCAATAAGAGTCATGAATTAAAGTGCGATGATCAAGGGCATTTTCAAGACCATTTTTAACTTCTTCGGCAACGGCATCAGGATCGTTTATGATAATGCGGTAATTGCGGGAGATCTCATCGCCAAAACACTTTCTTAAAAAGTTATCTAAAGCCTCAAAATAGGGCCGAGATTTTTCATTACCCGTTAAGATAAGGGGAATGGGGTTGTGGCGATTTTCACGACAAAGTTTTATGCCTAGGATATATAAAAGCTCCTCGGCTGTCCCTGGTCCCCCTGGGAAGACAATTAGCGCATGTCCCATTCTTACAAAGGCCTCTAAGCGCTTTTCAATATCTGGCATAATAATAAGCTCTGAGACCATGGAGTTTGGCGGCTCCGCGGCAATAATTGAAGGCTCAGTTAAACCAATGCAACGACAGGCTCCGGCATTTTGCACTACATGGCCGAAAATTGCCCCTTTCATCGGCGCTTCCATGATCCCAGGACCACAGCCGGTGCAAATATCAATTTCACGAAGGCCCAAAGCATAGCCTACTTTATAAGCATACTCATATTCATCATCGGGGATGGAGTGACCGCCCCAGCAGACGGCAATATTTGGCTTGACGTTTGGAACTAGTGCGCCTGCGTTTCTTAGAATATGGAAGATGACATTGGTGATTAAATCGCGATTGGTCTCTTTTTCAAGCTTTTCAAGTTTTTTATCCCCCACAAGCTTTAAAAGCTCTGAGCGGGAGGCATGAATTTGGACAATATCGCGCAATACTGAATATAAATGACGCTGTAGGGATTTTATGATCTCCCCGTCCACCATCGAGGATTTAGGGGGATTTATTAACTCAATCTTTAAGCCGCGCTCAGTTCTTATCACATCAATTTCAAAGTTTTGAAAATTCTCTAAAAGCTCTTTTGAGTTGTCAGTTAAATTTCCACTGTTTAAAACTGCTAATGAGCAATTGCGGTAAAGATCGTAAAGCTCACCTTGCGAGGAGTGAGAAATACTATCGGCCTCAAGTTGAGTTAAAAGGGCCATGGAACCATGTGGCCAGACTGCTTTGACGCTCATAAGACTCCTTGTATCTTGCAAACTCTAAACTTAATCTTAACAAAGCTTTTGTGAAAAATAATAGGCTTTAGATCAAAAGTTTGCAAAAACAAGGTAAATTCTCCCATCAAGCTTTGATGGGAGATTTGCTTTAGGCTTGTTGAAAGTGAATAAGCCCTGCTTTTTTATTAAACTCAATTTCTTTGGCTTGAGTTATAAAAAGCTTTAAGCGATTGGCAACATTAGATTGCGCAGTTCCAGCCTCAAAGTCGATAGCACATAAATTGGCATTTTTGTACATCATGCGAATGGCGCGCATTACACCTTTTCCTGTGACATGATTTGGAAGACAAGCAAAAGGTTGCACACATAAGACATTATTTACATCATGCTCAATGAAATCTATCATCTCCGCGGTTAATAGCCAACCTTCACCTGCTTGCTGACCTGCAGAAATTAAGCCTTCAATGGCTTTTTTATAGTCAGAAAATGGCGTTAAATTCTCAAAAGGTGAGTCATTTAAGGCTTTGCTTATAACTTGTCGCATCTTATTAAAGCGTGCGGAAATAAGCCAAGAGCCGGTAGCTCTCATCCAGGAACCTTTCATGTAGCGGGCCTGATAGATACTATCGTTTAGGCAATATAAGACAAAGGAGGCAATATCACCTAAGACTGGTTCGGCACCTTCTTCGATGATCTTGTTCATCAAATCAAGGTTCGCTTTTGGATGATATTTAAGTAAGATCTCACCTACGATACCAACTTTAGGACGCTTTTGCTCACGTAATTTAATTTGAGAAAAAGAGTCAATTACTTGCACGACACAACGTTTAAATTGAGCGCGCTTGCCTTTTGCCATTAGATCTTGGGCAATTTTTGAGCTAAAACTTAAAGCTTTATCAGCATCTCCTGTATTTTGCTCATAGGTTTTAGTGTGAAAATAAAGCTTTTGAATAAGATCGCCTAATAAAATGCCTTTCATCATGGTATAAAGGCCTTTCATACCTAATTTAAGCTTTAGCGCATCGGTATTTAAGTCATAACTTGATAAAGTGACAATTGGGACATTATCTAATTTAAGATCATGCAAGGCCCACTTTAAAAGCGCAGGGTAGTTAGTGGCACGGCAAGGACCACAGGTTTGGGCTAAAAGTAAAGCACTCTTATCGCCATCAATTTCACCTTTTTCAAGGGCATCTAAAAGCTGACCTATAACCACAATGGCAGGATAGCAGGCATCATTGTTGACATGCTTTAAACCAAGCTCAATAGCATCATCACTTACCGTTTCTAAAAGTTTTACTCTATAGCCCAAAGAGCCTAAAGCCTTAGTTAAAATTGGGAAGTGAATGGGTGCCATTTGTGGAATATATAAAGTCCTAAGATTATCTGGCATTGATGATTTTTTAGATCTTACATAAGGGGTATCAAGTTCTTTCTTATGTAAGGTGCGGGCATTTTCATCGACGGCACAAAGTAGGGACTTTAAGCGAATGCGCGCAGCCCCTAAGGTATCACCCTCATCAATTTTCAGCATGGTGTAGATCTTATCGTTACCCTCTAAGATCTTTTTAACCTGCTCTGAGGTAATGGCATCAATACCGCAACCAAAGGAGACTAATTGCACAAATTGTACATTCTCTTTTTCAACGGCAACTTCAGCTGACTTATATAAGCGACTGTGGAAAGCCCATTGATTGACTACATCAAGCTTTGGTGAGCGCTTGGCCATATTATAGATGGCATCCTCACTTACAACTCTAGCTCCTAAAGAGCTTATTAAGGCTGGGATCCCGTGATTTATAAGCGGGTCAATATGATAAGGTCTTCCGGCTAAAACTACTAATGGTTTACCTTCTTCTAAGGCTTTTTGATAGATCTCATCGCCTTTTTGGCAAATTATTCTTCGATATTCATCTAAGGCTAATTTGGCCTTTTTAATGGCTTTTTTCACCTCGTGGACTTTTAAATCTTTATTTTTAAAGCACTCAAAGATGGCACGCAAGACGGTGGCGTTTTTGGTGAGATCTAAAAATGGGGTGTGAATTTTAAGATCGTGATTTTCCTGAATAACATTTAATTTTAAAGCCTCAGGATAGCCACCTACTACCGGGCAAGCATAGCTGTCAGGATTGTTTTCAATCTTAGCCTCACGTGGTACGCAAGGGAGGAAAATATCCTTAATGCCAAGTTTTGCCAAATAAGTTACATGCCCGTGGGTTAATTTGGCAGGATAGCATAAGCTTTGTGAGGGAATAGTCACATTGCCAAGTTCTGCAATCTCTTTTGTAGAAAGCGGGGAGAGGACTACCGCAAAACCCAACTCAGTAAACAGCTTGTGCCAATATGGATAGTGCTCAAAGATATTTAAAACGCGTGGAATACCAATTACGCCCCGGGGTGCGGTTTTAGGATCTAAAACTTCACGGTTAAAGAGAGTGTCTAATTTAAATTCAATAAACTCTTCAGATTCTTTGTTCTTTTGTGAAGTCTTTAAAGCAAAATCACAACGATTGCCATGAATATGCTTTTGCCCTGAGAGGAAGGTATTCATGGTTAAAAGACAGTGATTGTTACAGCCGCGGCATCTAAATTGTCTAATCTTTATGGCTTTTAAATCTAAAAACTCAGGCTTTAAGTTTAAAGGCTCATTGACATTAAAGCGCTCTTTGGCAATTAAAGCAGCTCCAAAGGCACCCATTAAACCTGCAATATCAGGGCGGATCACATTTTTGCCAATGTGCATTTCAAAGGCGCGCAAAATGGCATCGTTTAGGAAGGTCCCACCTTGTACCACCACATGATCACCAAGCTCAGCACTGTCGTGGATGCGAAGTACCTTATATAAAGCATTGCGCACAATTGATAAACACAAACCTGAGGCAATATCACTAATTGGGACGCTATCTCTTTGGGCTTGCTTGACCTTAGAGTTCATAAACACTGTGCACCGGGTGCCAAGATCGGTAGGATGCTTAGAAGATAAGGCTTCATCAATAAACTTACTTAAAGGTAAATTTAATTGCTTGGCAAAAGTTTCAATAAAAGAGCCACAACCTGAAGAGCAAGCTTCGTTTAAGGCCATGCCTTTGATAATGCCATCTTTCACCTTAATGCACTTCATATCTTGACCTCCAATGTCAATGACATAGGAGGTTTCAGGATCAAAAGCACAGGCTGCCTTTTGATGGGCTAGCGTTTCAACTTCGGTAAATTGCGCATTTAAGGCAGCTTTAGCTAAATCTGCACCATAGCCTGTGGTACAAATGGCTGCAAGTCGCACATTAGGGTTGGTTTTAAGAGTATTTAAAATCTCATCAATTTTGGGTAACAGCTTTTCTAAAGGAGAGCCCCCATTGTGATCGTAGAAACTTTCAATAAGTCTTTGCTTGCTGTCAATTAAAACGCCTTTGACGGTAGTAGAGCCTAAATCCACACCTAAGAATAAATCACCTTCAGCATCTTTAAGCTCTATGCGCTCAAGTCTTTCTTGAGCGTGGCGCTCTTTAAACTCTTGATATTCAGAAGGGTTATTAAATAAAGCGCTTAAGGCCTCACTTTCGACATCAATTTTGACTTCTTGAAGGCGGGTGATTAGCTCCTCTAAACTTAAAGCTTGCGGCTTTTTTAAAATTAAAGGATCATTTTCTTGCTTTAAAAGCTCTAAAGCCGCTCCCGTGGCAATGGCGTATTGTCCATCGTGAGTTTCAATAAAATGAGTTTTCTCACTTGCAAGGCGCTCAACAAAGGAGGCTTTAAGCTCAGTTAAAAAGGACAGTGGGCCACCTAAGAGGGCCACATTACCTTCAATAGCGCGACCACAGGCTAAACCTGAGATGGTCTGCTCACAGACGGCGTTGAAAATGGATTTGGCAATGTCCTCACGACTTACGCCTTGATTTAAAAGGGCTACTAAATCAGTTTTGGCAAACACGCCACAGCGCGAGGCAATCGGGAAGGTCTTAGTGGCCTTTTTAGCCATCTCATTTAGACCTTGCGCATCTGTGTTTAATAAGGTTGCCATCTGATCTATAAAAGCACCAGTTCCTCCTGCGCAAGCCTCATTCATGCGAAGTTCCATACCGCCTGATAAAAAGAGGATCTTGCCATCTTCACCACCTAATTCGATGGAGACATCAACGCCCTCTTTTAAATGCTTTAAAAAGGAACTTGCCGCGATAACCTCTTGCACAAAGGTCACCTGAATGGCCTCACACAAGGCAAGTGCTGAAGATCCCGTAAGGCTGACTTTTACTAAAGTATTTGGGTGTTTTAAAGCAAGATCTTCTAAGATCTTAATTAAAGTTGGGATCACTGCACTTTGATGGCGCACATAGGCACGATCTAAGATCTCACCTTGAGAGGTAAGCAATACGTATTTTACGGTAGTAGAGCCTAAGTCAATACCTAAGCTATATGTTGTAAAGTCTTTCTCTGTCATAAACTTGCTTAAAAAATTTTTTTCTCAATTGTATGAAAATTGCAGAATTGAGGATTGCAATTGAGAAAATATGTCAGCCTGTCAATAAATTAAACACAAAACGAACAACATTATAGCTGTTGTTTGTTTTCCTTAAAATAGGCCTTAAGGCCTTTTTGAGAAATAATTTTAAAAAGAAAGAACTTTAAGACAAGTTTATATTTTATAAAAGATTTTTTAAGATAACTTTTAAAGATTTTAAGTTAAAGTTGTATGTTTTATGTTGTGTAAATTTTTTGTAAAAAATATAGAATCTTTTTATTTTAGGAGATTGGGGAGCTTTAAATGGCTTTTTTTGGTGCACGCTTAATTTAAATTTGCTCTTGTATATAATGCTCTCAAATTTTGGAGGTTCTATGCAGATCAATTCCCTTAAAGGCCACTTGTGCATGACACTTGCCAACAGCTTTTGGGGCCTGATGTCACCTATTGCGAAAATTGTCATGGTAGGGGGAATAGTTTCTCCTTTAGTGGTTACAGATCTGCGCATTGCAGGAGCGATGATCCTCTTTTGGACCATTTCCTTTTTCAAACCTCATGAGCATGTGCCGCATAAAGATTTATTAAGACTCTTCTTTGCCTCCATCTTTGGCATTATCTTAAATCAAGGATCTTTTTTGTTTGGCGTGCGCTTAACCTCACCTGCTGATGCCTCAATTCTTACTACCTCAATGCCGATGTGGGCGATGGTCTTTGCGGCAATTTTATTAAAAGACCCAATTACCGCGCGCAAAATTATCGGTATTGCAAGTGCAGCAGGTGGCGCGGTGTTATTGATTTTAAGCTCAGATGGTGGCACCACAGCAAGTGCAAGTGGCAGTGGGGCTTATCCTATTATAGGAGATCTTTTAGTGACCACCGCGCAGATCTCCTTTGCCTTTTATATTGTGCGCTTTGGTGATCTAGTTAAACGCTATAGTTTAATTACGGTCATGAAGTGGATGTTTACCTTTGCTTTTATCTGCCTAGTGCCATTTTCTGCAAGATCTCTTATGGAAACAAAATGGCTTGACTTAAGTTTAAATGAGATCTTAGCCTTAGTCTTTATCGTCGTGTGCGCCACTTTTTTAGCTTATCTATTAATTGCCAAAGGACAGACCATTTTAAGACCTACGGTGTGTGCCATTTACAACTACGTGCAACCGGTGGTGGCTTGCGTAGTGGCAGTAGTGTTGGGCATGGATACGTTTTCGATTGTAAAACTAATTGCTGTGGGCTTTATCTTCTTTGGCGTGTGGGAGGTGACCCATGCAAGATCCCGCGAGGAAATTGAGGCCCATCATAAAAAAGAGCAAGAAAAGGCTTTAGCGCAAGAGAAAGAGTGTTAAGTTTAAGACTCTTATAATGTATTGAGATACTGGAATGTTTTTAGCACAACAATATCTCAATAAAAAATGAATAGCCTTGTAACTGTAAATTATGGGAAGAATATGAATAAATAATATAGCTATAGTGCTTAAAATGTTGATTTTTTAAAGTGTTAATGTGAAATTATCATTTAACAAAGTTATCCGAAAGTAGGAAAACACTACTAGTTTAAATTCATTTAATTAAGATGTATATGTTAAGTATAAGTTTCTGAATAAATATAGTTGTAAAAAATAAGCTTATTTATAGAAATTTTAAAAAATATTATAGAGAACTATATACGTTAATTTCCTAAAAACCGGTACACCTCAATCAAAATATTCATAATATTTTTGAGCTAAGTTGATCTAAGGCGTACCTCTATTTTAGATCATTTTAGGCGTATTCTTGCTACCCTTGGGGCGGCCAGGTTTGCGCTTTAAATGTTGAGCTTCTTTAGCTTCTCGCTCAAGTGTTACTTTGTTTTTGCTACCTTTAGGTCTTCCAGGACGAGAGTGCTTTACTATAGGCTCGGTTTTTAAGCCCATCTTTGCAAGTGTCTTTTTATTAAGACTCCCCTTAGGTCGGCCAGGCCGTCTAGTTGTTTTGTTTGGCTCAAATGCTTTATTAGCTTCTTTCTCTAATGTAGCTTTATTCTTGCTGCCAAGAGGTCGACCTCTACCACGCTTAGGTGCAGGAGGATTTTGGGCTTCAATTTTCTCGCGTTCCAAAGTTGCCTTATTTTTACTGCCTTTAGGGCGACCAGGTTTACGTTTAGGGGTAGAGCCAACTTGAGAACTATCGCTTGGAGAGCTCAGCATATGGTATTGAGAACTTTGAATATTGTCACTTTTTAAATTAAGCTCTTCTGCAAAATTTAGAAAGTTTTCACGAGAAACACCAAAATATTTAAAGAGTTTTTCGATCTTTTGAGGATGATCAAAGATGCTTTGATACTTGCCGTTAGGCATCAGCATAATGCGAGCACGGTTTACCTTACGTAAAACCTCATTGATGTCATATTTCATTTCTTGACAGGCTAACATTATTTCAGTACGCAAAATACTAGCAATAAAGGCAACAAAAAAACGACCTAACATAGCATTGTCACTATGAACTCTAATTACACCTCCGTTAAGTTGGCTTTTTAAAATAGCATACTGTTTTTCAGAACAATCTCGTAAACCATAACGCATTAGCATTTCCTCAGGAGAAATCCTCTTTGAAGAAGCTATGGCACTATAACCTTTGGTATCAATCAGATTTTGAATATACTTTTCTTTAGGTTTAACAGCAGTAATTTTTCCACTAGCATCAATTTCAAACTCAAAGCAACTCTTAAACTTATCAGGGATCTCCGGTAGCTCATAGGAACCTCTGGCAATCATTGCCTCAAGTTCTTTACGTTCATCTATAAGCTTGTACAAGAAATATGTGGAGCGAGCATTACTGTTAGTTGGATCAAAAAACAGTCCAACACAATATTTATTAGAGCTGTCGTTAAAGAGCTGCATTTCATCGGTAATGCCAAATTTAACCCCATCACTATTATTCCATACTAGATGTTCAACATGATTGCGTATTGTCTCATCATAATTCTCAATCATCTTCTTGTAAGCGGCTGTAGAGCTTTTGAGTTTAATGATGAGTTCAAACCCTAGTTTTTCAATCAAATTTATTACATCTTGAGAAACAAAGCCTCGATCTAAAATTACACCTTCAATCTTTACATTTGAAGCTTCAAGAACTTTGATGATCCCATCAAAAGCCTTAGCATCATGCATTCCGCCTGGATTTACCATCCAAGCAATCGGTCTGCCGCTATTGGCACATACCGCCCAAATAAAACTGACGATATTAACATTATTGCCAGACTTTGCATTTCCAGGTTCAGCATACTCGCTGTTCTTCATTAGGCAATCATCATTAGATCCATCAATACACAGCCAAACTTTTGTTATATTTTTCTCAGAGTTTAGATTAATCCATTGATAACGAAACTCATTAAGTTTATTAGAGTCTAAGACTAGAGTGAAAAAGTTTGAGTACCAATTATCATCTAAGGCCTTACGAGAAAATAAAAGCTGATCCGCCATCGCATCAGAAAAAAGATAAGCACTATTGCTTTGATTGGCAATGCTGAACATTGCAAAATCCATTAATGCATTGGCTTGTTCAGGACCAAAAACCTTATATAACAAAGGATATAGTCCAATTTTATGAGCAACTCCTAACACTAAGGCAAAGAGTCCTGCATGAATTTCATAGGAGGTATTAGAGTCTTGATTGTAATGTTCTTTCCATAGCTGAGGGTAAATGTACTTAAAATTCTCATTGGGATGCATCATATAAGTGCCATCGAGATTGGTAATCAAGGTACCAATGATAAGTTTGCGACGCTTACCATTACTGTCACGATAAATGTGCACAATTTGATTACTACTACGAAAAATTCTAGCCCCTTTGGGGATAGGTATTTCGTGCAAATTCCAGTATATTTTCCCCATATTTAATACCTAAAATATTCCGTCCCATTTAGACAAAAATTTCTCTAATAAAATACTGATTAAAATATTACAATATTTTTAAGGTAAAAACAAGTGTTTTATTTGTTATTTATAAAAATATTTAGGTAATTTGTCAGGGGTAAAAAAGATACTTGAATATGATTAAAACCGGTATAATGTACCGGTTTTTAGGAAATTAACGTATATAACTAAAAGTGGTTTTCCTATAGTAATATTATATTGATAATAAACTATTATTAATATTTTTATGTTATAAAATATATTTGAAATTTAAATTTTTGATGTAGTTAAATACCTCTTAACAAAGATAAAGATATTGCTAATTGATTGAAAAATATTTTATAATAGAATAATGTTGGATAATATTTTGTTTTATCCGTAAGGGTCTTTGTTTCTTTTAGCTCTTGAGGTTAAACCTTCTGTAGTTTTTTGTCTGCATAATTTTAAATGGAAAAGAAAAATCGCCTTCCGCCGTGGAATGAATTTGAAGCTGCTTTATTGTTAGAAGGGACAGTGGCAGTTTTAAATGGCCAAATTGATAGTATTGACTTTGTTAAAACTCTATCAAGTAACTTAAAAAAAATGGCTGAGAAGCGTGGATTATATATTGAAAATTCAACGTATAGAAATTTTTCTGGTATTAATTTTCAAATGTATAGTATGCAGTCTGCATATCTTGGATATATTGTTAATAAACAACCTGCAAGTAAACTATTTTTAAAGGTTGTGGATCTCTATCGAAACAATAGAGAGGCTTATAATAGTTTACTGAATACTGCTCACAAAATGGTTGATTACACAATAGATTGTGAAAAGTCTTTTCTATCAAATAAAACTCCAGATAAAATTGAAACCTTAAAAAAGGTTTTTTTGACAATTCAAGAGTATGGTTTTGCTAATGGCATCTTAAAAAACGAGTTGTTTAAAACAACAGATATTAATCTTGTAATTTCTTTATTTGACTCTATAAAGCAAAGTTTTTATCAAGATGTCCCAAATAGACAGGAATATTTATTTATGTTGCAGAATCTAAAAAATTATGCTCAATTTTTATTGAATAATTTTACCCCTTTAAAACATAATATAAAGACTTATGAGGCAAATTTAGATATAAAAGAATTAGAAAAAGAGTGTAAAGAAAGAGAACAGGATGAAACTGTAGTAAATAAATCTGATGTAAAGGCTAATTTTAATTTAAATAATGAAATTAAAAAAACTTTTGATGCTAATTCAAGTGTAATTGATTCAAATCAAAATAAAGATAAATCAGAAGAAAGTGAATTGATTTTAAGTTATAAAAAAATTTTAGAGAATAATTTTAAAAGAGGTTTTAGATTTGCATCGTCTCTCTCTTTGAGAAGATTTAAAAATTTTTTAGAAGCTGAGACTGGAAAACAGTATACAGACTCTGACGATGATCTTATTATTCAGAGAATAAAGAGCTTTTGTTTTATAAATAAAGATTGTGCTTATTTGCCAGAAATGATGTTAAAAAAAGATTTAGCAGATAAGCTATTTTTAAATATAGAAAAATATTTTAATGAATATCATAAACCTATTTTTTATGAAAATATTTATAACCAATATAAAGAGAGTATTTTTCTAGATTCATATATTGTAGATTCTACAGTACTAAAAAATTATCTGAAGTATTTATTTAAAGATAAATATTATTTCTTTGAAAAGTATATGTCATTAGATGAGAATGCAAATCTGGATGTAGATACAGAAATAATAGAATGCATGAAGCAACAGAATAAAGCTATATCTTATGATGATTTATCTAATTTGTTGCCAAATATTCCTTTGAAATCTATTAAAGATAATATAAGAAAAAATGATTCCTTTTTAATGAATAGAAGAAAACCTGCAGAATATTTTCATAAAAGCATGTTTAAAATCTCTGAAGATGAGATTAATAATCTTTCTGAGATACTATCTGAAAAAATTAAAATAAGTAAATATATTAATACAGATGAATTATATGAAGTTATTAAAACAGATTATGTTAATGTAATTGATGATAACTCACAATTTAGTAAATTAGGTGTGATAAATGCTCTTAAGTTTTATTTTAATAATAGATTTTCTTTTCAGGGTAAGATTATAAGTAGTATTGATCATCAATTATCTTTGCCTAAGTTATGTGAAGATTATGCTAAAAACCATAAAGAATTTACTTTACAGGATGTAAAAAAACAATGTGAAGGAGTGGTTATTGATAAACTCCTTAGTTCAAGCTTCAGAATAAGTCAGGATTCTTTTATTTCTAGAGATCAAGTTCAATTTCATGTTGAAGAAGTAGATAAAGTTTTGAGTGCTTATTGTTATGGCGAATATATTTCTTTAAATGAAATTTCAAATTTTGGAGAGTTTCCATATTCTGGAATATCATGGAATAAATTTGTGCTTGAAGATTATGTGGATCAATACAGTAATGAGTATTGTCTCTTCCATAAACAATATTATGAAGATTCATGTGCTGGTGCAATAGTTAAGCGAAGTTCAAAATTTAAAGATTTAAATGAAGTGCTTGTTGACGTTATTGTAAATAGCAATATTAATCTTGATAAAAAGTCAGCTTTGGAGCTTCTATATGAAGAGGGTTTTATCGCTACTCCTAAATATGCCCAAATTGATAAGCTTTTAGCCCAAGCTGAAATGTTAATTCAGCAAAAAGGAAATAAATAATATGTACTCATATACATGGGACAGCGAGACTGGTGGGATCTTGTTAAATACAACCCCTCTTTCTTTTTGTAAAGAGCCACGCCCTGTGTACTATAAGGAATTAGATTTATTAGGTTTTGATCGTTATTGGATATATGCAAAAGACGATTCTTTTCCATATATGTGGGCAGAAGCTAATAATTATTTTTACAGAGGGAAGCTTGTTGCTAAAACAAAAGGTGGTAATTTAAATCAGGCACCAAAAATTGAGCTGATAGAAGATCCAGAACCTAAAGGGCAAGCTTTAAAGTTTATAGATATTGCGAAAATGATTGAAAAAAATCGCGATATTATTGAAAAACTTGCTGCTGATACGGTAAAAATGATTTACAACACTTATATAAAATACAAAAAAAGAATAGACGTGTTTTATGTAGCATTCAGTGGTGGCAAGGATAGTATTGTAACTTTAGATTTAGTACAAAGAGCGCTCCCGCATAATGAGTTTAAAGTTTTATTTGGTGATACTGGAATGGAGTTTCCTGACACCTATAAAACAGTAGATGCTATTGAAAAATTATGTTTAGAGAATGGCATTGAATTTATACGCGCTAAATCTCAATTTGACCCACAGGATACTTGGCTTAAATTTGGTCCACCTGCAACAGTTACTAGATGGTGCTGTAGTGTGCATAAAACGGCTCCTCAAATTTTGGTACTGCGTGAGAAAACTGGAAAGGCAAACTTTACAGGTATGGCTTTTATTGGAGTTAGGGCAAGTGAAAGCTTAGCTAGAAGTGAGTATGACTATATTAGTTTAGGTGAGAAACATAAAGGTCAGTATTCTTGTAATCCTATTTTAGATTGGAACTCGGCTGAGTTGTATCTTTATATTTATGCAGAGAATTTGTATTTAAATGAAGCTTATCGCAAAGGTAATCGACGAGTAGGATGTTTGCTTTGTCCAAGAGCTGCCGAGCGCAATGAATATATGTGTAAGGCCTGTTATCCAGATCAATTAAAACCTTATACCGATACAATTAAGTTTTTATATAAAAGATCTTTTGATGATGAAAATAGATTGATTGATTTTATAGGTAAAGGTGGCTGGAAGGCTAGAAAAAATGGTAGAGACATATCAATTGATGTTAATTACTCTGAGCTAATGGTAAATAATAAACCTTCAATTAAGGTTGTTAAACCTCAAACTGATTGGAAGGTTTGGATTAGAACTATAGGAGTGTTAAGTAATGATTCCTCTCCATATCATATAATATTTAGAAATAATCTTTATTCGTTTGAGGTATTTGAACAAGGTGATGAAATTCTTGTGCAATATACCCAAGATCTTGCTAAAGAAGATCCTCTTTTTATTAAATTATTAAAAAGTGTTTTTAGAAAGGCAGCTTGCTGTATTCGCTGTCGTGAATGTGAAGCAGATTGTCATAATGGTTGTATTAGTATGAAAGATGGTACATTATCTATTAGCGATAAATGTATCCATTGTGCTCAATGCCATAGCGTTGAGAAAGGATGTCTTGTTTATAAGTCCTTGGAAATGCCAAAGGGTGAATTAAAAATGACTATGAATAAAAGTTTAAATTGCTATTCTCACCATGCTCCAAAAATGGATTGGATAGTGCAATTTTTTAAATATAAAGATGATTTTGATAGCCAACATACATTGGGTTCCCAAATGTATAGTTTCTTTAAAAGATTTTTAAGAGATGCAGAACTTTTAGAGAAAAATAGTTTTAGTGATTTTGCTAGGCTTATCGAAAAGTTGGGGCTTAATAATCAATCCAGTTGGGGCTTAATGCTTATTAATTTAGCATATACTCCGCAAATCAATTGGTTAATTAAGCGAGTTTCTATAGGTGAGTCTGTAAATAAAGAATATACAAAATCTCTATTGATAACAGATGGGGCAAAGGAAAGTTGGGTTAATGATGTGTGGAGTTCTTTTACAAGAATTCTAGCTTTGCCATTTAATGAGGTAGGCTTAGGTACTCCTGAGCGTGGAAAGAAGGATACTTTAATTTCAATAACCAGAAATAGCTGGTTAAATCCAGATCCTTTAGTTATTCTCTATGGGTTATATAAATTTGCAGAAGCATGTCAAGGGTATTATCAATTTACCTTAACTAGACTTCAAGATTTCACCATAGATAGTGATGGAGTAAGCCCAAGTGAGATCTTTGGTTTAGATAGAGATTTAATGGAAAAACTATTAACAGGATTATCAATTAATTACCCTGAATTTATTGATGTAAGTTTTACATTAAATCTTGATAATATAACCTTAAATGGTGATAAGACTTCAAAAGATGTTTTAAATTTATTTTAAGAGATGTAAGCCATGACAAAGTATCGTGAGTTTTTTGATATTAAGAAGGATTTTTTTCCAGTTATTAATGAATCAGTAATTAAGGAACATTCTGATATTTGGAAAAGTTTCTTTCCACATGAGTCATTTATTGATCTAATCCAAGATACTGTTTCTGTTCTTGAAAGAAAACAAAATCTTTCTTTATGGGTTGAAGGTGCTTACGGTACTGGCAAATCTCATGCAGTTTTAACATTAAAAAAACTATTAGATTCAAGTGAAGAAGATACAAAATTATATTTTGATAATTATTCTTTAGATAAAGATTTATATAATCGTTTGTCAAGTGTTAAAAGTCAGGGAAAAATCTTAACAGTATATCTGTATGGATCTTCTTCGATTAATAATGATAAGAATTTAATTGCAGCAATTCAGGAAAATATTGTAAATTCTTTAAAAGAAGCTGGTATAGAAAATAAAGCAATTTTTTCTTTAAAAGAGGGAATACTAAAGTGGTTTGAAGGATTCCAAGAAAATAGAGATTATTTTGCGGCTTTACTTGCAAATGAATATTCAGATTTATTTGATGGCAATACAGTAGATGAAATAATAGATCAATTAAAGCAATTTACAGGAAAAAATTTAGAAAAACTCCTAGAGAATATTTCAATTGTTGCTGAAGAACGTGGTATAAAAATGTTGTCAATGAACATTGATGATTTGTGTTCTTGGATAAAAGAGGTTATTGCTGAAAATCATTTACACTCAATAGTTTTTATTTGGGATGAATTTACTGAGTTTTTTACAAACAATGCTAGACATTTGACTGGCTTTCAGAAGTTATGTGAGTTAAGTATAACTGAACCTTTCTATTTTATTTTAGTCACCCATACTACTCAAGGATTACTTTCTCAAAAAAATAAAGATTTTATCAAAATTAATGATCGTTTTGTTCAACCTCATTGTAAAATCCATTTACCTCAAAAAATAGCATATCAACTTATTGGTGCGTCTTTAGAAAAACAAAAAGATTCCAATATTAAAGATGAATGGCAAAGAATTTGCGATGATTTAGATTTTATAACTCCAGAATCACAAAAAGTAATTACATCTTATGTTAAAGGTTTAACAAAAAATGAACTTAGAAATATTTTTCCAATACAGCCTTATACAGCTTTAGTGCTTCAATTCATCTCGGTTTTGTTTAATTCAAATCAAAGAAGTATGTTTGATTTTATTAAAAATGATCTAGGAGATGAGGTAAAAGGTTTTCAGTGGTTTATAGATACAGTAAGTCCTTATGATGATAAGCCTTTACTTAATGTTGATATGTTATGGGATTTCTTCTATGAGAAAGGGCAAAATAGTTTAGCAAATGATGTAAAAACTTATTTGAGTTATTATAATGGGGTTTCGCAAAATTTAAGTAGTGATGAAAAACAAGTTTTAAAATCTATTTTATTATTAGGCGTTATTTATCAAAAAACTAATGCTTCAGTTTCAATTTTATTACCAAATAAGCAAAATCTTGAATACGCCCTAGAAGGGGCAGGATTTGATCGTGGTATAGTATCTAATATAGCGGATAAACTAGTAAGAGATAAAATTTTATTTATTAGATCTGAAGGACGGGCTCAAGAGCAATATGCTCCGTATCATTCAGAAAATGATGTAAATTTAGCAGAATATGATTCTGAAATCGATAAACAGACTATTACATCATCCTTAATAAGTGAACAGTGGGCTGATGAGCAAAAGATTACGGATATTTTTAATGGTTTTACAACTGCAATTAATCTTCGCTATAATTTTAAGTTTTTTGCATCTAATGACTTTGATTTTAAACTTAAACAGTTACATAATGAAGAAAAGAAAAATTATGAAACAATTACAGCTATAGTTTGCTTTGCAAAAAATGAAGAAGAAAGCATAGAAATTAATAATAAAATTAAAACTGCGCTTAATTTACCTGAAAATGAT
>CALXNU010000026.1 GCA_944389835.1 uncultured Succinivibrionaceae bacterium
GCCTGTGGAGATAACCGTTAGGAAGTCTTTGAAGCAGGAAGAAGCCCTTAACCTTTAGGTTATGGGTGATTCACTGTGATAACGATTGGGATCTGCCTGATACATAAATCTTTCCTAAAAGCGAATGGTGTTTTGTCTTATGATTAAGGCACTAAGATCGCCTGTGGCAAGTTCAAGCTTATCTAAAATTAAGTTTTTAAGATCATCTGTAACCTGCGCTGTGGTTTTCTTATAGCCTTGCAAGAGAAGCTTGAAGAGCTCATCGCTCTTTGATCCAAGACCTACACTGAAGAGCTGATCACTTAAGATAATAAGCCTGTCTTGCTGCACTAAGGTGCCTTTTAGATTGATAAATTGCTCATCGGGATTGACACCTAAAGCTTGCGCGTTATGGCCTTCAATAAAGTGGCATTCCTCACCAGTGCAAATTAAAGGTAAATTTACAAAATCGGCACTTGAGAGCATAAAATTGCCGGTTTTTTCATTTAAGATCCCACACGTCAGGGCAACAGGACCTAGGGCTCTTTCATGTAAGCGCAAATTAATTAAGTTTAAGACTTGAGATGGGATCGCCCCGTTTAAAAGAGCCTCTTGAGCTAAAGTTGCGGCAAGGGCCATGGAGAGGGCTTTATCCTGTGCTTTTAGACAATCGCCTAAATAAAAGGCAATATTGTCTTGATCGATGCGCAAGAAATTAATAAAGCTACTTGAGGATTTAAAGCTTTTAAGTCTTAAATATTCCAAATCTAAAAAGGAAGTTTTAGGTTTAAAGACGCTTTCAAATTTTTGCTCTAAGTCCATCTCACGGCTTTTTATAAGCTTCATCTTTTGCTCATCTAAAGCTTCGTTAAGTTTTAGATCAAACTCTTTTTGTTGCTCTTTATCATGCTCAATAAGCTCTTTTTCGCATTCTTGAAATTCACTTACTGAAACTAAAATTTGATTTAAAGCAGGATCTTTATCCCCCTTTAGTTTGGCAATTAAAGCTAAAGCTGCCTGTTGTAGGGTGACCGTGAAATTGAAAATTAAGCTTATAGAGAAAATAAGGGCAATAATCGGCACAGCAATGGCAAAGACTAAGGCGGTAATAATGGCCGTATCAAAAGTTTTTGGAAAGGAGAGGGCGGCAATTTCAAAGTCTTGAATTTTCAAGGTTGAGGCTAAAAAGCCACTTGGTAAGTTTTTTAAAGAGTCAAAATGAAGATCGCCTACGATCTCTTTGGCCTTAGTATTTAAAAAGATGATCTTATTATCTAAGCTTAAAGCTAAAGGATAATTTAAACCTTCTAAAGTTTTTTCAAAAATTGCTCTTTGATTGTTAAGATCAGTAAGTTCAAGCGGCTTTAAAAGTGCCACCTGCAAGGTATTATTTTCAAGTGAGGCAATTAAACTTGCAAAGGCCACGCCGTTTATCTCAAGCTCTTGAGTGTGTACATCATAAGTTAAAGGTAAATAATCCTCGAGTAGGCCTTGTTCTAATTTAATGTGCCCTAAATTCTCTTCACTTTGATAAAAAAGATTTTGATAGGGGTTATATAAAGCTACCTGTAGACTTTTATCATTGCGCTTTAAAAAGTTGGCAAGACTCTCAAGGCTTGGCAGGTTTAAAGTAGGTTTGCTCTCTTTTATAGAGCTTAAATAGGAAAAATACTCACTGTGTGCTTGAGGCTTTTTCTCGTTTTGTAAAAGTTTAATTAAGCTTTCTAATTCATTTTTTTTATCTTTAAGCTTAAAAAAAGTCTCATCAAGCATTTTAGCGTAAGCATCTTGAGCCTCTTGTTTTTCATGCTCAAAAAGCATACTTACTTCTATAACGCGCTCATTTAAATGCCTTTTGATATCCAGCTGACGCATCGCAGTTCCAAGATAAAGGCAACAGGCAGCGGCTATGAGGGCAATAATGCTCATAGCAAGAGTAAGCCTTAATACTAATCGCCCACGAAGTTTTAACACTTAACTTGTTCCTTGTGACTTAATTAACATTAATATCTTTGCAAGAAAAATACTTTAAATCAATGCAGGAAAAAACATTTTTCTGTCAAGCTCACAGTTTTGGTTAACTTTTTATTAATTTTGAGCGGGGCCTTAAAAAAAGTCAAGGTGCAAGCTTAAAGCGCTAAGCCTTAAGCAAAAAAAGCTCTTGGTATCTAGGATCTAAAATAGGACTGTGGCAAAATTAACTTTTAGAGCGTCAAGATTGAGATTTAGGTTTTTCATGATAAATAAGACTCTTTTTAGTGATCAAGAATTCGAGCAAATTATGGCTCTTTTAGAGGCCGAGGATGGCAAAAGCTATTTTTTTGAAGCTATGCAACTTATGGATAAGTTTTTTTATGAGGCAGGCAAGAGATCTTATGATGAATATGAAAAATTGCACGCGGATGTAAATACCACCTCACTTTATGGCTATGCTGCAAATAATGTGCGCAATTATCGAGGTTATCGCGAGGCTTTGCACAATCTTGCTGATGCGCTAGATAATGCCTATAAAGCGCAAGATGGGCTTTGGTATTATCGCTTTGCTATTGCTTTAACTTATATGGGCTATGTAAAAGATGCCAAAAAGTTTTTGCAAGAGGCTCTTTTTTTTAAAGATGTGCATTATTTAGTCTACTTTTTACTTGCAAAATTAAATGTCAAAAGTGGCTATTATAAAAAAGCTTTAAACTTAGTTGAGGTGGCTTTAAACAAAGAACCTCACGATGCTGAGCTTTTAGAGCTTAAAGAATTAATTTTACAGCGCGCAAACTTTTATAGGATTTTAGACCCATCTCTTAGTGATCAAGAAGTTGAAATTTTAAATCAAGGCATTTTGCCTCTTAATTGTTCGGCAAATTTACGGCAAAGTGCGACGGTGCTGCCTAATTTAGAGAATTTAGGGAAAATTTTAGAGTTTTTAGAGATTAAAAGTGCCAAGGAGTATTCAGCCCATCACAGCTGCATTTTCTACTCCTTTAAAATCATGCCCGTAAGATTAGTCTTTGATATGAATTTAAATGGGGTAAGTAAGCTTGAGGTGCGCTTTATTCAAGGTTTAATTCAAAAAATTGAGCCGCAAACTAAAGAGCTTACGGTATTACCAAATGGCATGAAGGGTGATTTAATTGAATGTATTGTGCACCTTGATTATAGCTATGAGCTTATCTATCGCTTAGATGAGGATGAAAGAACCCACCTTAAATGCTACTATCTTTCCGATGGTACTTTATATGGAGCCCCAGAGTTTGTAATTTCACAAATTGATTTTATAGATTTAATCAATAAACTTGCCCCCTTTGATGATGAAGAGGAAAGTGGGGACTTTTTAGTGACCGATACTATTTCTTGTTAAAAATTAATGCACAAAAATAGGGCTTAAGTTGGCAAGAGTGCGCTCCCCTTACTAAAATAATTAAGGGGGGTGTGTATGCAAAGAAATTCTAAGGCTTTAATAAGTCTGCACTTGTCAATTTTTATCGCAGGCTTTACTGGGGTATTTGGTCGTTTAATTGAGCTTGAATCGCCTCTTCTAAGTTTATATCGCACCGCTTTAGCCTTTTTTATCCTGGCAATTTATCTTTATTTTTATTTTAAACATCATCAAGATGCCTTTTGCCTTCCCCTTTTAATTAAATTAAAAGCCTTACTTGTAGGGGCAATTTTGTTTGTCCATTGGGTGCTTTTTTATGCCTCCATTCAGTTATCGAATATTTCAGTAGGGGTGGTGTGCTTATCTGCGATGGGCTTTTTCTCAAGTTTTTTGGAGCCGTGGCTTTTAAAGAGAAAATTCGAGCTTAAAAATTTAGGCTTTAGTTTTTTAAGCCTGCTAGGCCTCCTTGCTATTTTCCACTTTGACATAAGCTTTCGCTTAGGCATTATAGTTGGGATCATCTCCTCTTTATGCGCCTCTTTGTTTACCATCACCAATAAAACGGTATCTGGAAAAGGCGATCCTAAAGTGCTTTTAGGCTATGAGATGGCAGGGGCTTTGGTAACCGGTTTTATCTTAGTTCTAGCCTGGGCTTTTATTTTTAATAAGAGCTTTAAAATTGAGCGGCAGCTAGATCTTATCTATTTAATTTGTTTGGCTTCAGTGTGTACGATAGGCCTCTATCTCATGCAGCTTAACTTTTTAAAAGATTTAAGCGCCTTTACCGTAAATTTAAGCTATAACCTAGAGCCTGTGTACTCAATTATCCTTGCGATGATAATTTTCCATGAATATCAAAGTTTAGGTGTGGGCTTTGTCTTAGGCCTTGCGTTAATTGCCCTTTCAGTTGGTTTGCAAAATTTAACCTTACTTAGATTTAGGAAATAGTATGTCTTTTGAAGTTTTAATCGCTTTTTCAAGTGCTTCATTTTTATTAGCTTTAGCTCCAGGTCCTGATAATTTATTTGTCCTCTCCCAAAGTGCGCTTTTAGGGGCGAAAAAGGGCTTGTTGGTGGTTTTAGGCCTGTGCTTGGGGTTGGTGCTGCAAACTCTTGCGGCATCTTTAGGCCTTGGAATTGTGGTGACCACCATTCCTACTTTATTTTGGTTTATTAAAATCTTAGGTGCCATCTATCTTTTATATTTGGCTTATTTGTCTTTAAAATCCTTGCGCGCAAAAGCTTCTTTAAAGCAAGGGGTGGTGCTTTCAAATCGTGCCTTAGTCCTAAGGGGCCTTATCATGAATATCACCAATCCTAAAGTTCAGATCTTCTTTTTAGCATTTTTCCCGCAATTTATCGCCAAAGATACTAAAGGTCTTGCTTTAGTGTTACAGATGATAGAGCAGGGGCTTATTTTTATGCTCATGACTTTTATTGTCTTTGGGGCAATTGCGCTTTTTGCAGGTTTTTTATCAGATAGGCTTAGATCACAAAAATTTTTGTTTATGATAAACCTTATCTCAGCAATTTTATTTGTAAGCTTAGCTTTGCTTACACTATGGGTATGATTTAAGGAATTTGTTATGGCAATAGAAGAAGGCGTAAAAGCTCCTAATTTTTGTTTGGAAGATCAAGAGGGCAATAAGGTTTCTTTAGAGGATTTTAAGGGAAAAAAGATCGCTTTGTACTTTTACTCCAAAGATAATACTCCAGGCTGCACCAGGCAAGCTTGCTCTTTTGCAGAAAATTACTTAAAACTTAAAGCCTTAAATGTTGAGGTGATAGGCATTAGTAAGGATCTGCCTGCAAGTCATACTAAATTTAAAGAAAAGTATAATTTGCCTTTTACCTTGCTTTGCGATCCAGAGCATCAAGCATCTGAAGCTTTTGGCGTGTGGGTTTTAAAGAAGATGTATGGCAAAGAGAACTATAGCACTTTAAGATCCTGCTTTTTAATTGATGAAAATGGGGTGATTATAAAAAGGTGGTTGAGACTTAAACCTGAGCTTAATGCCTCATTAGTTTTAGAGTTTTTAGGGGCTCAAAACTAAAAACGCGCGATGACTTAAGAAGCGTTTGGAACATTATTTAAAGCCAGGATTTTTAAGATTTAGGGTTTAGGCCTGTCTTAGGAAGCACTTAAGCTGAGGTGGCTATGGTTGCTTGTTACAAAGAAGATTTGCAGCAATATTTAGAAGATCATACTGAGGAGATTTTTGATCTTTATGCCCAAGGGGTTAAAAGCTTACACCTTGAAAATGAGCTGCAAAACGAGGATTTGCCAATTCGGGTTTTAGGACCTGCTTTTAAGCCTTGCCAAGGCAAAAATAAAAGGATTGCTTTTTTTGGCCTAAAACTGACTCGATTCTTTTAATGCAAGGCCATGAGGCGCTTAAGCTTACTCACGTGATTTTTGAGGATATTATCCTCAAAGTCTTTTTAGGTCCTAATCTTAAAGCTTTAATTTCGGTGCAAGAGTTTGTAAATTCCGATAAAGTCACCACACAAATTGCAAGCAAAGCCTTTGACAGCTATACCGATATGCTTGAGGTTTTGCAAAAGCAATATTTAGCTTTGGACTTTGACCTTGGAAAAGAGCAATTAGACGCTTTTGTCAAAGAACTTAATGTTCTATCTTTAAATGGTCAAACGCTTTTTGCCGTGTAAAAAAAGCTTAAGTCTTGCTCATTGAGCTTTTTTAAATACTTTCTTAATTTACGCACCCATGTCCGCAAGGCGTGGGGTGATTTTTGTCAAGCATAGCGCCCTTTAGTGTGTAAAGTGATAAACTATCGCAAGTTTTTGTTCGCTCTTGCTTTTAAAGTTACAATTGAGCAGTTTTGAGACACGAGATACTGAGGTTAATCATGTGGGATTATTCTGACAAGGTTAAAGATCATTTCTTACATCCACGTAATGCACGCGTTATGGAAGATGCCAATGCAGTAGGTGATGTAGGTTCGATTATTTGTGGTGATGCTTTAAGATTAATGCTTAAAATCAATCCGGTAACCCAAGTTATTGAGGATGCATCCTTTCAAACTTATGGCTGCGGCAGTGCTATTGCCTCCTCTTCTGCTTTAACCGAGATGATTATTGGTAAAACCGTAGAAGAAGCTGAGAAAATTACTAATCAACAAATTGCAGATTATTTAGGTGGTTTACCTCCTGAGAAAATGCACTGCTCTGTAATGGGCCGTGAAGCTTTAGATGCTGCTATTGCCAATTATCATGGTAAAAGCTATGAGCAATCCCACGATGATGGTGAAATCGTTTGCCACTGCTTTGGCGTGGGCATTAATAAGATTAAAAAGGCCGTCTGGGAAAATCATTTAACCACCGTTGAGGAAGTTACCAATTACACTAAAGCAGGTGGCGGTTGTATGTCCTGCCATATGCGCATTGAAGAGATTATAGATGAGGTGTGGGTAGATCTTGAGCGCTGTGGTGTGCCACGTCCAGGTCATGCACCAACCCCAATTCCTTCAATAAAAATTAAGACTGTAAGCTCAAATGCTCAAGCTTCTTTTGACAGTGCTACTGAAAACTCACCTTTTAAGGCTGAGATTTTAAAGATTTTAGCTGACGTGCAAGGTGGACTTCCTGCAGGATCTAAGGTTGAGTTAGTGGCCATTGAAGATCATAACGTCAAAGTCAAACTACAAGGTGAAATCGCTCAAGGCATGATGCGTGAGATGACTTTATCCTTTGTGGAGAAGAAGTTAGTGGCCCTTGATGATAAGTTTAAGGTCGTAGGAGTTTAAAGTGGACGTAAACAATTTAGGGGTAGGATCTGGAATTTACCTTGATAATAATGCTACTACCCGCATTGATCCTAAAGTTATAGAAGCGATGATGCCGTACTTTGAAACTTATTACGGTAATGCTTCCTCCCAACATGGCTTTGGTGTGCCAGTTGAAAAGGCCATTAAAAAAGCTCGTGAGCAAGTTGCAGACTTTTTAGGGGCTAAATATCCAGATGAGATCATTTTCACCTCCTGTGCCTCAGAGTCTGATAATACAGTACTTTGGTCATCTTTGTGGACACAAAAAGACAAGGATGAAATTGTCACCACTAAAGTTGAGCACCCAGCCATTATTGATACTTGCTCTTTCTTAGCAGATCGTGGCGTAAAGGTTAAATATTTAAGTGCCAACTCCGTAGGCGATTTTGATGAAGAAGAGTTTAAATCTCTTTTAAGTGATAAAACCGCTTTAGCCTCAATTATGTGGGCTAATAACGAGACGGGTAATATTTATCCCGTACCGCGCTTTGCCGAAATTGCCAAAGAAAGAGGCATTATGTTCCACACTGATGCCGTGCAAGCCGTAGGTAAGATCCCAATTAATCTTCAAGAGACTAAGATAGATCTTCTATCTATGTCAGGCCATAAAATTCATGCGCCAAAGGGCATTGGTGCTTTATATGTGCGCCGTGGTACCCGCTTCTTACCATTCTTACATGGCGGTCATCAAGAGCGCGGTAGAAGAGCAGGTACTGAGAATGTACCTTATATTGTAGGTTTAGGTGTGGCCTGTGAGCTTGCTAAATCCCATCTTGAGGAGTTAAACACAAGAGTAAGAGCCTTGCGTGACAAGCTTGAGCAAGGTATTGTCAATACCATCCCTGAGGTTATTGTCACAGGCGATAAGACTCATCGCACGCCAAATACCTTAAATGTCGCTTTCAAGTTTGTTGAAGGTGAGGCCATCTTATTGATGTTAAATGAGTATGGTATTGCAGCCTCTTCAGGTTCTGCATGTTCCTCTGAATCTTTAGAGCCATCTCATGTAATGCAGGCTATGGGTATTCCATTCTCAGCCGCTCACGGTACCATCCGCTTCTCATTATCACGTTTTACCACCGAAGAGGAAATTGATAAGACTTTAGCGGTATTACCTGCAATTATTGAGCGTTTAAGACAACTCTCTCCTTACTGGAATGTCAATAAGCCTCAAGTAAAACAAGCCGATCATCTCTTCGATCCTGACTCTCAGGAAGTAAGAGCCTAGAAATATTTTAAGCTCTAGGCAGGTCGCTTCGGCGGCCTGCTTTATTCTGGTGCAAAAAGCGCCTTAAGTCTTATCAAAGCACAAAGCTCGCCCCAATTGTTTGCAATCTGTTATCATGCTCTTATTACGAGTAGTTAAGGAGTTTTTATGGTTAATTACAGCGCTTTAGCAAATGGTGGCTTAGCACAATTGCGCCCTTATCAGGCAGGAAAACCAATTTCTGAGGTAAAAAGAGAGTTAGGGCTTGATAAGGTCATTAAACTTGCATCCAATGAAAATCCTTATGGCATAAGCCCCAAAGCTAAAGAGGCTTGCTTTAAAGCTTTAAATGATTGCCACGCTTATCCTGATTCTAATGGCTATTATCTAAAGCAAAAGCTTCATGAGAAGTTTGGTTTTAAACCTGAGTGCATTACCTTTGGTGATGGCTCAAATGAGCTTATTAATTTAATTTTCCAAACCTTTATTAATGATAAGGTTAATGTCATTATCCCCAAGCTTTCATTTATCGTCTACAACATGGAAGCGACCGTTGCCAATGCCACGATTAAAACGGTAGAGCTTAAAAATTGGTGTGTGGATTTAGAGGCCATTTTAGAGGCTATTGATGATAAGACACGCATGATTGTCTTAACCAATCCTGGCAATCCAACCGGTACGGCGGTAAGTGAAAAAGAGCTTTATGAGTTTGTAAAGAAAGTCCCAGAGGACGTACTAGTTGTCGTAGATGAGGCTTATAACGAATTTCAAGGTGAGAACTTTGTGCACAGCACTAAGTTTTTGGAGGAGTGTCCAAATTTAATTGTCTGCCGCACTTTCTCAAAAGCCTATGGCCTTGCAGGTTTAAGAATTGGTTATATGCTCTCTAATGAAGAAATCGCCTCTTTAATCAATCGCCTAAGAGCTCCATTTAATGTCAATGCTTTAGCACAAGTTGCCGCCATTGCCACTTTAGATGACGATGAGTACTTAAACTTTGTGGTAAAAGAGAATGCCCGTCAAAGACAAAGATTTGAAGAGTATTGTCAAAAGCGCAATTTAAAGTACATTCCAAGTGTGACCAATTTTATGTCCATTGATTTAGAGCGTGAGGCCAAGCCTATTTTTGAGGCTTTACTTAAAAAGGGCGTGATCGTAAGACCAATGGCAGGCTATGGTTTAAATACCATTTTAAGAGTCTCCTTTGGCAGTGATGAAGAAAATACTGCTTTCTTCAAGGCTTTAGATGAAGTTTTAGAGATTTAAGATGCAAGAGATTGAAATTGCTAAAAGACAAGGGATTGTTCAAGGTGCGTGCGTGAGCGTTCCGCCTTCAAAGTCTCTTTCAAATCGTGCTTTACTTTTAGCCTCGCTTTCAACTGGGACTTGTACTTTAAAAAATGTCTTAGTTTCAGATGATACTAAAAGAATGTTGGAGGCTTTAAAGGCCTTAGGGGTAAAACTTGAGGAAGTAAGGCTAGGTGAGGTTAAAATTGAAGGTTTAGGTGGTCTTTTTAAAGTGCCAAAGCCTCTAACCTTAGATTTAGGTAATGCTGGAACTGCCATGCGTCCTTTGTGCGCAGCTTTAGCCGTAAGTGAAGGTGAGTTTACTCTAACTGGCATTGAGCGCATGATGCAAAGACCAATTGGTCCTTTAACTGAGGCGCTAAAAGAGGCTGGAGCGCGCATTGAGTATTTAAATAACTCAGGCTTTCCACCTTTAAAGATTAAAGGCTCTAAGCTTCACACTCACGCCTTACACATAAGCGGTCAAACCTCCTCACAGTTTATCTCAGCTTTATTGATGATAGGCCCGCTTTTAGCTGAAGGTTTAGAGCTTAAAGTCGATGGGGATTTAATCTCTAAGCCCTATGTGGATTTAACCTTATCTTTAATGCAGCGCTTTGGAGCTAAAGTTACTCGCGAGGGTTACTCAAGATTTAAAGTAGAACCTACAGGCTATCAAAGCCCTGCAAGTTTAACCGTAGAAGGTGATGCCTCCTCAGCCTCTTATTTTATGGCCGCCGGGGCTATTGCAGGTGAGCTTAAAATTTTAGGCTTAGGTAAAGATAGTGTGCAAGGTGATCTTAAATTTGCTCAAGTTCTTGAAAAAATGGGCGCAAAAATTGAGATCTTCGATGATTGCATTGAGGTTCAAAAAAGCGATCTTCAAGGCATTAGCATTGATATGAACGATATGCCAGATGCCGCTATGACCTTAGTGCCACTTGCCTTATATACTAAAGGTCCTGTGACCATTACCAATATTGCAAGTTGGCGTGTCAAAGAGACAGATCGTATTGCCGCCTTTGTTAATGAAATGCAAAAACTTGGGGTCAAGGTTGAAAGTGGTGCGGATTTTATAAGTGTGGATGCAAGCTTTAGAAATCAAGACAAGCCTTATTTCGATACTTATGATGATCATCGCATGGCCATGTGCCTCTCTTTGGTGGCCTTTGATCGCGATATTGTGATAAAAGATCCAGATTGCACAAGAAAAACTTTCCCAGGCTATTTTGAGATCTTCAATAAAGTCACTTTCTAAAGACAAAAAAATAGGGCCTTGCGCCCTATTTTGGTGGTCTTATTTAGGGTATTAGTTCTTTAAAAGTTCTTTTTCTTGTTTTTGCATGATCTCAAGTAAGGCATAACCATCATTTGCCGCACGTAAATTTTGTTGGGTTTCTTTGTCATTTAAGATAAGACCTAAGCGTCCTATCATCTCAAGATGACTGTTACCATCATCAGGTGAGACTAAAAGGAAGATTAAATCACAAGGCTTCTTATCAGGTGCGTCAAAGTCAATTGCCTTATCAAGGACTGCTACAGCCATCACGCACTTTGAAACCTCAGAAGATTTAGCATGAGGGATAGCAATACCATCTGCAATACCGGTAGATGCTTGAGCTTCACGTGCAAAGATTGCCGCTCTTATCTTTTCAAGATCGCCAATTGCCTCATTGTCCTTAAGAGCATCGACTAACTTATTGATGATCTCTGTCTTATTTTGAGCAGAGGTCTTAACGAAGATGCGCTTTGGATCTAAAGAGTAGCGAACAAAGAACTTGCCTTCTCTTTCACGCATGTTTAACGCGCTTTATTTGTGCAGCTTCAGGTAACTTTGGCTATGAGATGGATTTGGGAAAATTAGATGAAAAAGAGCAAGAGGAAGTTAAAGAGCAAATTGCTTTGTACAAGAAAATAAGACCTACTATCGAATTTGGTAAGTTCTATCGTTTAATCTCCCCATTTGAGGGTACTTTAAATGAGACTTCCTGGGAGTTTATCTCAGAGGATGGGCGTGAAGTTATTTTAATGTACTTTAAGAACAACTCTGAGCCTTCAAGTAGATTAAGACGCGTGCGTTTTAAGTATTTAGAGGAGAGTGCCAGCTATCAAG
Organism: uncultured Succinivibrionaceae bacterium; assembly: GCA_944389835.1. Classification (GTDB taxonomy): domain Bacteria; phylum Pseudomonadota; class Gammaproteobacteria; order Enterobacterales; family Succinivibrionaceae; genus Avisuccinivibrio_A. The sequence continues at coordinate 11,744 of CALXNU010000026.1, forward strand.
TAGTGCATCACTTACACACAAAGTCCATTGGCCTTAATGAGTATGTGAAAAATTACAATTTAGAAGGTGAGATCTTCACAGCCTCACAATTGATGTTCGCAGGTCTTACCATGGATCGCGTTGATGCTGATTTTGCCTCTTATTTGATTGTCTTACACAAACTACACTAAAGCTTAAGGATAAGGCGGCACAAGCCGCCTTTAAGTTTAAGTCTCAAGTTTTAGTCTAAAGTCAAACGCTTTTTCTTTAAGACCTTTTTAAGGTTGGTGACTTTCACTTCATCAAAGCTTGCCTGGCCATTGTGGGCAAAAAGATAGAGATCATCTCTTTTTCCCGAGTAGTAAGTGGAGGTAAAGGTATGCTCACCGCCATTTACAAAGACCTCAATTGAGGATTTGTCAAGGAAGATCTCCACCTCTAAAGGCTTATTGAGATTGACCTTAATGGAGCGCGGGCTGAAGCTTCCCTTTTCACGTCTTAATAAGGTAAGCTCTTGATGCTGTCTGTCAAAGTATAAGGTTAAAGCTTCATCCACACTTAAACCTAGGGTTTCGGCTGTAGCTTCTTGGAGGTTGACGCTAAAGTTAATCTTGCATGGTTTAAACTCCTTTTTTAAGGAGAATGTGGCATTTTCAAGATCGATACGCCCAAAATTACGCTCTTTTTTAAAGAGGGAAGTGACCTCACTTATTGGCTTTTGTATTAATTTGCCATCTTTAAGACTTAATTCACGTGGCAGAGTTAACATACCACACCAGGCATCATCATAAGAGGCAAAGGGCAGCTTCCACATCGTAAGCCAGGCTAACATAATGCGTCTGCCATCTGGGCTTTGCATGGTTTGAGAGGCGTAAAAATCATGGCCTGAATCAATTTCAGTTAAATCTTTAGCATCAAAGAGATCTTTATTGTCAGAAATTGCATAAGAGTTAATGCTTGGATTATTGCGCTCAATCCCATAAGGCTTAAGTCCCATAGGTGAGAGGGCAATAACCTGCTTGCCATCAAGTGGGAAGGTATCAGGGCATTCGTACATGAAAGCCTCATGTGCGGGAGCCTTTAAAATTGGACCTTGTAAGTGCCAGGTTTTAAGATCGGTTGAGGTGTACTTTAAAACTTGAGCCTCATCAAAGCCGTCATCTTTTGGAATTCTTGCGCCTAAGACTAAAGCGAAATGATCTTCTTCCCTAAAGACCTTAGGATCTCTAAAGTGCATGATGTTTGAAGGTGGCTCAATAATCACCCCAAGCTTTTTAAAGTTTATGCCATCCTCTGAGACTGCTAAACATTGCACTTCACGGATCGCATCATCATTGCCAGGCTCTTTAAGCCAGACGTGACCGGTGTAGATAAGATAGAGTTTGTCGTCAAATTCAATGGCCGATCCTGAAAAACAGCCATCTTTATCATAAGGCTCTGAAGGTGCTAAAGCGACCTTTTGATGATCCCAGTGAATAAGATCGGCACTTGTCGCATGACCCCAGTGCATAGGACCCCATTTAGCATCATAAGGGTAGTGCTGATAGAAAATATGATATTTACCTAAAGCATAGCAAAAACCGTTAGGATCATTGATCCAACCATAAGGTGCTGCCAAATGAAAATCAGGATAATTGCCTCTTTTTACTTGCTCTTGATGAGAGAAGATATAATCGCAAGCTTTTTTAACTAAACTTTGATGTTCCATGATGTTTTCTCCTAACCTTACTTAGTATTAGCTTGAGCCATAGCTTCGTTAATTTGATGCTCTTCTTTTACGGTCATGGATTTTAGTAACACAAAAGAGAGAACGGTGGTCACTAAAACTAACAGTGACATAATAATATAGGTGTGAGCAAAGCCTATGGTATCGTAACCGTAGCCTGCAATTGGGGCCATAACTGCGCCTACGACCTGAGTTATCATCTGATAGCCCACGAGATAAAGGGTAGCAGACAAGGCCGGATTGAAGCGGGTGGTGATGTATTTAAAGAGGGAAATAATCACTAATGGCACCTCAGGGGCGTGTAAGAGCTTGACTGCTGAAATGGCAAGAGCTGATTCTACTAGACCTGAGAGTAAAATTCTTACAAACATAATGGTGCTTGCCAAAAGCATACCGTTTTTAGCGCCAATTTTGTTCACCACAAAAGGTGCTAAGAAAGTGCAAGCAAACTCTAAGAACACTTGAGTTGAATTTAAGTAGCCATAAAGCTCAGTACCATGCTCTTTGTCCTCAAACAAGGAGACAAAACGCACCATAAATTGTTGATCATAAACTAAATAAGTAGAGCAGCCTACCACATAGACTACTAAAGCCCAGAAAGCTGGCAGTTTAGTTAAAGATAAAGCCTCTTTGAGGGTAACTTTTTGCTTTTGACCATCAGTATTTGCATCAACTTGTGAGAGGCTAAACTTACCACTTCTTAAGGTGTAGACGCAGCCTAAAAAGAGTAAGCCTGCCACAGTTGAGAGGTAGAAATTATAGTGGGGGTTAATATTAATTAAAATGCCGGTGACCGCAACCGTTGAGGCCCAACCCATGGAACCCCACATTCTGACATGGCCAAACTCAAAGCCTGCGCGTCTTGAGAATCTTTCAGAATAAGACTCTAAAGCACCGACACCTGCCTGATAGGCAAAGCCCATATAGACACCTACGGCCACACCGCCTAGGGTTAAATTTAGTCTAAGTAAAGGTTCGCAGACAAAGATGTAATAAGGACCACACAAGGCCATGAGAATGCCGATGTAGAAAATTAAGTTACGTCTTAAAACTAATTTGTCTTGAATAAGACCGTAGACAGGCTGCAATAAAAAGGCAGTTACGGAAAACACTGCATAGGTAAAGCCCGTTTGTGATCCTGAGAGGTTGAAAAATCTTTGTAGCCAAATGGCAAGCAGGGAATAGCAACCTGCCCACGAGACAAAGAATAGATACATTGACAAAGATAAGATCCAATACTCACGTGGCATGGATTTTAACTTGCCTAAAAGAGATACATTTGTGCCCATAAAAATCTCCATACAAGTTAAGTTATGCAAGTTTTGATGCAATATATTCTAGGATTTTTTAAAATTGCTGCAATATATGCAAATCAATTGCAATAGATTGCAATACCAAAATTTTACAAAGATCACCTTTTCTAGAAAAAGTGCTTAAAAATGGATTTCTTTTAGTGCAGATTGCTTTAAAGTTTGCCATAATCCTACTGCAAACAATGAAAATTTGCGCAATTTTGTAAAATTTGCATTAACTTTATGAGCTTTGCTTGTGTAAAGTTTAAGGAATAGTCATGACTAATATTACGAGTATTGCCAAGGCGCTTAATATTTCGCCATCTACCGTATCAAGGGCTTTAAAAAAGCCAGAGATGGTGTCTTTGAAAACCCGCAATTTAATTTTGCATGAAGCAAAGGCTCAAGGTTATTTGACTGAAGACAAAGGCTCTGTTGAGACTTTTAAAGGACGCGATAACTTAATTGGGATCTTAGTTGCTGATCTAAACAATAGCTTTTCAGATCAGATTGTAAGCGCTGTGCAAGATGTGGCCTATGCTCATGATTTTGTACCTTTAATTGGCTGTACTTATGAAAGACCTGCCCAAGAGTCCAAAATTATCAGGCAATGGCAAGATTTAGGTTTAAAAGGGATTGTGGCAATGCCCACCCATAACTTCTCTCATCTTGAATCCTTATTTTCCGATCTTAAAGTGGTGCTTGTAGATCGCGATTTGGAAAATTTTCAAGCCGATAAAGTCTTAGATGATAATTTTTTGGGGATGAAGTTAGCCTTAGATCATTTACATGAATTAGGCCATGAAAAAATTGCCGTGTTATATGGCTCAACGAATGTTTACACCTTTAAAGCCCGCTCTGAGGCTGCCGCCTCAATTAAAAGTGATTGTGAGCTAATTGAAATTAATGCCGTCTCCTATGAAGAGCTTTATATGGGTGCCTTTGAGCAATTAAATATCTTATTTATGCGCGATAAAGCTCGCCGTCCGACGGCCATTTTAGCCTCCAATAATGCCATTGCCGCAGGTTGTTTGTATGCGGCAAGTTTAAAGGGGATCACAATGCCTCAAGATTTATCTTTAATTGCCTTTGGTGACAGTCACTGGATGCGCTTTTATCCAACCCCGGTGTCGGCTGTAAGACAGCCTGTTACACAAATGGGTACTAAAGCTGCCTATATGCTTTTAGAGAGGATTAAAGGTAATACGCAAGAATTTAAAACCGAGGTTTTAGAGCCTATGCTCATGCCTCGCTCTTCAACAGGTCAGAATGTAGCTTAAATTTAAGTGGTGAGATTTATGTTAGATTTAAAAAAGTTTTATGGTCAAAAGTTGCACTGTGCAGGTTTAGGTGAGGTCTTATTTGATGTCTTCAAAGAAGGCCCCAAAATTGGTGGAGCTCCTGCTAATTTTGCCTATCATGCCAATAAATTAGGCTTAGAGTCTTGTGTGATCTCAGCTGTGGGCGAGGATGAGTTAGGAGAGCTTGCCATAAAGCTTTTAAAAGAAAAAGGCTTAAAACTTGAAATTCAAAAGGTCAATAAACCTACAGGATATGTGCAAGTTGTAGTAGACGCTCAAGGGGTGCCAACTTATAATTTTGCCTTAGATACAGCCTATGACAATCTACAAGCTAATGAGCAATTTTTGTCTTTAGCCTCCAAGATACAAGTGTGTTGCTTTGGCTCGCTTGCCCAAAGAAATAAAGTTTCACAAGAGAGTATTTTAAAGTTCTTACAACATATGCCCAAAGATTTAAGATTAAGAGTCTTTGATGTGAATTTAAGATCTAATTTCTTTAATGAAAAGACCATCTTTGAGTCTTTAAAAGAGTGTGAGATCTTCAAGTGCAATGATGAAGAGTTGCCAGTTTTAATGAAGCTTTTAGATGTTTCAGGATCAACTGAGCTTGATTTTTATCGCTATTTAAATACTTTGGGGATTTATGGCTTTATTTACACCTGTGGTGCGCAATCCTCAAGTGTGTTTATAAACGATGAGTATTCAACACTTCCAACTCCTAAAGTTCAGGCTTTATCAACAGTAGGTGCGGGGGATTCTTTTACCGCCACGATCATTGCTTTATTGCTTAAGGGCAAGGATTTAAAGATCGCCCATAAGCTTGCCTGTGAGGTTTCAGCTTTTGTCTGCACTAAAGAGGGGGCGATGCCAGAGTATCCTCTAAGCCTTAAAGAGAAGCTTTTGTAGCTTACACGCTTTAAGCTTAAGTTATAGGAAGTTTTAGCCGATAAATTAAGTGAAAAGAAAGATTTTTTAAAGGAGGGTTTGAAAATGAGCGGTGATGTGCTATTTTCCATCCTCTCCCGGGTGGGATTGAGTCCGCGCAATTTAGTCTATAAAAGACGAGTGGCTAAAACTTCAAAAGAAGAGGCAAGCTCTAGCGCGTTTGAAGAAAAAGAGGCCGAGGTAGGTTTTGGCAAGGAAGCTAAAACTATTCCCACGCCTTATAAAAAGTATTTAATTGACGAAAAGGTTTAATGGCAGAACTTGATAATTTTGGGCCTTGGGTTAAGGCCACATCTCATATTGAACTGCCGGTTGCCCAAGAAAAGGTTGAGGCAGGTTTTCCAGCCCCAAATGGCGGTTATATTGATGGGGGGTTGGATGTAAATGAGTTTTTAGTGCATCATCCAAACTCCACCTTTATCTATGGGGTGCATGGGGAGTCGATGATTGAAGCGGGCATTATGCCAGGGGATTTTGTCTTGGTTGATACTTCATTAGAGGTAAGAGATGGCTCTATAGTCGTGGCCTCTGTGGATGGGGAGTTTACGATTAAAAAATTATTAAAAGGTCCACCGCCGCAACTTGTACCGTGCAATAAAAACTTTGCACCACTTGAGATCACCGAATTCATGGAAGTTAAGATCATAGGACCTGTGATCTCGGTGGTAAGAAAGTATCAATAAGGGAAAAGAAAACTATACTGCAATCGTTTTTGTGTTTGTAAACAACGTGTAACAAAGAAAAAATCGTGATTTAAGTTAATTAATTTAAATTATTTTGAGAATTTTGCTTGAGTGTTACTCTCAAAAAGCAAGAACAAAAGTATAATATGTTTTTGAAGGACAGAAGTTTTTAATAGGAGTTTTTTATGATTGGTATCGTCGTTGTATCTCACAGCAGCAAGGTTGCCGAGGGTATTTGCGATATGGTGCAGCAAATTAGCTCACGTGATGGGAAGAAAATGCCAATTTATGCTGCAGGTGGCAACGCTCAGGGTGGTTTAGGTACTGATCCCAAGAAAGTGTTAGATGCAATTAAAAAAGCAGATCAGGGTGAGGGCGTAGTAGTCTTAGCCGATTTAGGTTCAGGCGTAATTAGCTCTCAAGCTGCTATTGCTATGTTAGATGAGCCTTTAAGATCAAGAGTTAGAATTGCTGATGCCCCAATTTTAGAAGGTGCCGTAGGTGCTGGCGTTGAGGCTGCCTCTGATGAAGAGAGCACTTTAGATTTAGTAATTTCAACTGCCGAAGGCGCACGTCAATTACATAAAAAATAAAGATTTAAGCTAAAAGTTTGAAATGCTTTTTTGTGTTTTAAAAGCGTTTGGCATAAAATAATCAAGTTTTATAGCCTTGAGAGATCTTATGCCACAAATTTTAGAGCTTTTAGCTCCTGCTCGTGATTTAGAGACCGCCAAAGCGGCAGTACTTGCTGGTGCTGACGCTATCTATATTGGCGGTCCTGCGTTCTCTGCCCGCTCTAAAGCCCACAATACCCTTGAGGATTTAGAGCAGATCTGCAAATTCTGTCATCTCTTTAAAGTAAAAGTTCATGTAACTTTAAATATCCTTTTAGAAGATGAAGAATTCCCTGAAGTTCAAGAACTCATTTTCTCTTTAGCAAAAATCGGGGTTGATGCGCTCATTATTGAAGATTTGGGTATTTTAACTTTGGAGATCCCAGAGGGCTTAGAGCTTCATATGAGCACGCAAGGCAATATTGATACCTTAGAGAAATTGGAGTTTGTAAATAACTTAGGTTTTTCACAGGTCGTATTGCCCCGAGAGTTTTCTCTTGCCCAAATTAAAGCCTTTCATGAGGCAAAGCCTGATTTAAAACTTGAGGTTTTTGTCTCCGGGGCTTTGTGTGTAGGACGCTCTGGGGTATGTAGGATCTCTGAGTATTTAACCGGACGCTCAGGAAATCGCGGGGAGTGCGCGCAAATTTGCCGCGTGAAAATGAAGCTTTTAAAAGATGGTCAAGAGCAAGCCCAAGGCTTTTTACTTAATTTAAAGGATAATTTGCGCCTTGAGAATTTAGAAGAATTAGTTTTAAGTGGCGTGAGCTCCTTTAAAATTGAAGGGCGCATGAAGGATGCTTTATACGTTAAAAATCAAACCGCAGCCTTTTCTCAAAAGCTAAATGAGATCATTAAAAACTCAAAAGGGCACTTTAAACGCGCCTCTTTAGGTGAGGCTTCCTATAATTTCACCCCAGATTTAACGAAAACCTTTAACCGTGGCTTTACCTCTGAGTATTTACAAGGCACGAATGATAATTTAGTAAATTTAAGATCGCCCAAATTTATGGGATCGTATAGTGGCAAGGTAAAAGAGGTCAAAGAGGGTCGGCGCGGGAGCACGGTAATTATAAAAGACTTACAAGAGCCTATTCACAATGGCGATGCGCTAAGCTTTATTAATTATGAAGGCGATGAAGAAGGCTTTAGAGTAAGTGAGATAAAGCAAATCTCAAAGACTAAATTTGCCTTAGGGGTAAGAGGTCATCCTGAGGTTTTTGAAGAGTTAAAGCTTTATCGCAACTATGATCATCTGTTTTTAAGTAAGCTTCAAAGAGAAGATAGTGTTACTCGTGAAGTTGAGCTTTTTGAAAGCCTCTTTTTAGTTGAGAGTGAGGGTAAGCCTACTTTGTGTTTAAAGGTTCAAGACCAAGCTCAAAGAGCGGGGCAAGCTCTCTTAGAGGTGACATTAAGTGAAACTGAGGTAACAGATCTTGATAAAGTACAAGAGAAGCTTTTTAAGTGTGCGCTGCCTTTTTGTAAGGTAAAAGACGTACAAGTTGAGAAGAAGGTATCTTCGGTGATCCTCCCCTTATCCTCTCTTAATGCGCTGCGCCGGGAGGCTCAAGATTTATATTTTGCAAAGGCTCAAGATAAGATCTCAACTTTTAAATATCAAAAGCCTAAAGTCTGGCCTTTATATCCACAAAAAACTATTGATATGCGTCAGGTTTTAAGCAAGAGAACTTGTGATTTTATTAACTTTTTGGGCTTTAATGATAAGATTAAAGATAAGCCTCTTGAGGAGCGTGCCTTAATGCAATGTAAGGTGTGTTTAATTAAAAATCATGCCTTATGCTCAAAGTTTGGAGGAAAGGTTACAGGCTTTAGTTTGCAAGTAGGCGGCATGGAATTTCCTTTAGTTTGTGATTGTAAAAACTGTCAGATGTTAGTTTTAGAGCCTAAACTTAAAAATTAAAGCTTTAACACTAAAAAGTACAGCACACTAGAGGCAAGCTTTAAGCTTTAGAAAAAAGCTTTTTTAAGGTTAAAGTAGGATTAAAAGAGGACGGCAATTTTTCCCTTAAAGGCTAGGGATTTCTTGTCGTGTATTGGTGAATTAATGAGTGATGATCTTAAAATAGTTGCCACTTATGATGAAGCGCAAGCTTTAGATGCTACAAAGCCTAAACCTTATGGTGAGGTGGGGGAGGACTGTTTTAAGATTTATGAAAAAGTAGGCAAAAAGAAGACTCATAAAAAATCTTCAAAAAACAAAGCTCTTTCTCAAGATTTAGAGGCTACAGAGACTTTAGGGTCGAGAGAAAATTTAGAGACAACCGAGGATATAGAGACTAAAAAGCCTTTATCCTCTAAGGGTAAAAAGAAAGAGCAAAGCTTTGCAAGTGAGATTGTTCTTAAACGAAATCACGAGATAAGCTTTGATGATGACCAAGACGGTAGTGAAGATGAATTTTTAGATACTAATTTTCAAGAAAGTTATGAATTAAGTTTTGAGGATGAACCTCAAGAGAGGGTAAAGCCTTATTTTGGGCAAGAGAAAAAAAGTGCTTTTAAAAGCGATTTTAGTGCCCCTAAAACCTATAGGCGTTATAAACATGTTGAGGAGATCTTTGAAGATCACGGGCCACTTTCTAAGATCTTCCCTGATTATAAGCCTCGCCCTTCACAAATTGAGATGGCCAAACTTTGTGAAAAAGCTTTTGCCAATGCACAAGTTGCTATTGCCGAGGCCGGTACGGGTACAGGCAAAACCTTTGCTTATTTGTCAGCAGCTCTTTTAGGCGATGGCACCACGGTAATTTCCACTGGATCTAAGGCCCTACAAGATCAGATTGTAAGAAAAGATTTACCTGCCTTATTACATGCCCTAGATTTAGATGATCTTCCCTATATGGTTTTAAAGGGCTTTTCTAATTATCTTTGTTTAAATGCCTATGAAAAGCATAAAAGAGAGCTTTCACGCAGTGATCAAAAAAAGGTTAAAGAGATCTTAGAGGAGGCAAGTCGCACCATAGACAGTGCCTATCCACAAGATTCAAGCTTTGCCGAGGTAAACTCAAGATTATCTGCTAATGTGGCCTCTTTAATTACCTGTGATACTACCTTTTGTGTAAGAAGCGTTTGTAAATATGCCGATGAGTGCTATGCCTTTAGAGCACGACAGGCGGCTTTGCGCTGTAAGATTGTGGTTATAAACCATCCTTTATTTTTAAACTCCTTGTCAGCACAAAGGGCCCTTGAGTATAGCTCAAATACCAATCAGATGATGTCAAGGCTTTTACCTGATTATCAGCATTTAATTTTAGATGAGGCGCACTCTTTAATTGACTATGGCCGTCATGCCTTCTCAAGTGTCTTCTCGCAAGGACAAATTGATAATTTCCACAACTCTTTGATTAAAGGCTTAGATGATCAAGAATTTGAGTGTAAGGGAGCATTCCGCGACTTAATTGCCCAAATTTCACTTAAATTACAAGTTTTAAAAAATTATATCGACAATAAAATTGGTAATCGGCGCGTCAATATCCTAGAGCTTAAATACAATCCTTTAGATGAAAATGATCCTTTTTCGCCGAACACTTTAAATTTAGAGTTTAGAGAGCATGTGGTGGAGCTTTATTTGCTCTTAAAAAAGGAACAACAATTAATAAAATCTAATCGTGAATTATTGCCAGAGCTCTTTGACAAGCTTGAAGATAAATTAGACACCATGGTTGAGGCTTTAATCTCGTGCATGAATGTAGATGAGAAGAAAAAGCCTAAGCTTAAGGTCAAAGTAAAAGAAGAAGTCGAAAGTGAAGATCTAAAAGAGAGTCAAGATCCTCAAGAGCCTCAAGATGGGGAGTCTAAAATTGAAGTATACGAGGATAAAACCCGTTATGTGGCAATTGTCTCGATTACCCGTCAAGGCTTTGAGTTTTCATTAATTCCTTTAGAGATTGCCGAGCGTTTTCAAGATGAAATGGATTTTATTCTCTCCTTTAAAACCGGGGTGGTTTTAACCTCAGCCACGCTCTCTGTGGGTCAGAGCTTTTCAAAATTTGAACATGAATTAGGCCTTAAGGTGTTCTCTCCTTTAGAGCAAATTGTCCCTTCAGTTTTTGATTATGCCAAAAGAACCAGGCTTTTAATTTCTCCGCATTTTCCAGATAGCTCTCAAGAGGTAAATGCCAGGATTACCCGCCTCGTGCAAGAGTTAGGCACACTTATGGATACCGTGGAAGGAGGCATTTTCTTTTTAACCACCTCCTATGCGGCTTTAGAAGTCGCCTTTAAAGTCATTAAGGCGCGCTTTAAAAAGCGTTTAGTCCTCTGTCAAGGTAAAAAAGATCCTAATACAGTTTTAATGCAGCGCTTTGTCAAAGATGGTAAAGCCATTTTAATTGGTACCTCATCTTTTTGGGAAGGCGTGGATGTACCAGGTAAAGCCTTATCCATGGTAATTATTGATAAGTTGCCATTTAGCTCACCAGTTGATCCTTTCTTTAAAGCCCGTTGTGATCTGTGTGCGCAAAATAAAGGCAATGCCTTTTTTGAAATTTCAGTGCCAGAGGCGGTAATTTCCCTGCGCCAAGGGGTGGGGCGGCTTATTCGCAAAGAAAGTGATTATGGGGTGATGGTAATTTGTGATCCAAGGTTGGTGACTAAAAACTATGGGCAAATTTTTTTAAAATCCTTGCCTGCGATGACGATTACCCAAGAGCCTTCAGATCTTACCAACTTTCTTAAAGAATTTAGCTAGGGTTTAAGATGTTTATAAATAAGATCCTAAAGCATTTTTTAAGCAGCAAAAAACCTTTAGAAAAGAAAATCCTGAAGGAAGATCTTAACAAGTCTTCTCAAGCTTTAAAGCAAAGTGGGCAAGATAAGGTTAAAACTCTAAGTGAAAATAAGGCTCTTTTAGTAATCAAAGACACAGAGCTTAAAGATACAGAGCTTAATCCCTTAAAGCAGAGTGAAGAGCTAAAACCTGTAGAACAAGAGAGTTTAGATGAGATAAGTCAAAGCGCAGATCTAAAGCAAGTCCACTCCCTTGAATCTTTAGCCAAAGATTTGGAAATTGATGATCCTGCTTTGAAACTTCCCGACGATAAGATCCTCTACCCGCCACTTAAAATTTCGGTTACTGAAGTTTTAGGCAAAGAGGGTTTAATTGCTCCTTTTTTTGAAAATTACGCCCCACGTGAGGGGCAAATTAAAATGGCCGCCTTTTGCAAAGAAGGCCTTAAAAATTCTCGTCCTTTAGTGATTGAAGCAGGAACTGGTACCGGTAAGACTTTAGCCTATCTTTTAGCAGCTTTAATTAACGGTGGCAAAATCGTGGTGGCAACTGCCACTAAAGCCTTACAAGATCAGATTGCCTTAAAAGAATTACCCTTACTTTTAAAGGGCTTAGGCCTTGAGGAGCGGCCTTTTTTGCGCTTAAAAGGCTTTTCTAATTACTTGTGCTTAAGAAATTTAGGAAGACAAATTGCCTGGGGCAAAAAGCTTTATGGGGCGGATTTTTTAGATAAGGAATTAGATAAGATTTTTGATCTTATAGGGGATAGTATCGTAAGTCCTTTAAAAGCTGGGGCTCAAGAGCCCAAAGTTATCTTAGATAAAGAAACTCTTAAGGCTTTGTGTTGTATGGTCATTGTTGATTTAAAAGCCCTTGAGGATGAGCTTTTGCCGCAAGAGCAAGGCTTAGGTGAGCTTTCAGCCTCCTTTGACTCACAAGTTTTACGAATAGTGGGCGCGACTAGTGGACATTGCCAAGGAGGGGAGTGTCCCTTTTTCTCCCATTGTTTTGCCTATAAGGTAAGAGCTTTAGCCTCACAGGTGCAGGTTTTAGTCATCAATCATGCGCTCTTGTGCGTTGAATTATTCTCAGGGACCTCTGTTATTTTAGATAAGAAGATCTCTTGTTTAATTGTCGATGAGGCGCACTCTTTAGTGCAAAGCATTCGCAATTGCTTGGAAAAACAAGTAAGTAAAAAAGAGGTTTTAGAGCTTTTAAATCAAGTTATCGGTGCTTTAGAGCGCAATGATGATGCTAAAGCTTCAGTGGAGAAGTTTAAACAATATCGGGGAAGTTTAGAGGATAACTTTACAAGTTTAAATGAGTATTTAGAATCGCAAATTAAAGAGGATGAGGTTAATCTTCTAAACTTAAAGTACTCAAGTGAGCTTAATTTAAACTCAGGCTTTTTAAGCGCTAATCAAACTTTGCGTCTGCCTTTAGTGAATATTTGGTCAATGCTCCAAAGTCTTATCTTGCAAATTGATAAAGAGTCTTTTTTAAGTGATAAAGAGAAAATGCGCTTTAGCGGGCGTTTTACAGAGTTCTGTGACACCATTGTCAATGCCATGAATACCGATATTTGCCCTGAAGGTATCCCCGCCCCTTATATCTTCCCTTGGGGGCTTAATCTTAAAAATGTAGCTACGATCAACAGGCGCAATGACAATCCTACCATAAGACTCCTGCCAGTTGAGGTAGGTGAGATCTTCGCGAATGCCTTAGATTATGTTTTAGAGCAAGGCTCAAGTGCAATCTTCACCTCAGCTACTATTTCTGTGCAAGGCAAGTTCACGCGCTTTTTAAAAGATTTAGGTCAAGAGCACAAAGGGGCGCGCTGCTTTAAAGTAGAATCCCCCTTTGATTATGAAAAACAAGCAAAAATTTTAATCTCGCGCGATTTTCCTGATCCTAAACTTGAGATCTCAAAGCGCATAAGTGAGCTTATCACTAAATTAGAGCCTTTAATTACCAACCTTAAAGGTGGCATGTTCTTTTTAACCACCTCTAAAATGGCTTTAGAGGAGGCCTCAAAGCTTTTGCGTGAAAAATATGCAGAGAAGAGGTTAATCTTAGTCCAAGGTGAAGGTAGTACTCAGGATTTAATTGAGAGGTTTAAAGTGGCGCAAAATGCCATCTTAGTTGGAACAAGTACCTTTTGGGAGGGCGTGGATGTCAAAGGCCCAGCACTTTCAATGGTCATTATCGACAAATTGCCTTTTCCAAATAATAAGGATCCTTTATTTAAAGCCCGCTGTGATGCACTTTTAGGCCGCGGTGATCCTTTCTTTGAGTTAAGTATTCCAGAGGCGGTCATTAAGCTTCGCCAAGGTGTGGGACGGCTTATTCGTGATGTGGATGATAAAGGGGTGGCAATTATCGCCGATCCTAGGCTTGTGATGTGCCGCTATGGCAGAAGGTTCACAGACTCGCTCTTGCCCATTCCTGCAACTGAAGATTATATGGAAATAGTCAATTTTCTTGAGAGTATCGGCCAATATCAAAGGCCTTAAAAAGTTAAAGCTTTGCTATAATGTGCAAAAATTTGTGAGAGGAAAGATTGTGCGCACTATTATTGCTTTAGATACGGCAACGGAAAATTGTTCTGCCGCTTTATGGTATCAAGATAAATTAACTACAGTAAGTGAATTAGCTTTACATCGCCATGCCGAGTTAATTCTTAAAATGATAGATGAGCTTTTACAAAAATCAGGGGTAAATCGCGAGCAAATTGATTATGTCGCCTATGATTGTGGCCCAGGCTCCTTTACGGGCGTGAGAGTTGCCACCGCAGCTGCGCAAGGTTTAGCCTTAGGCCTTAAGGTTAAAGCTGTGGCTGTCT
>CALXNU010000027.1 GCA_944389835.1 uncultured Succinivibrionaceae bacterium
GGTAGTTCAGCTGGTTAGAATGCCTGCCTGTCACGCAGGAGGTCGCGGGTTCGATCCCCGTCCGTTCCGCCACTTATTGAGTGCTGATATGGCTCAGTTGGTAGAGCGCACCCTTGGTAAGGGTGAGGTCCCGAGTTCGATTCTCGGTATCAGCACCACTTACTTAAAATTAGACAATTTTAGAGAAGACCTGAACTTGATGTTCAGGTTTTTTGTTTTTGTGCTTTCCAAAAATTCTTTCACCTAAAGCTTTTGTTTACAGAGTGATCTCTTGCAATTAAGTCAGGCTTTAGGATTTCTTGCCTTTAAAAAAGGGTCTGCCTTCAAATAAGACTTGAAACTTAAATGGCGTAAGACCAGTTTGGGCTTTAAATACTTTAATAAAATGGCTTTGTGAGCTAAAGCCAGTTAAAGAGGCAATTTCAGCGGCACTTAATTTGGCATTAATTAAAAGCTCTTTAGCAGCTTCAACGCGTACCTGCCGTGCATACTCCATGATGGTTCTTCCGGTAAGTTTTTTATAAAGTTTCATTAAATGATCATGGGAGAAGTGTAGGGCTTGAGCTAACTCTTCCATAGTAAAATTTCTTTGTAGGTTCTGTTGTACATAAAGTTCAATGGCTGCGACTAGTTCATCATTAAGTACTGCTTGATGACCTTTGTTTTCCTCAACTAATTTACAAAATTTAATGGAAGCTTCCTTGATGATATTTGAGATCATGCTCTCTTGATTTGCTTTTTCGACGGCTAGAATATAGCCTTCGGCAATTAAGGTGATCTTACCTGCATTACACCCACTATCAATAGCGGCTCTTGAGAGGACCGTAAGATCGATAATTGCTTCATTTTTTAAAGAGCGCAGAGGATTAAAGGCAATGGTAGGTTTTTGCCCTACTAATGGTAAATCAAAGATCCGCTTTAGCGCTTTAAGATCACCATTTGAGATCGCCTTTCTTAATTGTTGTTCTCTTTTGTAGGTGTTAAGAGGGGCGCTTAGATTAAATTTTTGCTCTAAGGCTAAACTTAGAAGTTTGGCATTATGAGGATCGGTGTCGTTATCGATGTTCTCAAGATTGCCTAAAAGAGGATCATCAAGACCTTCAGTTAAAAGTTGGTAAATAAAATCTAAGTACTCCTCAGGGTTAACGTTATTGTGTGTACTCACTAAACTCTCAAAAGGTCCTAGGATTATTTGATACTGATCTAAACAAAATCCTGCAAAGATTTGGGAGGAGTAGGTTAAAGTAAAGGGGATTTTTTGTGATAGTTTCAAGCTTATTTGTTGGTTTAAGTTAGGATCAGTGAAAATAAGATCACATTTTTGATTAAAGCTTGGGTAAGTGCAGATCACAAGATTATTTGTAGTTAATATTCTAACAAAAACATTAAGTGTTTTATGTAGATGTTTGGCAAGCTCAAGAAAGTTCATAATAAAACTTAATTTTAATTTTGTGATACAGGTTACTGTTAGTTTTAAGTTTAGCACTCTTAAATGTTAAAAATCTCTCTTAAATATAATTTTTCATAGGATCTTTCACCTATGATGAAAATTAGTTTAGGGTTTGATCTTAGGTGATTAACATGCAAAGATTGCTTTTAAAATTTGCGATCCTTTCGGTATCGCTACTTTTGACTTCGGCTTATGCAATTTCCATTTGTATTCCAGTCTTTACTGAAAACTTTAAAGATTACAGTGCCTCATCTATTGAGATGTTAGTTACCATCCCAGCATTTTCCGTTATGGTGATGATGCTCTTATCTGATTTTATTGCAGGTAAATTAGGTAAAAAGCGCACGGTTCAATTAGGTCTTTTGATAGTTTTTCTCTCCGTATTCTTATCAATTATGAGTGAAAGCTATGTGACGATGCTTTTAAGTAGAATCATCTTAGGTGTAGGTTTAGGTTTAATTAATGCACTTGCCGTCTCTTTAATTGCAGATTTCTTCACCGGCAATGAATGTGCCACGATGATGGGCGTGAGAAGTGCCTTTGAAGGTCTAGGACAATCCCTTTTAACTTATATTGCAGGTTTGCTTTTCGTCTCAGGTTGGAGAGATGCTTTCTATATTTATTTTGCGGCAATTCCAATCTTAATTATTTTCTCACTGTTTGTGCCTGCTCAAGCAAAAGTCGATACCGCTAGTGCAGCCATAGAGGAAAACAGTGAAAATCGCAAGCTACCATTCCATGTTTTACCGCATTGCTTTATCTTACTTTTCACCGTTTTAGTCTCGGTTGGCTTCTATGTTAAATTGTTTGATGTGCTCGCTGATAAAAATCTCAATGCTGATCCTGAGTATGTTAATGGTCTATTTACTGCTTTAGCTTTCTGTTCTATGGCAGGTGGCTGTGTTTTTGGTTTCCTTTATGCAAAGCTTAAGTTCTATTCATTGCAATTAGGTTTAATTGCCACGGCCTTATCCTGTGTGCTTTTAGCCATAAGCCCTAATATGTTTATGGTTACCGTCTCCTGCGTTTTAAATGGTTTGGCTTATCCTTTAATTATTGCTTATATCTTCAGCATGGTAGGCAAACTTTCTGTAAATGCTTCAACGGTGATGGTAACTTCCTTTATGTTAATTGGCTGTAACATCGGTGCCATGGTGACTCCTTGGGGTTATTCATTAATCTCAACCCTTACAGGTGGCGGTTCTGCTTCAGTGTGCTTTATTGTCTGCGGTGTCGTGTTCGTTGTATTTGCAGTTTTAGCTCAATTGCAAAAGTCAAAGTATACCGTGGAGTAGGAGAGAGTAATGGAAAAGATTATTATTGATACAGATATTGGCATTGATGATGCTTTTGCCATTCGCTATGGCATGTTAACCCAAAAGATTTTGGGGATCACCACGGTCAATGGTAATGTGACAGCAGATATGGCAACTAAAAATGCCAAACTTTTTTGTAAGCATTATGGCCTTGAAGCTCCTGTTTCCAAGGGAGCGAGCCGGGGATTAGTAATTGAGCCTTCTGATCCTATTACGGATGTGCATGGCAGTGACGGGATGGGTGGTTGCTATGAAAATCCTTTTGATGCTGATACCAAGCAAAATGCCGTGCAATTTTTAATTGAGACCTTCAAGGCTCATCCGCATGAAGTGACAATAGTTGCTATTGGTCCTTTGACTAATTTGGCCTTAGCTTTTAATTTGTGTCCTGAAATTATTCCGCTTATTAAAAAGCTTGTCATCATGGGTGGTGCTTTTGGTTTTAATGGACACACGGGTAACATGTCCAATTTTGCAGAGTTTAATATCTGGAAAGATCCAGAAGCTGCAGATCAGGTAATGCGCGCTAATCTTGAAACAGTTATCGTACCTTTAGATGTCACTTATGAAGTATTAATTACAGGTGAGGAAATTGCGGCTCTTCATGATAAGTTTTTAGGTGATATTGCCAAGGTTTATCTTGATTTCTCACTTAAAGATGAAGGATTTTATGGCATGGCGATGCATGATGCGCTAACTATTGAGTATCTTTGCCATGAAGAGAGCTTTAAGGTAATTGAAAAACCGGTACGCGTCTCACTTGCAGGTTTTACTTATGGTCAAACCTTAATTCCTTTATCAAAAATGCCAATTCCAGATGATAACTTTAAAGATTTACCTTTAAAGAAGATTTGTATTGGAGTTAATAGTAAAAAAGTTAAAGAACATATTCTCACAACACTTAAAATTTAAGTTCACCTTGAGGGATGTTTTGTAGAGTAAGTTTAGAGCTTGGGGTAGATTTGGCAATTTAAATGACTTTAGAAATAAAAACTTTGTCAGATTTAAAGTAAGTGCTAAATCAGTTTGCAGTGCATCCCTATTAAATAAAGAAGTTTTAGGAAGACTATGTCAAAACAAGCAAATAACTGGATTTATTTTTTTATATTAAGATTAGTTGGTGTTTTAAGTCACAGAGTAAAACCTCATCAAAGTCGCATGACTAAATACGAGTTTGTCTATTCTCGTATTGCCACCCGTTGCGCATTCTTTTCAGCAGGTATTATGACCTCGCCTTGGGCCTCCATCATGCCTTATGTAAAAGAGAGGCTTGATTTAAATGCGATGCACTATGCTTCGTTAATTCTCTGCTATGGTTTAGGCGCGGTGCTACTGATGCCCTTTACCGGAAAGCTTGCAGCCCGTTTTGGTATCAAGCCTTTAATTTTAATGGCCTGTCTTGGTGTGGCTTTGGGGATGAATGGTTTATCGCACGAGCATTTACAATTAGTTTTAGCCTATATTTGTGTGCTTTTATGGGGTATGTCCTTAGGTCTTTTTGATGTTGCAAATAATATTCATGGGGCTTATGTTGAAGAGGAAGCAGGACGGCATTTAATGTCCTCTTTCCATGCTTGGTATGCTGTAGGCTGTATTACTTCCGCACTTTTTTGTGCTTTGTCTTTGCATTTTGGTTTACATACCTTTTATTTAACTTTAATTTTAGCTTTTATCTGTGTAGTTTTACTTTTCTACTATTATGGCAAGTTAATTAATACCCATGGTACAGGCGTTGCAAATCATGAAGAAAGTCCTGACAAAATCCAAGAGACTGTGGTTAAAAAAAGCTTAAGGCCTTCTTATTTGACCTTCCCTGTTTTAATCATTGGGCTTATCTGTCTTATTATGTATTTAACCGAAGGCATGATTTATGACTGGTCAGCGGTATATTTAATTAATAATGCCGCAGTGGATATTACCATTGCCTCAGTTGGGTATTTAGCCTATCAAATTGCCATTGCCGTTATGCGCTTTAAAGGCGATAGTCTAGTTACAAGCATTGGGGCTACTAAACTTATCGTAGGTGGAGCTATCATTGCGTGTGTAAGTTTAGTGACGATTGCTTCAAGTGAGAATGCTTATTTAATGGTAGTAGGCTTTTTTATCTGTGGGCTTGCCATTGCTAATGTGGTCCCGGTGATGCTCTCAGAGACGGCAAGGATTTCAGGTGCTAATCAAGGTAAGGCAATTTCCTTTGTGGGAACTCTAGGCTATAGTGGATTGTTACTTGGCCCTGGAGTGTTGGGCATGGTTGCAACCTTATGTGGATTGCGGGGGATGTTTATTTTTACGGCAAGCTTAGTTTTTTGCTTGGGACTTATGTCCTTATATATCTTGCGTAAAATAGATTAGCTTAAAGATAAAATCGGGAGCGACTTTCGATTTTAAATTTGCAGATAAGTTTATTTTGAGATTTTAGTATTCACAGAACGTGGAATTGGGAAGGAGCACAGTAAAGCTATGATTATGATAACTTTAAGATATAAGTCACTTTTTCAAGAATTTTTAAATATTTAATAGAAGCTAATTCTAGAAAACATCGTCAATTACTCCCTTTGGATTTAAAGGTGAAAGTGTTTTAAAAGTGGGGCTTAGAAAATAATTTAGTCAAAAATGCGATCTAGGCTTAAGCCTAGATCGCAAGTAACTTAGAAAATTGAGTCATCTAATGAAGGATCACTTGAACTTTCGGTGCTATCACCTTCAGATACGCCATTACCTTCATCAATAATGGAGCTATTTTTTAAGACCCAATCGTAAAGGCCATATTGATTAGCCCTTGAGATGACGCTCTTTGGCCTAATTAAAGGTGAGCTTTCCACACCTTCTTGGGCGCGCTTGAAGAACTCGGCAAAAATAGGTAGTGCAGAATAAGCGCCACCTTCAGGGCCGGTGACTCTTGAATAGCCTAAATTACGGCTATTATCAAAACCCATCCAGGCAGTGGCCACTAAGTTTCGATTAAAGCCTGAGAACCACGCATCATGGACATCATTAGTCGTACCGGTTTTGCCATAGAGATCATCACGCCCGGTGATACGATGTGCACGACCTCCGGTGCCCCAATAGCGACCTTGAATACCTTGACCGCCATAAATTACAGAGCGTAGTAGATCTGCTACGATAAAAGCATGACCGTGAGAGAGCACTTGTGGGTAACTCTTAGGATCTTCTGGGATGTTTTCATCGTACATTAAAGGTATGCCATTTATGACACGATCTGCACTTTGAGGATCAGCAATTTTCTCTTCGGCCTTGTAGATAAGCTCATCGCCTTTATAAATTTCAGAGACGATATAAGGGCTTAATCTGAAACCTCCATTGGCAAAGGTGGCAAAGCCGGTGGCTGTTTGAATGGGGGTAAGCTCGACACTGCCTAAGGCCATAGATTCACTTTGTTGGAATTTAGGCACGTCAATGCCAAATTTCTTTAAATGTTCAACAAAGTTTGGCACACCTACTTGGCGCATTAAACGAATGGAAACTACGTTTTTCGATTTAGCCAAGCCCTCGCGCAAAGTCATAATCCCATCGTAGCGATTAGGACTATTTTTAGGCTGCCACCAAGTAAGAGAACCAGGGTCCCAAGTTTTAATTGGCATATCTTGTAGCGCAGAGTTTACGGCAATGCCTTTGGCAACTGCGGCTGAATACAAGAAAGGCTTGAAGTTAGAACCGGTTTGTCTTAAAGCTTGAAAGGCACGATTTAATTTACTCTTGGCAAAATCATAGCCGCCCACTAAAGCTTCAATTTCACCAGTGTAAGGATTAAGCGCGACTAAGGCCGCTTCCACATCTGGCAATTGGGTAAGTTTAGTATTGCCTTCTTCATCAACAAAGGTGTAGATAAGATCGCCTACTTTGGCAAATTCTGAAGGCACTTTAGGCGCAGGCCCTTGATTGCTATCACCTTTAAATTGACGGGCCCAGGAGATACTCTCCCAAGGTAAAACCTCAGTTGATAAATCACGTCTTATAACGCTAATGCTTTTAAGCTCATCGTTAACCTCACTTATTAAAGCAGGTTTTATAAAACGATAATCATCCTCTCTAGTTAGAAGATCTTGAATAGCATTGAGTGAATTATCAAAATCTTTTAAATCTTGGGTGTTAAGTTTTGGCCCACGATAGCCATGCCTTGTGTCATAGTCGGTAACCCCTTTGAAGACTGCATAATTTGCAAAATCTTGATAATCAGAGCGCACCGTGGTGATAACTTTAATATCATCGACATAGGCACTTTCACCTAATTTATCCAGGGCAAATAAACGCGCCTCTTCTGCAACATAAGGGGCAAAGACATCAACTGGGGTTTCATGATAATAAGTTTTAGAAGGAGCACTGTCTGCTTCTTGGTACTCTTGATCATTGATAAAACCCAAAGTTAACATGCGACCTAAAACTAAGTGGCGACGCTCTTGAGCGCGCTTGGGGTTGGTGATTGGATTTAAGGTTGAAGGGGCCTTTGGCAAGCCTGCAATGGTAGCCATCTCAGCTAAGGTGAGATCTTTAAGCTCTTTGCCATAGTAAACTTGGGCAGCTGCAACCACTCCAAAGGCCCGATGCCCCAAGGCAATCTTATTTAAATAAAGCTCTAAAATTTCATCTTTGGTTAAAACTTGTTCAATACGCCAGGAAATAAAGATCTCTTTAATCTTTCTTTCAATGGTTCTATCTCTTGTTAAAAAGAAGTTACGCGCTACTTGTTGTGTGATGGTACTTGCACCCTGTGAGGCTTGTGCATTAGTAATGGCAACTAATACAGCACGGGCAATACCAATAGGATCGATACCTGAGTGTTCATAAAAACGCGAATCTTCAATAGCAAGAAAAGCCTGCTGAAGTTTTAGGGGAATTTCATTTAAACTTACCGGAAAGCGTTTGTGCTCACCAAATTCTCCTAAAAGCTTATAGTCTTTGGAGTAGACCTGCATTGGAATTTCATAGCTTACTTTCTTTAATTCTTGTACGTCAGGTAATTCTTCAAGCGTGTTGTAGTACATGGCTGCAATTGATGCGCCACCTACAGACATAGCAAACATTCCTGACCAAAAAGCTATGGATACAATTTTAAAAAGCACTCAATACCTCTTGCGTGATTTAATTTAAGCTCATATTCTAACACTTAGCATCGCCAATATTTAAGGAATAGTTCAGTAATGCAAATTTTAAATGATCAAAAAGCTAAGTTAAAACAACCCATTTTTTTAGTAGGTCCGATGGGATCTGGTAAAAGCACTTTAGGTTTAAAGCTTTCTTTAAGTTTAAACGTCAAGTTTATTGATGTCGATGAGGAAATTGTAAAGAAAAGTGGGAAAAAGATCCCTTTAATCTTCAAAGAACAAGGGGAAAGTGGTTTTCGCGATATTGAAAGTCAGGTTTTACAAGAAATCCTTGAAAATAATCATAACTTGTGTGTTATCTCAGGAGGGGGCGGGATTATTTTACGCGCTGAAAATCGCCAAAAAATTATTGAAAACACTACCTGCGTCTATCTTTATTGCCCAGTTGATACGCAATTTTTACGCGTGGCAGGTGATCAAAATCGCCCCATGATTGCGCAAGATAAAGATCAAAAGCAAAAACTTTCAGAGATCTTCAACTTAAGAGATCCTTTATTTAGGCAGATGTGCCATATTTGTGTTGATACAAGTGCCCATGATTTAAACTCTTGTATTGCATATCTTGAAAGCTCTTTATATTAGGTTGAATTATGCAAACTTTACATGTTGATTTAAAAGAAAGATCCTATCCTATTGCTATAGGCTCAAAAATAGATTGTGCAACTTTAATTAAACAATCCTTACCTAAAGTGCATGAGCTTATGGTAGTAAGCAATGAGACTATAGCTCCGCTTTATTTTGAGGCTTTAAAGGAAAACTTAGAAAGTGCAGGCTTTAAAGTAAGTCTTTGTGCACTTAAAGATGGTGAGCAATATAAAACTGTTGAAAGTTATATGCAGGTTATGACCTCACTTTTAGAGCATGGCTTTTCAAGAGATGGAGCTTTAATTGCTTTAGGTGGCGGAGTAGTGGGGGATATCACAGGCTTTGCTGCTTCAACCTATCAAAGAGGTATAAGCTTTGTGCAAATTCCAACCACTTTACTTGCGATGGTGGACTCCTCTGTAGGTGGTAAAACTGCAATTAATCATGCTTTAGGTAAGAATATGATTGGCACTTTCTATCAGCCAAAGTGTGTTATAGCAGATTTAGAGAGCTTAAAAACTTTGCCTACAAGGGAGGTCAGTGCAGGTTTAGCTGAGGTCATAAAATACGGCATTATCTACGATCATGAGTTTTTTAATTATCTTTATGAAAGAAAAGAAAGCTTGCTTAATGCCGATGTAGAGACCCTCTCTTATATTGTAAAACGCTGCTGTGAGATCAAGGCCGAAGTCGTAGCTCAAGATGAAAAAGAGCATGGTTTAAGAGCGATTTTAAATTTAGGTCACACTTTCGGTCATGCCATTGAAGCTTATTTGGGCTTTGGTACTTATCTACACGGTGAAGCGGTGGCGGTGGGAATGAATATTGCCTGTATTTATGCCCATGCCCAAGGCAAGCTTACCGATCTTCAATTAGTATGTATTCAAGAGTTACTTAAAGCCTGTAATCTTCCCATTGACTCACCAAAGGGTATGAGTGCTCAAGATTACTTATCTCGTATGCATCATGATAAAAAGGTGCGGGAGGGTAAGATTGTCTATGTAATTCCAACTAAGCTTGGAAGATGTGAGACTTTAAAGTTAAGCGATGAGGAAATGTCTTTATTCCTCTCATCTAAAATCTGTAAGTCTTAAAAAGGAAACAGGGCCTAAAATTGGCCCTGCTTTTAGTTTTTTGTTCTAGAACAAGCGTAAAAAGCTCGCGCTTTTTAACAAAACTAGACTAAACAGCCATGTCTTACGACAGTGCGTGATTAGTAAAGCCTTGTACGGCGCGCATTTTCGCGGGCCATCTTCTTGGCGTGGCGCTTGATAGCAGAAGCCTTGGCGCGCTTGCGCACAGTTGTTGGCTTCTCATAGAATTCGCGTGCTCTTACGTCGGCTAAAATACCGGCTTTCTCGCAGGAGCGCTTGAAGCGTCTCAAGGCTACGTCGAACGGCTCGTTCTCACGTACTTTAATGACTGGCATGTGGAAAACCACCTCACTTATAAAAACAAATAGCCAAAAATATAAAAATTGTTTGGCGGATAAAGAAACGCCGCGATTATACCACTTCTTTTGGTAAACACCAAGGCCTAATTTGGCTTTTTTGGGCCGTTCCCCCAAGATTTTTTCATGTGCAAGGCGCTAATTTTTGCTAAAATGCACTTTTGTGTTCAAATTTGATGGTCAGAAATATGCGAGTTTTAGGCATTGAAAGCTCTTGTGATGAAACAGGAGTTGCCATTTATGATGATAAAGAAGGATTAATCGCTCATGCCTTGCACACGCAAATTGCGATGCATGCAGAATATGGTGGTGTTGTCCCAGAATTAGCCTCGCGAGACCATATCAAAAGAGTAGTCCCCTTAGTCCATCAGGTTATAGATGAGGCTTCAATGCAATTAGAAGATCTAGATGCTATAGCCTATACTGCAGGACCTGGTCTTATTGGTGCACTTTTAGTAGGGGCTATGGAAGCTCGAGCTTTAGCTTATGCGCTAAAAATTCCTGCAGTTCCTGTGCATCATATGGAAGGGCATTTACTTGCCCCTATGCTTGAGGAAAATCCGCCAACTTTTCCTTTTGTCGCCCTCTTAGTCTCAGGTGGACACACGATGTTAATTAGGGTGGATAAACCTGGTGTCTATGAGCTTTTAGGTCAATCTGTTGATGATGCGGCAGGTGAGGCCTTTGATAAAAGTGCCAAACTTTTAGGACTTCCTTATCCAGGAGGCCCGGCCTTAGAGAAATTGGCGCAAAACGGGGATAGTAGTGCCTATCATTTCCCACGCCCTATGGCAGATCGGGCTAATTGCGATTTTAGCTTTGCTGGGTTAAAAACAGCAGTTTTGAATGCAGTAAAGGCAAGTTTAGATCTTGAACATGATAAAGCGAATATTGCAAGATGCTTTACTGATGCAGTAGCTGATACTTTATGCATTAAATGCAAGCGTGCCTTAAAAATTACCGGGCTTAATACCTTAGTAGTTGCAGGTGGTGTGTCGGCAAATAGCACGATTAGAAGTTCTCTGTCAGAGATGATGCAAAAGCGTCACGGCAAAGCCTTCTTTGCGCGTCCGCAATTTTGTACTGACAATGGGGCCATGATTGCTTTAGCTGGGATGTTGCGCTTTAAAGCAGGGCAGGTTAAAGATTTAGGGGTTGAGGTTTTCCCTCGTTGGCCTTTATCTGAGCTTAAGGCAATGTAATGGATACTATTTTTATCAACGCGCTTAAAGTTAATTGTATTATTGGCATTTTGCCTAATGAGCGCGTCCAAGAACAAGAACTTATCGTTGATATTAAGATGGAACACAGCCTTAAAGAGGCAGGGGAGAGTGGCGATTTATCTTTGAGCATTAATTATGCGCAAGTTGCCACTTTTGTTGAAGATTTTATTAAAGAGCGTAAAGCTTTATTGCTTGAAACATTAGCCCATGAGCTTTGTGCTTTAATTTTAAAGAACTTTAAACCTAAGCAAGTTACCTTGCGACTTACTAAAACTCAAGCTGTAGCTCATACTGCAGGCGTTGGGATTGAAATAACACGTACTTTGAGGGATCTACAATGTTAACTAAGGTGTATTTGGGTGTAGGCTCAAATTTAGATCGCGAAAATGCTATTCTTTTTGCAAAAGAGCAGCTTTCCAAGTTATTTTCTAATTTTGTAATGTCCTCAGTGTGGCAAAGTAGAGCTATTCGTGAGGCTGAGCCTGATTACTATAATATGGTAGTAGGTGGAGATACTGAGCTGTCATTAGAAGAGCTTTTGTCTGAAATTGAAAAAATTGAGAACAAAGCAGGCACAGAGCTTATGTTCCACAATGGCACAAATTTTGGTTTAAAGCGCCGTTTAGATATTGATATTTTATTATTTGGCAATTTAGTAACCACCACCCCTTGCAAGGTGCCACGTCACGATATTCAAGACTATCCTTTTGTCTTATGTCCTTTGTGTGAAATTGACAATACTATCGTACATCCTTTACTTAACATTGCTATAAGTGAGATTTGGACGGAGATGGCTCCACGCTTGCCAGAGAAAATGCGCGTTAGCAAAGTTGATTTTGATTTTTCTCGTCAAGTTCCAAATTGGGATTAAAGTTTTAAGGACGCATCGTGCCTCTTACATATATCGTAGCCTTGGCCTTAATCCAAGGCTTAACTGAATTTTTACCCGTCTCATCAAGCGCGCATTTAATTTTCCCAAGTCAACTTTTAGGCTGGCCAGATCAGGGTTTGGCCTTTGATGTTGCTGTGCATGTTGGAACATTACTTGCGGTAGTCATTTATTATATTAGCGATTTAGTACAAATTGCAACCTATACGATTGAGTCTATTTTTAAAAGAAAAAATGGTCCGGTAAGTCGCATTGGTTGGTATTTAATTATTGCCACCATCCCCGCAGGTATTGCAGGCTTGCTACTTGAAAGTTATGTCTCAACGGTTGCAAGATCGATAAAAATCATTGCCTGGACGACAATTATCTTTGGTTTGCTTTTAGGTGTGGCCTCATGGGTTAATCGTAAATTGTGCTGGCGCACTTTAGTTAAAATTCAAGGCCAAAGAGCAGACAGTTTAAGACAGATGACCTTACAACAGGCACTTTTAATTGGTTTTGCTCAAGCGATTGCTTTAATTCCTGGCACTTCAAGATCAGGTATTACTTTAACCGCAGGGCTTTTTTGTGGTATGCGCCCGGAGGCTGCCGCACGCTTTAGCTTTCTTTTAGCAATTCCAATTATTTTAGCCTCAGCCTTACTTGAGGGTATTAAGATTGCAGAAGCTCCTGAACTTGTGGGAGCTAATACCGTTGAAATGTTAATTGGTGCGGTTATCTCATTTGTCACCGCCATAAGCGTGATCCACTTTTTCATGAAATATATTGCTAAATCTGGAATGGCAATTTTTGTGATTTATCGCTTAATCTTAGGCGGGATCTTGCTTTATATCGCTTATGCTTAACATTTTGGGGTAAGCTTTAAGTTTACCCCATGACTTTTTTCTTTAAAATCTTTATTTCTCTTTAAGCGGTAAAACTCCTTGATCGATTGGCGTAGGTGGCGTGTTGTCAACAAGCAAGCCTTCAGGGAGGGTTTTGATATATTCATTTAAAATATCAATACGTCTTTGATGCATAGCCTGTCCAATTTGCTCACCTTTAAGACCGCGTTTGACAAATTCCTGTGCTTTAACGCCTTTAGTTAAATTAAACATCTCAAGTGCGGTTTCAAAGCGCGGGAAGGGCAAAGATTCAAAACCTTTGCGGCCTAAAAAGTCGGCTTTACAGCAATAAAGATAAGGCAAGAGGCGATTTTCACGTCTATAGGCATCAATTGACTCAAAAAGTCTGACGATACCTTTTGCTCCTAGGGCTTGTAGATTATGAAAATCATTGTGGTAGAGCACTACCACATAAGCTAGGTCTGCATAATCATTAGGCACTCTAAGTCTTGAGCATAAAGCTTTAAGTGGCTCTAAACCTAAAACATTGTGTTTTCTGTGATGAGGCCAAAACTCTTTGGGGGTTAAGGCCTTGCCAATATCATGCAAGAGCATGGCAAAACGCGTTTTAGGATCATCGGTAAGCGCGCTTACAGCTTTTAAAGTCATCATGGTATGCACAAAGGTGTCAACCTCTGGGTGCCATTTAATAGGCCCTGGTACGCCATATAAAGCATCAACTTCCGGGAGAATATATTTTAAAGCCCCCACCTCATGTAAGGTATAAAAGAACATTTCAGGATTTTTAGTGGTTAAAGCCTTTTGAATTTCAGTAAAAACGCGCTCTGCTGTTAAGGCTTTAAGCTCTCCTGAAATTGCCATTTTATGCATGAGTGTTAAAGTTTGGGGTGCAATATTAAAGCCTAGGTGATAGAGCTTGGCATGAAAGCGGGCTACGCGTAGCACGCGAAGCGGATCTTCACTGAAGGCCTCAGAGACATGGCGGAGGATTTTGTGATTGAGATCTTTAACCCCATTAAAAGGGTCGATAATATTGCCCATACTGTCTTGGGCGATGGCATTGATGGTGAGATCACGGCGTTTTAAATCTTCTTCTAAAGTAATCGTGGGACTAAAATCACAAATAAAGCCGGTGTAGCCCACACCATTTTTTTTCTCAGTGCGGGCAAGAGCATATTCTTCATGGGTAGTGGGGTGTAAAAATACAGGAAAATCATGCCCTACTTGTTGATATTTTAAGGCTTTCATTTCCTCAATACTTGAGCCTACTACAACATAATCACGATCGGAGCCTTTAATGCCTAAAAGCTCATCACGTACCGCACCACCTACTAAATAAACTTGCATAAACCACCAAAATCTAAAGTCTCAATCCCTTAAAGTTAATTATATGACAGCTTTGATTTGATTTGAGCTTTGCCTCAAGTTTTTACATAAAATTCACAAAAAAGCTTAAGAAAAGAGTGACTTGGTGGAGAGGTGCTAAAAAATTAAACCCCAAGCCTTAAGTTTAATTAAAAAAGGCTTTTGGGCTTTTTAGGTAAGCTTTAATATCTTTCGCGTTTTACTTTGCGATTTGGACGTGGAATATAGATAAAGATGATGCCGACAATAGCACCTGCCAGGGCAATGACCGCACCTTGTAACCACCAGCGCATTTGCATATCAAGCTCTTTAGTTTCAAGCTTGTCAGCATAATCACGGCGCATTTCATCAAGATTGGCGATAGTTTCATCCTTTTGAGCTATAGCCTGTGCCATCCCGGCATTTTCTTTTTCAACTCTTTCAAGGCGGGCTTTTACTTGTTTTAACTCTTTGGCAAGCTCACTGTCATAATTATTTAATTTAGACTGTAAGTCTTTAATTTCAGATCTTAAATCTTCCTCTAAAAGATAGCCGCACTTTTGCGCTTGGACGGTGGTTAAATCCATCCACACAATCTTATTGTCACTATCTTTTAAACGCACATAATTGCCATCTTGAGAGTAGGAAATAAAAGTTAACTCATCACCAATGCGCTTTGAATCTGTAATGCGGTATTGAGTACCAGGACCTGATCTTGTCCAAATGCGATTTAGATCTGAAACATAAACTTTAGCCCCTTCATAAAAACCATTAGCATCAGGGGTGGGGATATTCTCTTGTGCCTCAGTTGCATTCTCTTGCGCAACTTGGGCGGCATTTTGATTAGCACTTACAGCAACATTAGAGGTAGGGTTATTGCGATTAGTAGTAGAAGTTGCCGCCTCTTGATTTTCTAAGGCTACTTCATTTGCAATTTGAGAAAGTTGGGCATTTTCAACCTCAGCTGCATGTAAGCTTAAAGAGAAAAAACCTAAAGTTAGAGCTATAAGAGAGCAAATTTTTAAGCGGATCATAAAATTTGAACCTAAATAATAATTAAGTTGGCTTATTTTAGCAGATTTTACAAAAAAGCCTTTTTTTATCGGCTTTCATTTAAATTTTCTTGACATATTTAAGTCTTAAGGCGTGCTACAATCAAGTTATGTGCTTTTTATGGCAAGGTAATTTAGAGAAGATAAGGGGTATTTATGCAAGATCTAGAAATTGAACTTAAATTCGGAGTTGTGGGCAAGATTGAAGATCTTAAAGAGGCTCTACTTGGGATCGGGGAAATTTCTGACTATAAAACAGAAGATCTCCAAAATACCTATTTTGACACCCCTGAGCAATTTTTATTTAAAAGAGGGGCTGGTTTAAGAATTCGTCGCACTGATACTTACGTTGAGCAAACTTTAAAGATGCGCGAGGAGAATTTAGGTGGGCTACACAAAAGAAGTGAGTTTAATCTAAAAATAGATGAGAAATTAACTAAGCCTGATTTAACCTTATTTGAAAAAAGTATTTTTGCAGAGGATATCGACCCTCTTCAAATAAGCTCACAATTAGTCCCAGTCTGTCAAATTAACTTCAAACGTACTTCTTTAATTTTAAAGGCTTTTGCTTGTGTTTTTGAGGTGTGTTTAGATGAGGGCGAAATTAAATCCTCCTCAAATGATTGTAAGATAAATGAGCTTGAGGTGGAGTTAAAAGAGACCTCACTTGATAGTTCAAGACAATTATTGTCCTTTATTTCACTTCTAAAGGCTTTTAAGGACAGAAGATTGCCTTTAACCTTAGAGCCATTTTCCAAGATGCACCGTGCAACCTTAGTGTTACGCGGTCAAGAGCGCAATGTCATTGAATTACCAGATAAAGCACAATCTGATTTACATCGCTATATCCTAACTACGCTAAAGAGCTTTGAAACTCTATTAGGCCTCTTCTTAATTAAGAAAAACCCGATGTTTTTAGGTTATATAGGCTATACCTTAAGTCTTTTGCGCAAGGCTTTAGAAAATCTCTATGAAATCGATGAATTAGACGATGTGATAAACGATAGCGGTGCTTTTAAGCGTTATCAAAAATTTGTGAAAAAAACGAGACGCAACTTAAAAGAGTTATCCCGTTATTTTAGAGATTTAGGCGATGAATTAACTTTAGCTATGGTACAGCATGAAAAGCTAGATCTTGAAAGTGCTAAAGAAGAGGTTAGAACCACTTTAATGCTTACTGGATCTTATATGTTGCCACTTAGAATTCGTGCTTTGTTAAGTTTATTAGATGAGGTAGTGCGCACTAATATGCGTACCTAAGCTTATGGTTAAAAAACGTGAAATAAGACCTAATCCTAAGAATTTGCCTAAGCTTTCAGGAGAGCTTTTAGAGGAGGCGCAAAATTTTTTAAAGCGCTTAGAGCTAAGAGACCAAGAGGTGTTTGAGCAATTAAGTTTAAGGGATGATTTTATTTATGTTTTAGGAATGTCTGAGTTTATTGCCAAAACACTCATTCAATATCCTAAACAATGTCTTGAGTTAATCAATCAAGGTTTCCTTGAAAGTGAGGTTCTATCCTTAGATCCTAAAGAGGCAGTCCTTGAAACTATCATCCCAGGCTTAAATGATGCTGAGCTTAAAAAAAGGCTTAGGATTTTAAGAAGAACGCGCATGGTGATGATCGCCTGGCGTGATCTTACGGGTAGATCTGATATTGAAGAAACCTTTGTGGCGCTGTCAAATTTAGCCGAAGAGATCGTAATGCGCACCATTGAAGTGGTGCGGGAGGGCTTAAAACCCACCTTTGGTGATGCTTTAGATAAAGAGGGCAAGAGAATGCCCCTTTTAGTCTTAGGCATGGGAAAATTAGGTGGCGGTGAGCTTAATTTCTCCTCAGATATCGATTTAATTTGTGCTTACCCTTACGATGGGCAAACGCAAGGTGGCACCCGCTCTTTAACTCATCAAGAATACTTCACTAAAGTCGTACAAAGACTTGGCAATCTTTTATCTGATAATACTGCCGATTCTTTTTGCTATCGTACTGATTTGCGTTTGCGCCCCTTTGGCGATGCAGGCCCTTTAGTCGGTTCTTTTGATTCACTTCAAGTCTATTATGAAACGCAAGGTCGCACTTGGGAGCGCTATGCTTTAGTTAAAGCAAAACTTTTGGGCAATTACCAAGACTTTGGCAATTACGGCCCTGAGTTTATTGAGATGTTACGTCCCTTTGTCTATAGACGCTATTTAGATTTTGGGGCTATTGAGTCTTTGCGCAAATTAAAGCATATGATTGAAGCTGAAGTAAGACGGCGTCAATTGCATGATAATTTTAAATTAGGCTCCGGGGGTATTCGTGAGCTTGAGTTTATCGTGCAGGTCTTTGAGTTGATGAGAGGCGGCAGAATTGCTGAGCTTCAAGAGCGTAATTTACGAAAGACGCTTAGGCATTTAGAGCGCTTTAATTTATTGCCTGCCGATGTGTGCAGTATGCTTGATGCTAATTACTTGTATTTAAGGCGTCTTGAAAATGTCCTGCAGGAAATTGCAGATCAGCAAACACAAACCCTACCTTCTAAAGAGAAAGATCGCACAAGATTATACCTTGCCATGAATTGCTCATCTTATGAGGAGTTAACCTTAGAGCTTAGTGAGGTGATGGGCGAGGTTAGAGCTGAATTTTGTAAGGTGATGCGTGAGGATAATGAAGAGCACGATTCGCACTCAAGAGAGGGCATTGAGCTTTGGGAGTCAACGCTACAGGCTGAGGAGATGGTAGTCTATCTTGAGCCTTTAATGAAAGATCCTAAAGGCGCTTTAGATTTAGCACGCAATATTGTGGATTTGCGCAAGACTACTGCCCGTCTTCCGATGGGGCCTGTGGGGCGTGAGACCTTACTTAGACTTATGCCTTCATTAATAAAGCTTGTGTGTGTCCATAAAAATGCTCCAGCTTTATTTAATAAAGTTGCAACCTTAATTGAAAAGGTGTCATTAAGAACTACTTATTTGCAACTTTTAGCCGAAAATTCTCAGGCTTGTAAGCGTCTTGTAAATTTACTTAATGAAAATGAATTTGCAGGTGGTTTAATTTCTGCGCATCCTATCTTATTAGATGAGTTAATTGCGCCGCATTACTTTAAGGCTCCGCCTCGACCTGATGAATATTTATCTTGGCTTAATGAAAGATTATTGCGCATCAATCCAGATGATCTTGAAAGTCAGATGGAGGAGCTTAGACTTTTCAAAAAGATTATGGTTTTGCGCATTGCCATGTCAGATCGCGCCGAGAGTCTGCCTTTAATGAAGATCTCAGATAGTTTAACCTGGCTTGCAGAAGCTTTGATTCGTGAGCTTGCCATCTTAGCTTGGAATCAAACCGTAAAACGCTTTGGATCTCCTAAAGGTTGTACGGTAGATGATCCTGGCTTTGCTATTATTGGTTATGGCAAGTTAGGCGGGCTTGAGCTTGGTTATAAGTCTGATTTGGACATGGTCTTTATTCGTGACGAAGACGATGGTATGACCGACGGTGAGCAAAGTATTCCAAGCTCAATGTTCTATCAAAAGCTAGTGCAAAGATTATTGCATTTGTCAGTTACTCGTATGTCAGGTGGCGTGTTATACGATCTTGATATGCGCTTGCGCCCAGATGGAGACTCTGGCATGTTGGTGGCTGATACTAAAGGTTTTGAGGACTATCAGAAAAATCGTGCTTGGACTTGGGAGCATCAGGCTTTAGTGCGTGCCCGCCCGATCGCAGGTTCAAGAAAGGTTATCTATCGCTTCAATCAAATTCGGGATGAAGTTTTAAGAAGACCTCGTGATGAAGAAAAACTTCGCCAAGATGTCATCGAGATGCGTCGCAAAATGCGGGATCATTTAGACCGGGGTAATGCTAAACTTTTTGATTTAAAGCAAGGTCGCGGTGGCATGGTAGATATTGAGTTTATCGCGCAGTATTTATTACTTCGCAATGCTTCAAAATATTCCGATATGGTCTTGTGGTCTGATAATGTGCGTATTTTAGATGAATGCTCGCGTTTGGGAATTTTACCTAAATCTGAGGTTAAAGTTCTAAAAGACGCTTATCTTGCCATAAGAGGCTATTACCATCGCGTATCTTTAGCCGCTCTCCCGCGCATTGTCGCTATGGAGGATAGACCTCCTGAGTGTGCGGTGGTAGAGAAGATCTGGACGCGTCTTTTTGGAAGTGATAGTTAGTTAATCGTGAATACCCTCATACATGCGCAAATTTTCTGTGGGGGTATCTAAAAAGGCCTTTTTGCTTGAGACAATAGGGCCTTTACCTTCTGGGCACCAATAAGCACGACCTGAAAGGGCCACTCCAAAGTCTGGATAAAAACCAATTAAGGCCGAGTAAGCGTGAGTTTCCACTAAATGGGTTCCCCCTAAGGCACTTACATCAAGCTTTAGCTCAAAACGGGCATTATTGATAGTCCCTCGCGCTCCGGTGTCAACATTACCTAAAAAAGTACAGCCTATAACTTCAGTTTCGGTGGCGGTCACAATTTTATTGGCCGCGGCAATTTCAGCCTCGGTGGCACAAGAGCTTAAAAACATGGCCCCAAGGCCTAAAAGAAGGCCTTTTAAAAGAGAGGCTTTTAAAGTTTTTAGAAGATTTTGATATTCTTGCATAGCATTCTCCCCCTTACTCAAGATCAGGGTAGCGTGTAGGCTCACCTTCAGGGCGGGTTTTAAAGCGCCGGTGCATCCACAAATATTGCTCAGGCGCAAGGGAGATCATATCTTCAATGATTTTATTAATCCTAGTGATATCTAAGACTTCATCCTCGCCTGGGAAATTCTCTAAAGGATCTTTGACATAGAGATGATAACCATCTTTTTCTCTAACCGTCCAAGAAGGCTGTACTCTAACGCCTCGAACCTTAGCTAAATCGCGCGTAGCGGTAATGGAGGCAGCCTTGTCAACGCCAAAAAAGGGTACAAAGACGGCAGCTTTTTTACCATAGTCTTGATCTGGGGCATACCAAATAGGATAACCTTGCATAAGCGCTTTAATAATTGAGCGTGGATCATCACGATCGACTAAGGCCACATTACTTTTAAGGCGACCTTTAACTTGCATATACTCAAAAACCGGATGATCTGAGGGACGATAGACGCCAACGCCGCCTTTAATTAATAAAGCATAGATGCGCGCCATAAGCTCTAAAGTTACCATATGACAGGTTAAAACTAAGACTCGCTCATTATTTTTAGCAAGTTCACGGGCTTTTTCTAGCTCTTTTTCATCACAAAAGGCGTGTTTTAAAACTCTTTTATCTGACCAAAACCAGGCCATGCCGGTCTCAAAGATGGCCATGCCAGAGTTTTCATAGATTTTCTTTTCAAGCTCTAAACGCTCTTTATTACTTAACTGTGGGAAGGCTAGCTCCAAATTGCGTTTGGTGACATATTGACGGCTTTTGACAAATTTGGGAATTAAACGGCCAATTACCCGGCCTAAGCTTAAAGTTAGCCTATAAGGTAATAAAGTTACAATAAGATATAAAAGACCCATAGAGAGCCAAGCGCCAATAAAGCCTGGGTAGAGAAGATTTTTACTAAAAATTGCTTTATCTTTAACTCCTTTGCCCCAACCACGTACTCTATCGGTAATCCGATGTTGTTTTTTACGCTCAGCAAAAGAAGTATGTAGCTTAATCTTTTGAGTCACAACCTATCACCCTACATAAAACAATTAATATTTGTCATTTTAGAGATAAATTGTAGATCTTTAAAGTTAAAAGCGTCTCTTGCGCTAAATAAAGTATCAATTAACCTTTAAATTTAAGCTTTTGGATGAGTCACAGACTTTCTTTCAACTAAATTTACTTCAAAGGTTGAAGGTATAAAAGGCTCAGGGCTTTGATTGTAAATGGATGTTGAAAGTAAAACCGCATCGCGGCCCATTTCATCTACCGGGTGGTGAATGGTGGTAAGTTTAGGGTTTAAACAACGTGCTAAGAACAGATCATCAAAGCCTACGACCGAGACATCATCAGGGATGGAAAGTCCTGCCTCAAAGATCTCCGACATCACACCTGCGGCCATATTGTCGTTATAACAGGCAATAGCAGTGAAGGGGACTTTTCTTGAAAGTAAAAGACGCGTGGCGGCAGCACCACCTTCAAGATAAGGCTCATCTTCTAAAATAAGTTTTGGATCTGCCTCAAGTCCTGCCTCATGTAAAGCTTTAAGAAAGCCTGCTTTTCTTTCAAAAGCATCATGAATTTTATGGGAAGATCCAATATAGGCAATTTTTTTATGTCCCTTTTCAATTAAATGTTTGACAGCTAAATACTCACCTTTTTCATTATCAATACTAATGCAACGATCTTTAAACCCCTCAAGTTCACGGTTGACTAAGACCATATAAGGAATACGTTGCATATAGGCTTTAAGATCTTGCTCTTTCATAGAAAGGGCGTGAATAATAAGTCCGCGGCATTGATGGGAGATTAAATTTTCAATGGCTTTTTCCTCACGTAGCGGATCGTGAAAGCCTTGTAAAACTAAAAGGGTAAAGCCTTGTAATTGTGCGGTTCTCTCGCAGGCTCTTATCATCGCTCCAAAGTACGGATCTGAAAGATCAGGGACGGTAGCGCCGATAATTTCTGAGTCTTGATGGGCAAGTGCGCGGGCGTTGGCATTTAAGCAAAAGGAAAGTTCTTTTTGGGCAATTAACACGGCACGTCGTGATTGTTCACTAACTTTAGAGGAACCATTTAATACTCTAGATACAGTTGCTACGGATACATTAGCAAGTCGTGCGACATCTCTTATTGTAGCCATGACTAATTTCCTTTGTTTTTTTAACTGTTTAATTTTAAATTGCGCTTTTTAGAAAACGTTTACATTAAACTTAATGATAATCAAAACCTTAAGCTTTGTCATTTTCTAAAGTCATACAAATTTTCGTTTAAGTGATCTAGGACACAAAAAATTTGCTTGTAAAGGTTTAGGTCTAGACTATAATGTAAACGTTTACATTGTGATATTTAAAGGGTTTTAGGAGATTTATTATGGCAACGATTTTAGTAACCGGCGGTGCAGGTTATATTGGATCTCATACTGTTGTTGAGTTAGTCAAAGCAGGTTATGAGCCAATTATTTTTGATAATTTTTCAAATTCAAAACCTGCCGTGCTTGCTCGTTTACACAAAATCACTGGCAAAAACATTCCTTTTTACAGTGGTGATATTAGAGTTCGTGAGCAACTTGAAAAAGTTTTTGATGAGAACAAAATTGATGCTGTAATTCACTTTGCAGGTCTTAAGGCGGTAGGTGAGTCAGTTAAAAAGCCTCTTGAGTACTACGATAATAATGTCAATGGCTCAAGAACTTTACTTATGGTCATGCGCGATAAAGGCTGCAAGAACTTTATTTTCTCATCCTCTGCAACTGTGTACGGTGAGCCTGATAGCGTACCTTTAACTGAAAACTCTCCAGTTAAAAGAGCCAATTGCCCATATGGCCAGACCAAGATTGATGTTGAGTACATGGCAGAGGAATTACAAAAAGCCTGCCCTGACTTTAGCGTGACCCTCCTTCGTTATTTCAATCCAGTAGGTGCTCATGAGTCAGGCCTGATTGGTGAAGATCCTCGCGGAATTCCAAATAATCTTATGCCATACTTAACTCAGGTGGCAGTAGGTCGTTTACCTTATTTAAATATTTTTGGTAATGACTATCCAACTCCTGATGGTACTTGCATTCGTGACTATATTCACGTTGTAGATTTAGCCTTAGGACATGTGGCAGCTTTAAATAAGCTTATGAATGTCCCAGGCGTTCATATTTACAATTTAGGTACCGGTATTGGCTATAGCGTTTTGGATATGGTAAACGCTTTCTCAAAGGCAATAGGTCATGAGTTACCACATAAGTTTGCCCCAAGAAGAGCAGGTGATGTGGTGCAATGCTATGCCGATCCTAAGAAGGCTTTTGAGGATTTAGGTTGGAAAGCTCTTAAGACTTTAGAGGATATGACTGCCGATTCTTACAATTGGCAAAAGAACAACCCACAAGGTTATGAAGATTAAGGAGTAAATCATGAGCGAATTTGATGTAACCTCACATCCACATCGTCGTTATAATGCCTTAACCGGGGAGTGGATTTTAGTCTCTCCACACAGAGCAAAACGCCCTTGGAATGGCCAAGTTGAAAAGCTTGCCGATGAGAACAAGCCATCCTACGATCCAAAGTGCTACCTTTGCCCAGGAAACACAAGAGTCAGTGGTGATGTAAATCCCAAGTATGAAAGCAATTATGTTTTCACCAACGACTTTGCAGCTTTAATGCCAGATACTCCCTTAGATGCAGATGCTGGGGATGATCTTTTCAAGCTAGAGCCTGCCCGCGGTACCGCTCGCGTAATTTGCTTTAGTGCAGATCACTCAAAGACTTTACCTGTAATGAGCCAAGAGGACATTAAGAAAGTTGTAGATCTGTGGGCCTCTCAATTAACCGAACTTTCCAAGACCTATAAGTGGGTACAATTGTTTGAGAACAAGGGTGCTGTCATGGGTTGCTCTAATCCTCACCCACATGGGCAAATTTGGGCTTGCTCATTTTTACCTGAGGAGATCACCAAGGAATTAAAGGCTCAAAAAGCCTACTTTGAAAAGCACAATTCCGTCTTACTTTTGGACTATGTGCAAAAAGAGTTAGAGAAGAAAGAGCGTATTGTCTGCGAGACTCAATTTTTCGTAGCTTTAGTGCCATATTGGGCTTTCTGGCCATTTGAGACCATGATCCTCCCTAAGTTCAAGGTTGCATCAATCAATGAGCTTACCGAAGAGCAGAGATTAGATTTGGCTTTGTGCATCAAGAAGCTTACCACTCGCTATGACAATTTATTTGAATGCTCTTTCCCATATTCTATGGGCTGGCACAACGCTCCTGCAGATGGTGATGAGCATCCTGAGTGGCAATTACATGCTCATTATTATCCGCCGCTTTTACGCTCTGCAACTGTGAAGAAGTTTGTGGCAGGCTTTGAGCTTTTAGCTGAGAAGCAACGTGATTTAACCGCAGAGCAGGCAGCAGATAGATTACGTGCCTTATCTGAAGTTCACTATACTCAAAGATAATTAAAAGGATTTTAAAATGACTGATGTAAAGACAAAGGCAATTGAGGCTTTTAAGTCACATTTCTCCTGTGAGCCTACTATGCTCTCTTATGCTCCAGGTAG
Source organism: uncultured Succinivibrionaceae bacterium (assembly GCA_944389835.1). GTDB lineage: Bacteria > Pseudomonadota > Gammaproteobacteria > Enterobacterales > Succinivibrionaceae > Avisuccinivibrio_A. The sequence goes on from CALXNU010000027.1 coordinate 24,441, forward strand.
AGTTAACTTAATCGGTGAGCATACCGATTACAATGATGGCTTTGTGATGCCTTGCGCCATTGGCTTTGGCACTGCCATAGCCGCAAAGTTAAACGGTACCTCTTTAATGCGTGTTTTAGCTGTGGATATCAACGGTGATACTGATGAGTTTTTAATCACCAAAGATATGCTAAAGCATGAGAGCAAGACTTGGTCAAACTATTTGCGTGGTGTGACTAAGTTAATTTGCGATAAGAACTTAGAGGTTAAAGGCATGGATGTTGCCATCTGTGGTGATGTGCCATTAGGGGCAGGTTTATCCTCATCTGCTGCCTTAGAGGTTGCTTTTGGTAATTTAATCTCTCATGCCTCAAATTTAAATATTGATTTACAAGATATCGCTTTAATCGGTCAAGCCGCTGAGGCCTTTATTGGTTGCAAGTGCGGCATTATGGATCAAACCATTTCAGCATGCGGTAAAGAAGGCTGTGCTTTGCGTTTAGATTGCAGATCATTAGATAAGCTTCACGTTAAAGTCCCACAAGGCTTAGAGGTTTTAATTGTTAACTCTAATGTAAAACATGCCTTAGTAGGTGGTGAATATAACGAGCGTCGTGAGCAATGCGAAAAGGCCGCTTCTATTTTAGGGGTTAAGGCTTTGCGCGATGCCACCTTAGAGATGTTAGAGGCTAAGAAGTCTTTAATGGATGACACCACTTTCCGTCGTGCTCGTCACGTCATCACTGAAGATGATAGAGTACTTGAGGCCGTAGGTGCTTTTGAGCAGGGTGATTTAGATAAGCTTGCTACTTTAATGTATGCCTCTCACTGCTCAATGCGCGATGATTTTGAGATCACCATTCCTGAAATTGACGGTTTAGTTGAGATCATTCGTGAGGCCTTAGGTGGTAAGGGTGCTGTGCGTATGACCGGTGGCGGTTTTGGCGGTAGCGTAGTGGCTGTCTTAAAACCTGAAGAGGTTTCAAAGGTTAAAGCTGCCATTGATGAGCGCTATGAAAAGCTTGCCGGAAGAAAAGCCACAATTATTGAAACAAGAGCATGTAATGGGGCTACCTTTATTACTTTATAAGTTTTAAAATATA
>CALXNU010000028.1 GCA_944389835.1 uncultured Succinivibrionaceae bacterium
GTGTCACATTATAACATTGAGTCCGCTAGACCCATCATCTAAAGATAATGGGATTGCGCGGACATTTATTTCAAAATTAAAGTTCCTGCATCATTTTCTTTACAATTTTTTATATGTGTTTTTAACCTAAGCTTAAAAAATCTTGTATGTAAGAAAACGTGATTTTCCTTTAAAAAATGCCTTTGAAACCTTGAGGGTTATTTAAAGATATCTGAATGAAATTAAAAGATAATCTTGTAGGTTGGACATTTTTTAAAAGTGGTTTAAAAATAGCCTTAAAAAATTTATTTTAAGCGTCTTGGGTCTATTTTTAAAGCTGGTTAAAATTGTTTTAGATTATCTTAATTCGTCAAATTTAGGCTTAAAAGTAAAATGTGATCTTGATCAGGTAGAGTAACTGAAAATTTTGCAAATGTAACTTTTAATGCCTTAAGGGTAAATTTTTCTCAAAAAGCAGAAGAATGGCTTAAATATGCGCTTTATCAGGATATTAGTATACTAGTATACAACTTTTTAAAAGAGGTTTTTAAAGTACCTTTAATAAGTTAGTATAGTTTTTAATTGTATTTTATAGCTTGTAGGTAAGTAAATTAGAATAATTTCGGAAACCTAGGCTTTTTGCGCCTTTTAAGTTTAAAAAATCTTTATAAGTAATAAAGCTTAATTTTAAAAATTAATCTTAAATATCAAAATTTTATTTAAATTATCTGGCGTTTTGCTTTTTCTTTAAAACAACTTTCCGTAATCGTTTGCGAAAGCTGTCTTCTCTCTAAAATGAGATAGTGTTGCAAATGATAAAAAATTGCGTTGTATTATCTCTTAAAAGGGATTATGATGTGCCTGCACTTAAGATGGAACTGGGGTAAAACCCCAATAGATTTAATTAAAAGGTAGTAAGGCTTTTTCAGTATTAAGTCTTATTGCTAAAAACAGGAGTTGTTTTATGAGAGAAGAATGGCGTGGCTTTAAAGGTTCCCACTGGCTTGAGGATGTAAATGTTCGTGACTTCGTTCAAAACAATTACACCAAGTACGACGGTGATGAGTCCTTCCTCGCAGGTCCAACTGATGCTACCAATACCCTTTGGGGCAAGTTACAGGAGTTGCAAAAGCAAGAGCGCGCCAAGGGCGGTGTCCTTGATATGGAGACTGAAGTAGTCTCTGGGATCACTGCATATAAGGCTGCCTATATTGATGAATCCTTAAAGGATCTTGAAAAGGTTGTAGGTCTTCAAACTGATAAGCCATTAAAGAGAGCCTTTATGCCATTTGGTGGTATTAAGATGGCTGAAGAGGCTTGCACCACCTACGGTTATACCCCAAATCCAAAGTTCCACAAGATTTTCACTGAGTATCACAAGACTCACAATCAAGGTGTATTCGACGCTTACACCCCAGAGATGAGAATTGCTCGTAAGAACAAGATCATCACCGGTCTTCCAGATACTTATGGTCGTGGCCGTATCGTTGGTGACTATCGTCGTGTTGCCCTTTATGGTATCGACTTCTTAATTGAGAAGAAGAAGGAAGATTTAGCCAATTGCGGTTGCGGTATCATGACTGATGATATCGTCCGTCAAAGAGAAGAGCTTGCAGATCAAATTAAAGCCTTAGTTGCTATGAAAGCTATGGCTGCAGATTACGGTTTTGATATTTCAAAGCCTGCTCAAAATGCTCGTGAAGCCTTCCAATGGTTATACTTTGGCTATCTTGCTGCCATTAAGACTCAAAATGGCGCTGCTATGTCTGTTGGCCGTATTTCAACCTTCCTTGACATCTACATTGAGCGTGACTTAAAAGAAGGCACCTTAACTGAGAGCGAGGCTCAAGAGTTAGTTGACCACATCGTTATGAAGTTCCGTATGGTCAAGTTTGCTCGTATTCCATCTTACAATCAGCTCTTCTCAGGCGATCCAGTATGGGCTACCTTAGAGGTTGCAGGTTTAGGTATGGACGGCCGTTCCATGGTTACTAAGAACGACTTCCGTTTCTTACACACCTTAGAGAACATGGGCCCATCTCCAGAGCCTAATTTAACTGTTCTTTACTCCAAGAACTTACCTGAGGCCTTCCGTAAGTACACCTCTAAGATCTCTATTGTTACCTCATCAGTCCAATACGAGAACGATGATGTAATGCGTCCAATTTGGGGCGATGATTACTCCATCTGCTGTTGCGTATCTGCAACTGAGACTGGTAAGGAAATGCAGTTCTTCGGTGCTCGCGCTAACCTTGCAAAGTGCATGCTTTACGCAATCAACGGTGGTGTTGATGAGAAGAGCTTAGTCCAAGTTGGTCCTAAGTATCGTCCAATCACCTCTGAGTACTTAGACTACAATGAGGTTATGGAAAACTTCGATACCATGATGGACTGGTTAGCAGGCCTTTATGTGAATGTCTTAAACCTCATTCAGTACATGCACGATAAGTACTACTATGAGGCAGCTGAGATGGCCTTAATTGATACCGATGTTCGTCGTACTTTCGCAACCGGTATTGCAGGCTTCTCACACGTTGTTGACTCACTTTCTGCTATCAAGTACGCAAAGGTTAAGACCATTCGTAATGAGCAGGGCGTGGTCATTGACTACGAGACTGAGGGTGATTTCCCACGTTACGGTAATGATGATGATCGTGCAGACGAGATCGCCGTTTGGTTACTTAAGACCTTCTTAACTAAGATCAAGAAGTACCACACCTATCGTAACTCTGAGCCTACTACTTCTATTCTTACCATTACCTCTAACGTGGTTTATGGTAAGGCCACCGGTTCCTTACCTGATGGCAGAAAGGCAGGCGAGCCATTATCACCAGGTGCTAACCCAAGCTATGGTGCAGAGAAGAGCGGCTTATTAGCTTCCTTAAACTCTGTAGCTAAGCTTCCATATGAGTATGCCTTAGACGGTATTTCTAACACCCAAACCATCTCTCCAGATGCTTTAGGTCACGATTTAACCGAGCGTACTAATAACTTAGTTCGCGTCATGGACGGCTACTTCGACCGTGGCGCTCACCACTTAAATGTCAATGTCTTCGGTACTGAGAAGTTAATTGACGCTATGGAGCACCCAGAGAAGCCAGAGTATGCAAACTTCACCATCCGTGTTTCAGGTTATGCTGTGAAGTTCATCGACTTAACTCGTGAGCAGCAATTAGACGTTATCGCCAGAACCTGCCACAAGTCAATGTAAGCTTAATTTAAAAAGCTTATGAAAAAGAAGGGCCCTTTGGGGCTCTTTTTTTATTAGACAAATTGAAATGCTTCTTATACACCATAAGCCTCAATTTCTTCGATAGTGTGAGCTGCATGGTGCTCTTGTAGTGAAAAATCTATTTTAAGATTTGCTAAAAGCTCTAAAATTTCTAGCTATACCATAAAAACTCCTTACCGTCATGCTTTTTAAGCATTCTAACTTTAAAAAATAGCTTTAAATAGTGGGTAATTTAAATGCACTTTTTTGTGGCGCGTGGTAAATTGTATCTAACAGCGACATTTTATGATTTAGGATCTTCAAAATAAAAAGCTTTATCTTTTGAAGATCCTATCAACAAAATTTTAAAGTTAAAGCTCATTGTAGATAGAAAAGCTCTTAGGCAAAGTAAGTCTTGAGCCAATTTGCTGTACCATGAAAGATGCTACTTTGTTCCCAAGTCTGACACTCTCAACTAAGCTCATCCCCAGACTTAAACCTGCCATCATGCCTCCGGTGTGAGAATCTCCAGCTCCTGTGGAGTCGATGGGTTTTACTTTAGTGCATGGTACATAAGTTATTTTGTGATCTTCTTCAATACACATTGCGCCATCTGCATCTAAAGTGGTAACTACTGCAAAAGCACCTAAATCTATAAGGTTTAAAGCGGCCTTTTCGCAATTATTTATCCCTTTAACGCGAGCTAATAATTCCTCACGATTGCAGTGAATAATGGGGTGGAGATTAGCTAAGATGTCTTTAAAAAGTGCCTCATCAATAAATTCACCGCGAGGGCCTAAGTCAATGACTAAACGGGCTGTAGGTTTTAGCTTGTGTAATGCCTCAAGTAAGAGCGGGCCGTTTTGACCTTCAAGCTCGAAACCACAAAGATACATAAAATCGTAATCTGTAAAATTCACCATCTCAAGCCATTCTCTTTGATAGTGCATTTCAACACCTTGAATGGTTAAAAAGGTTCGCTCCCCGCTAGGATCGATAAGGCAAATACAATAGCCGCAATCATAATTAGGATCAATAACGTTAATGGCACGATGATCTTTAAGGAGCTGATCCCGAACTAAGCTTGCATAAGGACCAGTACCTAGAGGTGCAAAAAAGGTATGCTCAATATTTAAGGCTTTAAGGGTATTGGCAACATTAAAAGCGCACCCGCCAATGACGATTTTGCTTTGTTTAGCTTGTACATCCTCTCCTCTTAAGGGTAATTTTTCTACTGCCAGCATCACATCTACGAAGACGCTACCTAAAACTAAGATCTTAGCCATGAATTGCCTCATCCTTTAAAAATTTTTGGCCCAATTATAAAGGAAAATAAAAGTGCAGGCACAAAATAATTGCCTATGCAAAAGTTAGTTGATCTTTTGGAAATTTTTGTTAGTTGAGAAAAGTGTGCAATGTTTTAAATCGCTACATGATAAAATTAGGGTCATTAATTTAGGAGTTGTTTTATGTCTAAAGCTTTTGTTCATTCATTTGAAACTTTTGGTTCTGTTGATGGTCCTGGCGTGCGCTTTATTGTCTTTTTGCAAGGTTGCAGAATGCGCTGTCAGTATTGCCATAACCCTGATTCTTGGAAAATTGGGGGTGGGGATGAGTTTACAGCCCAAGAGATCTTAGATAAAGCTTTAAGATTTCGCTCCTATTGGGGTGATAATGGCGGTATTACCGTAAGTGGTGGTGAGCCATTATTACAAATTGATTTTCTTTTAGAGTTCTTTAAGTTATGCAAAAAAGAGGGTATTCATACTACTATTGATACGGCAGCAGCCCCCTTTACTCGTGAAGAGCCATTCTTCTCAAAATTTAAAGAGCTTATGGATTATACAGATCTTTTGATGATCGATATTAAAGAAATCGATCCACAAAAGCATTTGAGCCTTACTAAGGTTAAAAACGATAATATCTTAGATTGCATTAAATTTACTGATGAAATAGGCAAGCCTATTTGGATCCGTCATGTATTAGTGCCAGGTTTAACCGATAGTGTAGAAAGTCTTGAGAAAACAAATGCTTTTATCAAGTCCTTGCACAATGTAGAGCGTGTAGAAATTTTACCTTATCACTCCTTTGGTATGTATAAATGGGAATCTTTAGGTTTTAAGTATGAGCTTAAGGATGCTAAGACTCCAAATGATGAGGAAATGAAAAAGGCCCAAGATCTTTTAGAAGTCGCTTCTTATACTAAGTGGCAGACAAACTAATTGCGTCTAAAAAAGCTTTTTGTCATGATTTAAAGGGGAATATAAGCTAAGATAGGGCTTATATTCTTCTAAAAAATTTTTGGGACCTAGATAGAGTTAAGTTATGACACAAAAGCTTTTTGATCTTAATGATCCTAATTTTGATCCTACTGTAAGATTACCTAATTCAAATCAATCTTTTGCCTCAATTAGATCTCAAAATTTAATTTATGTTGATAAAACAAGATTTATTTATGCACTAGCGCGTGATAATAAACCTAAATTTATCTCTCGTCCCAGAAGATTTGGTAAAAGTACTTTAGTGTCTACTTTAGAAGAATTATTTGCACACGGCATTAAAGGCTATGATGGTCATGACTCTTATTTTAAAGGTCTTGAGATCGAAAAACTGTGGCAGGATGAGAAAGTATATAAGATCATGCGTTTAAGTTTTTCTGAGATAAATTATGAAACTAAAAGCGCAGCTGAGTTTAAACTAAGTTTTATTAAAACTTTAGATTCTTTTGCAAAACTTTTTGAAATTGAAATCCCAGATAATTTAGATACTATTGCTAAGCGTTTTGCTTATTTACTCTCAAAGCTTGAAGATCATTCTTTAGTATTACTTGTTGATGAGTACGATGCACCTCTTACTTCTCGCATTGACTTAAATTCTCAAGATTATCAAGATATTGTAAAGATCATTCAGGGCTTTTATGGCATTATCAAAGAATGGGGTCATAAGTTTAGATGTGTTTTTATAACAGGTATTACCAGATATAAAGATGCTGCTTTGTTTACAGCAGGAAATTCGGTAAAAGATCTTTCACAAGATCCAAGATTTGGTGAGATCTGTGGATATACCTTAGATGAAATTAAAAACAATTTTAAGGAACAAATTCTTTTTTCAACTGCGCAAGCTTTCAATTTAAAACTTGAAGAAGTTACAACAGCAGATCAAGAAAAGCTCTTAGATAAACTGGCCTTTTGGTATGATGGCTATTGTTTTGATCAAGCAGGACTTACTCATGTATTTTCTACTTGGTCGGTATTACAATTTTTTGCAGATCCTTTAGGTTGTTTTGATAATTATTGGTATAACTCAGGTGGGCAACCTAAAATTTTACAAAAAGCTTTTTTAGGCGGTGATGTTGTTAAAACTTTAAATGATTTAGCTCAAGAAAAACTTGCAGTGTCTTTGTCGCACTTCATAAATCCAAGCTCGTTAATTGCCATGGATCGCAAAGTTTTGCTTTTTCAAACTGGGTATTTAACTTTGGCAAAAGCTTATCGTGGCCGGGGCGATTCATTATCTGAGATAAATCAAGTACAACTTAAATTTCCAAATCATGAAACTATAAGTTCGTTTAAAAAACTTTTAGGAGATTTTATTTTTAATAATCATGAGGAAGAACAAGATATTTTTAGTATTTATAGAGTAAAGTTTATACAAGCGCTTTTAAATCATAGTCAAGAGAATTTAATCAATGTTTTCAACACAGTAATAAATACTGTAGATTGTTTTCACTTCCCGATTAAAGAAGAAAGTATGTTATCGGCACTTTTGGCAATTTTTATGATGAGTTGTGGGGCAAAGATTAGTGTAAGTGAACATCAGGCCTCTGGAATTTTAGATACTAAAGTTAGTTATCAAGATACAACTTTAGTGATTGAATATAAGTTTTTACGTGACAAAGAAAAGCTTAGTGATAAATTACAAACTGCGGTTACACAAATTGTAACTAAAGAATATGGTAACACTTTGCACAATTTAAATCCTTGGCGTTTAGCAATTGTATATTCTCAGGCACAAAGAAAAATTGTAGCAAGTCAAGAGGTGTAAAAATTATAAAAACCTGCCTTAACAAAGACAGGTTTGAAGGTAAGGAGTTTTTAGAATGCAGCAGCTAATTTGCGATTAATTTCTAGATATTCACTATAACGTTCACGCAAATAAGTGTGCATCTTTTGATCGGGTTCTATTACACGCATTGGTTGTAAAGTGTTTTTAACCGCTTCAATGTAATCTTTATAAAAGCCTGAGCCTACCATGGCACAAATAGCGGCAGCCATACAACCTGTTTGTTTTACAGAGGAAATTTCAACAGGTAAATTAGCACATGAGGCATACATCTTCATCCATGGCTCTGAGTTAGTAGGACCACCATTCATACGAATAGTCTTAGCATTTGGGGTAATTGCAACAATCTTATCTTGATTATAGGTATGTGAGAATACAATGCCCTCATAAATGGCATAGACTACATCTTCTTTAGTATGATGGTTTTGCATACCAAATAAAGTACCATTCATACCTACTTGATAGTTAGAGCCAAAAAGGTATGGTAAGAAGAACAAGGTGCTCTTCTTATAGCTTTGTTGGATCTTAGCTACAAATTCATTGCACTCTTTAAGGCTGAAATGATTGATGATATTATCGCGCCACCAAGAAAGATTTGAAGCAGAGGTTGGGGAGCCTTCGTGGACGAAATAAAGTCCTGGAATGCAATATTTGCCCCATACATAATGATGCTCATGTTGTGGAATATTATTATGAATGGCGGTAGCAATTGACCAAGTACCAGCGGCTGCACTTATGGCGCTATCATCAATTACGCCTGTGGAAATGGCTGAAGATACTACATCAAAGAAACCACCGAAAACCGGAGTGCCAGGGGCAAGGCCTAACTCTTGGGCTGCCTGTGCAGTAATTTCACCACACTTTTCAGATGAATCAACAACCTTTGCTAATTTATCTTTACACTCTTCAAGACCAAAGAGCTCTAAAAGTCTCTCATCGTATTGACCGGTTTTAATATTTAAAAGGTTACTGCCTGAAATATTGGTAACTTCAGCACCAATCTCGCCTGTCATACGATATCTGACATAGTCATGGATCATTAAGATTGAGCCAATCTTGTCATAGTTTGCGCGCTCATGCTCTTTAAGCCAGGCTAAAATTGCAGCAGGGTGGCTTACCCAAACCTGTTGTAAACCATAAGGGTAGGATTTATCGTCAATACCTTCTGCGAGCCATTTTTTAACAATATCAACCGCTCTTGTATCAGAGGAGATAATACCGTTGCGAACCGGTTTTCCTTCTTTATCAATAGCATAAAGGCCTTTGCCATGAGAGGAGAAAGAAACACCTTTAATCTCATTTGCGCTAAGACCTGCTTTTTCTAAAGCACCACGAGTTACAATACAAACTGCTTGCCATAACTCATCCATATTGCGTTCAGCAAAGCCCTCGTGTTCACTTAAAAGAGCAGCTGAATGCTCGTAAACTGCCATTTCCTCACCGGTGCCACTATAAATTCCGGCTTTGATAACTGTTCCACCTAAATCAACACCAAGAAAAAAGCTCATAAATAAAATCTCCTTGTGAGCTAAACCTTCAAACTTTGAAAAAGTTGGGCTTTGCTTTTTTATAGTTATAGTCTTTAAGGCCTAATTAATCATCAGGCTTCATTAGTTTCATAATCTCATCAAGAGCTCTAACCGAAGTTAGGTTTTCTTTAATCTCATAACGAGAGTATCTACCAGGGTTTGGGGTAACGATTGGAGTTACCATTGAGTAACCTAAATTTTTAATAGCTTCTTGATCAAATTCAATTAAAGGATCACCTACTTTAATAAAATCACCATGCTTTACTAAAGTTTTTAAGTGCTGACCTTTAAGTTTTACGGTGCCTAAACCTAAGTGGACTAAAAGCTCAACCTCACCTAAGGTTCTTATCATGATGGCGTGAGACATATCAGATAACAGCATGACCTCACCGCCAATTGGAGCACGTAAAATACTCTCTTTAGGATCAGGGAGAATGGCAAAGCCATTACCTAAAGTGCCTGTTTTGAAGATTTCATCCTCAACATCTTCAAGTTTTATATATTGTCCGGCAAAAGGGGCATGAACAGATAGAAAGCTACCACTAGTGCCAAACATCATTTTTAAGCGATTTAGCATAATCTCACCTAAATTAAACTACAGTAGTGCATAAAGCTAAAGGATCTTGTGAACAATCAACACGAGTGTATTGTACATGCAATTGCTCATTTTCACTTTCTACAACAATAGCATAGGGAGTATCTTTAGGGGCTGGAATATTATCTTTATTTAAAATCTTATCAATTCTAATATGAATAGTGCGCTCAGCTGGAATTACGGTCTCAAAGCCGCCAAGTGGGTCGCGATCTTCAAAATACATAGTTAAAGTAACTTTAGCATCTGTTTTAGTAGTATTTAAAACGCAGACTGCCTCATGGCTTACAAAATAACCTTCGCTGCTTTTTGAGTGCCAGTAACAATCTGGAATAAACCATTGCTTTGCCATTTTAAACTCCTTAAGACTCTATCTTTAATAAAGAGGTACTTTAAAGTACCTCTTTTAAACTAAATATCTAAAAGCGATGTGTATCTTTTAGGTATTGTTACATCTTCATCTTGTCTGCTGAATCCTTGGTGTATAAAGCAGGAGCGCCTAAGAAGACTTCTTTGTTAGCGACCTTGTGACCATTTGGATCATAGACAGACTCGCCTTCAACTTGAGCATTGCCACTTAAGTTGCTCTTGTATGGGTTGGTGATCTCACCCTTTAAAGAGTCAACAGCAACGCTTACTACTAAGTAGCCTAAGTCATATGGCTGCCAGAGAATGTCAGTTGACATAACACCAGACTCTAAGTAAGACTTGGAATCAGTTGGTACGCAAATACCATTGAAAATGGTCTTGCCAGATAAGCCCTTCTCCATGATTGAGTCATAAGAAGCTGAGCCTGCATTAGTGGTAAGAACCATAATACCTGCAGTTTCAGGATTTGCAGTAAGCTTATTTGAGATCTGGGTCTTAGAAGTTGCGTAGTCTAAGCCGCCATAAATCACGTCATTATCTGGATGTACACGAAGATCCATGTGAGCATACTCAGGTCTTACAGTGTAAGTGTTAGCCTTGGTTTGCTCTTTGGCTTTATCAAAATCAATAGCACCACCTTCAGTATAAGGAATAGTGTAATCTGAATAGTAAGTGTTCTTGATGTGCTCAATCCAGGTGTTTTGATTTGGCTGAGTTGGGAAGGTTGAAGCCATAAAGACTACGCCTTTGTTGTCAGCGGTGTGGCCTAACTTCTTCATAGCCTCTGACATATCATTAACTAAAGCCTTAGCTAAAAGATCAGGATCGGCTTGGTTAACGAAATAATCACGTGAATCAAGACCTGGATCGGAGTCAAAGCCGATTACCTTAATGCCATTTTCCATAGCATCTTGTAATACAGCGTCGGTGGTATTCTCGTCGATTGCAGCAATAGCTACTGCATCAACACCCATATCAATACCAGACTCAATGTATTGAACTTGCTTTGCAGCACTCTCAGAGCCTGATGGATCTCCTTGAATAATAAGTTCTACGCCCTTATCCTTAGCAGCTTGGGTAGCACCAGCTTCCATAGCGTTCCAGAAAGACTCTTGGCGCATCTTGCCAACCCAAAGAACAGTCTCTGCATTAGCAGTGAATGCAACAGAGCCAAAACCAATGGTAGCGGCTAACATAGCGGCATATAAGGTCTTAACTTTCATGAAGTTTCTCCTTTGTGAGTTGATATTAAATTTAAAATTACTATTTACCTGCCGTATTTTCAACAGCAGACTCGGTTAAATTCTTAATGGCATTAGTGCGGCTTACGATCTTCTTGCGAGCCTCTAAGTAAGCAAAGGCAATCAAGCTTACAATCAACACGCCACCTAATACGAAGTTATAAACGTCACCACTTGCTCCCATTAAGGAGAGGCCTTTTCTCAAGACACCTACGATTAAGGTTGCAATGAAGGTTCCTCTTATGGTACCCACACCACCCATTACGCTGGTACCACCTAAAACGACCATGGTGATAACTTCAATGTTCATGTTGAGGCCGGTAGTAGAGTTAATCTCAAAGCTTCTACCAAAGAAGGTCAAAGCTGCAAAGCCGCACATGAAACCTGAAAGGGTGTAAATGCCAAACTTAACTCTTTGGGTGTTAACACCTGAGAAATTAACAGCATTTTCATTGTAGCCTATAGCGTGTAAATATCTACCTAAAGTTGAACGATTGTGAATAAAGTCAAAGATTAAGAACATAATGACTAACACAATCAATTGACTTGGCAGGGAGCCAAAGAATCTGGCACTGCCAATTTCAACTAAGGCACTTGAGCTTGTAAAAGAGTGTGAGCCACCTACGAACCAGGTAATACCGTTGAAAATGGACATCGTACCTAAGGTTGCAATAAAGGGTGGGATCTTAGTGCGGGAGACGATAAAGCCATTTAAAGCACCACCGATTAAACCTGCACCTAAAGCTACTAAGATACCTAAAGGTAAAGATCCGGTCATCTTAAAGACCATGCTACATAACATGCCAGAGGCTGCCATTAAGAAGCCTACGGACAAATCAATACCACCGGTTAAAATAATGAGGGTCATAGGTAATGCCATAAGGCCTAAATAAGCCACATCAGTGGTGGTACCTAATAACACTCTTGGGCGCAAGAACACTCCATTTGGAATAATAATTGCGAAGAAGGCGATCAGGACAATTAAAATAATTGTCAGGATTTGTGGATAAGATAATCTACTTAACATGATGATTCCTTACTCCTGTTTAAGCCTGAGCACGGTTAAAAAGCTTACGCTTTAACTCACCAAAGTCAGAGACAGTACTTAACACTGCTAAGATGACGATGATGCCGTAGAAGGTGTACAACCAAGCGTTACCTAAGTGCCAGAGGATGCAAGCACGCTGTAACATGGCAACTAGCATGGCGGCAAATAAAATACCAATTGGACGACCTGTACCACCAAACATGCTTGCGCCACTTACTACAGCGATGGTGATGAAGGTCATTTCAAGGCCGATACAGCCTGATGGTTGTACCTGAGAGCTTGGTAACCAGAACATAATACCGGTAATGCCTAATAAACAACCTGAGACTAAGAAGGTCTTAAAGATAACTTTATTGGGCTTAATACCAGATAACTTAGCAGACTCAGGGCTTCCACCTGCTGCATAGATATCACGACCAAACTTGGTATACTTCATGAACCACATGAAGAAAATTAAGATGGCTAAAGCAATGATTAAAAGTAATGGCACAAAACCAAAGCGAATGTTACCCATAGCAATGATCTCACCTGGAATATTGGTGATACGACCTGCAGCAGGTAACAGTGGGAAGAGGCCAATGTGCAACTTAATCATTGCCAAAGACACTACCATGGACGGTACTCTGAATTTAATGGTAATGAAGGCTAGAATATAGGAATTGATAAAGCCTACAGCCATGGCAGCTAAAATTACTGCAGGAATAGGCACGCCCATCTTTAAAAGAGAACCTGAGACGAAGCCTACGATACCTAAAATTGTACCTGATGAAATATCGATATTTGCAGTCATGATAATAAGGCAGGCTGCAAGACCACCTATTAACATGTAAGAAACATCTTTGAAGTACGAATATAGGTCGTTACCAAAATTTGAGGTTAGGCACAAGAAGGCGAAGAAAATCACGCAGAATATGCCAAGATAACCTTCTCTTGATTTTAAAAAGTCTTTAATCACTGTGTTCATGAAATTTCTCCTACAGGGCCTTCTCTAGGATCTTTTCTTGAGTCATATCAGGGCCGCGGTTAACTTCCCAAACAAGTTGACCTGCTTTAATGACTAAAATACGATCTGCCATACCAAGTAGCTCTGGCATATCTGAGGAAATCATAATAATTGAGACTCCCTCAGAGGCGAGCTTCTCGATAATTTTATAAATTTCGTATTTAGCACCAACGTCAACACCACGGGTTGGCTCATCAAGAATAAGAACTTTAGGTTTGGCAACAAGGGCTTTAGATAATAGAACCTTTTGTTGATTACCACCTGAGAGGTTTTCAACCACGAAATCGCGATTAGGTGCCTTTACCTGAAGCTCTTTCATGTACGCATCTGTAAGCTCTCTTTCCTTCTTAAAGTCAATAAGAGACTTATTTGAGATTTGATCTAAGATTGACATGGTGGTGTTTTCCATCACTGACATGGCAATTACTAAACCATATTTCTTACGATCCTCTGATGCATACACGATACCTTGTGCAATAGCATCTTTGTAATCGGCAATCTCAAGCTCTTTGCCCTCTAAGATAATCTTGCCTGAATCTTTTGACATAAGACCACAGATACATTCTGCAAGCTCAGTACGTCCTGCACCTGCTAATCCTGCAATGCCTAAGATTTCATTTTTCTTAAGCTTAAATGAGATGTCATTGACCAAACCTTCGTGTTTAATATGTGACACTTCCATCAATGTATCACCAATTTCAAGATCGGTCTTTGGATAAATATTGGACATTTCACGGCCAACCATCCAGGTAATAAGTTGATTTTCATCAACTTCATTGATGTTGGCAGTGTTTACATATTCACCATCACGAATTACAGTGACTCGGTCTGCAAGCTCAAAGATTTCCTCCATACGATGGGAGATATAGATCATGGAAATACCTTGCTTTTTAAGTCTTGCAATGGTGCTAAAGAGGGCAGTTACCTCTTTGTTAGTTAAAGCTGCAGTAGGCTCATCTAAGATTAAAATTTGCGCACCATAGGTCATGGCTTTGGCAATTTCAACCATTTGCTTACTTGCTACACCAAGCTTATCGACAATGACATCTAAATCCATATCAACGCCTAAGAAATTAAAAATTTCTTTAGCTTTCTCACGCATGGCTTGATAGTCGATAACTTTAAAAGGACCTACTTGTTTACGAGGCTCGTGTCCTACGTAAAGATTCTCGAGCACAGTTAAATCTTTAAAAAGTGAGGTCTCTTGGAAGATAATGGCAATACCTTTGCTATAAGCATCATTTGGCTCTTTGATGGTAATTTTCTCACCATTTAAATAAATATTGCCAGAGTCTGCATGGTAAACACCTGTAATGACCTTCATCAAGGTAGATTTACCCGCACCATTTTCACCACAAACAGCAAGCAGTTCACCTTTCATCAGCTCAATCTGCATATTGTGCAAAGCTCTGACTCCCGGGAAACTCTTCTGTATATTTTCTAACTTTAAGATAGGGGTTGTCATATTCACCTCAAAGCACAATTTTTGCTAAAAGACAAAATCTTCAGGTGCAAAATCAAAGTTGGTGTAACCTGTGGCATCTTTTACAAATTCAATTTTGCCTGAACCATAAAGAGGGATTACATTAAAGTCAGCTGCAGTATAGAAGCCTAAGATGATCTGAGATAAGCTTGCATGATATTTGGCCATTAAAGCTTTAATCTTCTCATAAAGCTCTAGGTTCTTATCTGTATAGTAAGGGCTTTGTGGTAAAGTTGTGTCACTTGGGTTATTTGCTGCTAAACGGTGGAAGAAACCACTGCACACGCTAAAGTATGGCATAGCCAAGTTTTGTGGATTTTCTTTGTGATATTTATACATGGCATCATCCATGAGCACTAAAGTGTCATCATGGAATGGTCTCATATATTTACAACCTATGTTGTAGAACATTTGATTGGCAACAAAACCACGAGCACCAATTGAGGCTGCATAAGCATCAGCTTCTTTGATACGCTCTAAAGTCCAATTTGAGCAACCATAATATCTAATCTTGCCTGCCTTTACTAATTTTTCCATTAAATCAATAAAGTGAGAAACAGGGCGAGTAACATCATCACGATGGAAGAAATAGATATCAATATAATCGGTATTAAGGCACTTAAGACTTGTTTCAAGATCTGAGAACACCTCTTCTTCACTTAATCTTGAATGATGAAGATCGCTCATTGGTGGGTGACCACCTTTGGTAATTAAGACAAATTTGTCACGATTTTGAGCTTTTGTAAAATAGCGACCTAAAGCTTCTTCACTCTTACCATCAGTATAGACACGGGCAGTATCAATGACATTACCACCAAAATCAAGATAGCAAGCAATGCAATCGGCTAAAGCCTGATCTGACATTACCCCACCTGCATCAACAGTTCCAAAGCCTAAAGGGTAAAGATTTAAATCAGTTTTAGGAATAGAAATATATTTTGTAGCCATTACTGCCTTCTCCTACGTTTTTGATCCTTAATAAAGCTCAGCTTGCGCTGAGCTTTTACTTGTTTTTACTTAAAAATTAAAGGTAAGCCTTAAGCCAATCGTGAGTAGGGACTCCTTCATCAGCACAAAGCTTATCCCAGACAGCGCCAGCTGGCATATTCTTCATCTCCTCGAGGAGTAATAATCTGCCAGTGAAGTTGCCTTGAGCTTCCATAGCTCTTAACTTATCAATAGGATAAAGAAGAGCATTGACTAAGCACTTTCTCACGCTTCTTGCACCTAAGGCGGTTGCAGCAATACGGTTGATGCTTGCATCAAAGTAATCAGTACCAATATGGATGCGATCTTCTGCCTTATTCCAGATGATCTCTTGCATTACAGCATTAGTTTCATCATCTTGAATGGTTACGTGATCAGAATCCCAACGTACAGGTCTTGAAACGTGAAGCATAACCTCGCGGTCAAAGGCTAACATTGATGAGAGCTTAGCTGAGACGACTTCGGTTGGGTGGAAGTGACCGCAATCCATACAAATGATGCAGTTATTGCGATTCATTACATAGTTCATATAGAACTCATGAGATCCTGTAACATAGCTTTCAGAGCCTAAACCAAAGAGCTTGCTCTCAACAGAATCGATGTTGTACTTAGGATCAATCTTGGTTGCAAAAATCTCATCGTAAGCTTCAGCTAAGATCTTGCGTGGAGTTACCTTATCTACAGTAATATCTTTATAACCATCAGGGATCCAGTGATTGGTAATGCAAGTTTCACCAAGCTCTTTACCAAAATAAGCACCAATTTCACGGCAACGCTTACCATGTTCAATCCAGAAGCGTCTTACCTTTTCATCGCGTGAGGAGAGGGTGAAACCATCGTCAGCTAAAGGATGAGAGAAATAGGTTGGATTAAAATCTAAGCCAATTTTCTTTTCCTTTGCGTATTTAACCCAAAAAGCAAATTGCTCTGGAGTAATTTCGTCACGATCGCATTTTTTGCCTACATTTACATCGCGATAAACAGCATGTAAAGCAAGTTTGGTGTGGCCTGGAATTAAGCTTAAGGCCTTATCTAAGTGCTCAAAATACTCTTCAACAGAAGTAGGCTTGCCTGGGG
This sequence comes from uncultured Succinivibrionaceae bacterium, assembly GCA_944389835.1. Lineage (GTDB taxonomy): Bacteria > Pseudomonadota > Gammaproteobacteria > Enterobacterales > Succinivibrionaceae > Avisuccinivibrio_A. Next base: position 16,582 of record CALXNU010000028.1, read on the forward strand.
CATTACCAAATGCGGCAATACCGCCTGATAACTTTTGACCAAAGTTTTCAAAGCCGGTTAAATCATCAATTTGCCAGCAATGTAAAGATACTGGGATCTTCTTTGCTTTCTCTAACACCTCATCGGTATTAACACCAAGCTCAGTATACATTTCTTTAGCAAGTTGGTAATTCTTCTCAACGTCCATAAATATCTCCAGATGATTTGATTTAATCAATTAAACACCGCTTGTAAGCGGCATTTTTAAAGTTAATCCTTAACTTGAACTAAACTTAAGTTCTCACCTATAAGGCCAACCTTAGCACCAGCATCAGTTAAGAAGCTTGCTTCTTCATGGCAAATCACCCACTTATTGCGCTCTAAAAGAAGCTCATCTTCAGGACAGACAATTTGTGTTGCCTCAGTTTTAGGGGTATTTGTACCTTGTTGTTGCACTACAGCCTGTCTAATACCACGAGAGGTCACAGCAAGAGGTGAGAAGTGCAAAGTAGTGTTATAAAGTTCAATACAACTATCCGCCTCCACAAAAAACGCCTGCATCTTTGAGGTATTTAAAGTGAAATTATCTAAATCCCAAATAGAGGCTAAAAGTAGTACGGCAGCCTCTGTTAGAATTAAAATTTCACTACATTTGTGATACTCAAGAGCATTTAATTTATAAGCTTGACCTACATAAGAGCCAATTTGGCAAGGCACTTGACCAAAGAGGTTAGCTCTAATGTAGTGACACTCGTCAACATACTTCTCAAGGTCGTGATCTTCTGGAATATAAGTCTCTCCTCCTAATTGTGAAGGCATAGGAAGCGTACTTAAATATTCTTTGATCTTTGGAAATTTAAAATCATGCACGCGACCAAATTGTCTAAATTCAGCGCTTTTACAGGATTTAATTTGCAAGGATGGATTTGCTTTTGCGCACTTGAAAAACAAAGTCTCACTCATTTTTAATCTCCATAACCTTCAGTATTAGAACTTTCATCAAAGAGAGCTTTAATATTAAATTTATTAAAAAGATCAAGCCAACTTTGATCAGGTCTTACATCGGTTACAAAATAATCAAGCTCATTAAATTTGAGCGTATTGATAGTTGAATATTTATCAAATTTTGAATGATCAGCACAAATTAAAGTTTTAAGGGAATGTTCTGCCATCGCTAATTTAACATCGCTCTCTTCAGCATTTGACTCCATAAGTCCGCGATCTTTAGCTAAAGCATTGCAACCTAAAATACCTAAATCTGCGTTGTATTGATGGATGGTATTTATGGCATCACGACCGACATAGGCTTTATATCTTACAAAACACTCACCACCAGTTGCGATAATGCGCAAATTTGATTTAGTGGAAAGTTCATTGATAAGCATATAAGAATTAGTAATGATCGTAACTTTCTTATTACTATCTATGCCACTTACAATAAATTTAGCGGTTGTTGAAGTATCGACCATAATAGTCATACCATCTTTTATCAATTCTTGAGCAATGTGAGCTATGATTGACTTAGCTTCAAAGTTAATCACTTCACGCTCAGTAAAGGGTAAATTTGGCATCCGCTCTTCGCGCAAGATAGCCCCTCCATGACTTCTTGTGACTAAGCCTCTTGACTCAAGCTCTTTTAAATCACGACGGATGGTCTCTTCAGTAACGTTTAATTGTAGGCTGAGTTCAGAGACAACAACCTTATGATTTTTCTTGATTAAATCATAGATTTCTTGTTTACGCTCAATAGCTAACATTTAAACCTACCTCAATAACTGAGTCTTCAAACTTAAGTTAATAAAAAGCGTAAGCTCTTTTTATCACCCATGTTAAGTATCATCAAAAACACACATAAAGCCAAATAGTATCTTTCAAAATCATGGACTCGATCACAAAATTAATCTTAATCAAAATACAACAAGTTAATCTAAACAAGCCTACATGTTGTTCTATAAAACCACAAAAAACCACATTTGTTTAGTTGTAATTCAAACACAAAACCACAAATTTTAAGCTGGATTTTTACGTGATTTTTTCTTTTTTTTGTTGACATGGATTACACTTTTTTTTAAATTTTTGGGGTACGATCTAAAGCCATAAGATTTTAGAGGGTCAGTTTATTTAAAAATTGATCTCTGACATTAACGAGGGTTTTAATGAAAGTTTGCATTGCAGTTGATATCGGAGCTTCAAGTGGGAGGCTTATTGCTGGATATCTTCAGGACAAAATATTAAAAACTCAGGAGATCTACCGTTTTAAAAATGGTTTTCACGAGCAAAATGGCCATTTTGTTTGGGATCTTGAGCATCTTTTTAATGAAATCGTAAATGGACTTAAAGTTACCAAACAAAAAGATCTAGAGCCTATAAGCCTTGGAATTGATACGTGGGCTGTAGACTATGTGCTCTTAGACAAGGATGATAAACTTACTGCACCTGCTTATGCCTATCGTGATAGTCGTATCAATGGAATTGATAAAGAACTTTATAAAATAATCTCAGCTCAAGATCTTTATAAACGAAACGGCATTCAAAAACTTGCTTTTAATACGATTTATCAACTTTATGAACAAAAGCTTCATGATCCTAAAGCTTTAGAATGTGCTGAAAGTTTTCTTATGATCCCAGATTATCTTAATTTTAAATTAACTGGGATTAAGAAAAACGAATACACTAATGCCACAACTTCACAGCTTGTAAGCCCTACCACAGAAACATGGGATTATGAGTTGATCTCAAAATTAGGATTACCGCAAAAAATCTTTAAACCCCTTTGTAAACCTGGCACGAGCGTAGGGCATTTAAAGTCAGAGCTAGTTGAAAAACTAGGTTTTGATCTTGAAGTGGTGATGGTAACCTCTCATGACACAGCCTCAGCTGTGGTGGCAGCTCCTCTTACAAGTAACAGTCATATTTATTTAAGTTCAGGTACCTGGTCTTTAATGGGAATTGAGCGTAAAGAGGCTGATTGTTCACAACTAAGCTATGTGCATAATTTTACTAACGAAGGTGGTTATGATTATCGCTATCGTTATTTAAAAAATATTATGGGTTTGTGGATCTTACAGAACTTACGCCGTGAAATCGGATTTACTTCCTTTGAGGATGTGTATCAAAAAGCTTTAAGCGGCAAAGCCTATACCACGATAGTGGATGTCAATGATGATCTGTTCTTAGCCCCGCCTAGCATGAGACAGGCTTTTATTGATTACTGTAATGCTCATAATTTAAAGGAGCCTCACAATGATAATGAGATTTTATTTTGCGCCTATAACTCATTGGCCCACTGCTATCAAAATGTGGTGCAAGAGATCGAAAGTGTCACCTCTAAAACCTATGATTGCATCAATATTATAGGTGGTGGTTCTCAAGATAAACTTTTAAATTCCATGATTGCCGATATTACCGGAAAAATAATTTTAACCGGTCCCGTTGAAGGCACCGCAATTGGCAATTTATGTGTGCAACTTATTAAATTAGGTCTAATTGCAGATCTTGAGAGTGCAAGAAAACTTATTACTCAATCATTTGCAATTGAAAAGGTTAACAGTAAAGATTTACTTGCTAAGTAGCTTAAGGAGAGAAAAACATGGCGATTTTAGATGAAACTTTTATGCAAGGATTTATAGACGTATGCGCTGAGGGCTATCGTAAAGGTTGGCATGAGAGAAACGGTGGTAATTTAAGTTATCGCATGAGCGAGGCTGATGTTGAGGCAGCTAAGCCTTCTTTTGCTACCTCAAAGCACGAATGGGCTCCAATTGGTACTGAAGTTCCAGGCCTTGCAGGGGAGTATTTTTTAGTTACAGGCTCAGGTAAACATATGCGCAATGTACCTAAAGCTCCTCAAGATAATATTTGCATTATCGAAATTGATAATGCAGGTGTTAATTATAGGATCTGTTGGGGTTTAGAAAAGGGTGGCAGACCTACTAGTGAGCTTCCAACACATCTTATGAATCATGAAATAAAAAAGAAGCTTACCGATGGCAAATATCGCGTGATTTATCATGCCCACCCAGGTAATGTGATCGCTTTAACCTTTGTTTTACCACTTGATTCTAAGAATTTTACTCATGAGCTTTGGGAAATGGCAACTGAAAATCCTTTAGTCTTTCCAAAAGGCTTAGGTATTGTGCCATGGATGGTACCAGGGGGACGTGAAATTGCAGTTGCTACCTCAAAATTAATGAATGATTTTGATGTGGCAATTTGGGCCCATCATGGAGTTTTCTGCTCAGGTTCTGATTTTGATGAAACCTTCAGCCTCATGGACACTATTGAAAAAGCTGCAGAAATTTGCGTAAAAGTAAAATCTATGGGTGGTAAGAATCAAACCATTCCTGAAAAGGGTTTTGTTGATTTATCGAGAGATTTTGGGATCAAGATTAAAGAAGAGATCTTAAATCTATAAGTTTGTTGTGAAAAATATATTTTGATGAGGTTGTTATGAGAGTACATCCTTTAGGTATTTATGAAAAGGCTATGCCAAGTGATTTTACTTGGGCACAACGCTTTGCAACTACAAAAGAGGCAGGTTTTGATTTTGTTGAGATTTCAGTTGATGAGAGTGATTCTCGTTTAGCTCGTTTAGACTGGACTACTCAAGAGCGTTTTGATTTTGTAAAACTTAAAAAAGAATACGGTATTGCGGTGCCAACTATGTGTTTGTCCGGGCACCGCAAATACCCTTTTGGCAGTCACGATCCTAAAATTCGTGAAAAAGCCCATGACATTATGAAAAAAGGTGTTGAACTTGCAGTAGATCTTGGTGTTAGAACCATTCAGCTTGCAGGTTATGACGTCTATTATGAAGAGCAAGATGCAGGAACTTTAGAGCGTTACACTGAATCGATGAAGTGGGCAGTTGAGTATGCTGCCGGTGCTCAAGTTATGCTCGCCACAGAAATCATGGATACTCCTTTTATGAGCTCCATTACTAAGTGGAAGTATTGGGATAACCTTTTAAAATCACCATGGTTTAGCGTTTATCCTGATGTTGGCAACCTTACAGCCTGGGGCAATGATGTGTTAAAAGAGCTTGAGATTGGTATTGATAAGATTGCCGCTATCCATCTTAAGGAAACTAAGCCTGTAACAGCTGATTTTAAAGGACAATTCCGTGACCTACAATTTGGTGAGGGTACGGTAGACTTTGTCTCAATTTTCAAGAAGCTTAAAGAGCTTAATTATCGCGGAACATTCTTACTTGAGATGTGGGGCGATAAAGTTGATGATCCAATAGGTAAGATTAAAAACGCCCGCAAGTTTATCGAAGAAAAGATGGATGAAGCGGGCTTTAATAAGTAAAAGTTTTTTCTCAATCCTCTTTTTCCTGGGGATAGATAATACCCCAGGTTTTTCTTAACTTATCCATAATATGCATGATCTCGATGGTCTCTTGATGGCTCATTGAGGGACATGAGATCTTGCCTTGTTTGATGGCATCTAAACACTCAATTACTTGATATTCGTAGCCTGTCACTTGTTGAGGTATAGGATAGTTTTCGATTAAGTTATGATCCTTATCAAAGCGTTCTATTTTCTCAGGATTATTAATATTGGTGATTGCTAAATAACCTTTTTCTCCATAAATATATCCCATACGATCACTTGGAGTGATGACACTAGCATGTAAGGATGCGCCAGTTTTGTTTTTAAAAGTAAGCGCGATGTTATCAATAAGATCGATTCCAAGTTCGCTTTTAACGCAATTACCAGTAAGATCTAAAATTTCACTTTTTAACACCATCAAAGCAAAGTTTAAAGGATAGATCCCAAGATCTAATAAGGCACCTCCTGCAAGTTCAGGTTTTACGATGCGTTCTTTATAGGTTACAGGATAGCTTAAATTAGCTTGCACTCCATGTACTTTGCCAATAACGCCTGAGTCAATAATTGAATCAACGATCCTTCTTGACGGCATATAGCGAGTCCAAATGGCCTCAGTAATTAAAAGTTTTGCCTCTTGCGCTTTAGTTATGATGTATTCTGCTTGCTTTGCGTTTAAGGTAAAGGCTTTTTCAATTAGCATGTGCTTTTTATGCGCAATGCAATCTAATGCATTTTGATAATGCTCGGAGTGGGGAGTTGCAATATAGACAAGATCAACATTTGGATCTTCAAGCATCTCAAGATAAGACCCAAAAGCCTTTGGTATATTAAATTCTTGCGCAAAGCTTTGGGCTTTCTCTTGACTGCGTGAGGCAATAGCATACAGCTCAATTTCAGGGTGCTTAAGTTCATTTAACGTAAGGGCCATCTTTTTTGAGATACGTCCCGCGCCCATTAATGCAACTTTCATAAAACTCCTTATAAAACAATTCCCCGCATTTTTACGCGGGGTTTAATCTTAATCATTAGTGACCGTCACCGCCAAACCTCCAAGTGAGGTTTCACGATATTTAAAGTTTAAATCTTTACCGGTTATGTACATAGTCTTAATGACTTCATCAAGGCTTACTCTAGGCTCTGAGGTACGAGCTAAAGCCATTCTTGCTGCGGTAATGGCTTTAATTGCCCCAAAAGCATTGCGCTCAATACAGGGAATTTGCACTAAACCTGCCACCGGATCACAAGTTAAGCCTAAATGATGTTCCATTGCAACCTCAGCTGCTGAGCAGGCCTTCATAGCATTAGCACCTAATACCGTGGCCATGGCAGCGGCAGCCATGGAGCTTGCAGAGCCAATTTCAGCCTGACAACCGGCTTCAGCACCTGAAATTGAGGCATTATTTTTATAAAATGATCCAATTAACATGGCTGTTAATAGAAAATCTACTGCTTTATCATCGGTAAAATCTTTAGTGAAGTTTTTAAGATAGAGCATTACCGCAGGAATTACGGCACAGGCACCATTAGTAGGAGCCGTGACCACCTGTCCACCGGCGGCATTTTCCTCAGAGATAGCAATTGCATACATGGTTACCGCATCCATAGCCACAAAAGGATCATCGGCCTCTTGTTGAATATGCTCATAGAGATTAGGGGCTCTTCTTTTTAAATGCAATGGTCCTGGTAAATATACAGCACTTGGATGAATCCCACGCTCATAGACTTTTTGCATAATCTGCCAAATTTTAAGGCAGTAATTGTAAATTTCCTCGTGGCTTCTAAATTGCTCTTCGTAAAACCATGATAATTGGGCTAAATTAAGATTATCATCACGGCAAATTAAAAGAGCCTTTTTAGTATTTTCAATGGAGACTAGATCTTCAAAGCTCTCTTCTTCATCGCTTGAACCTTGCATTTGTTCATCAGTTTTAACAAAACCACCGCCTACAGAATAGTAGGTGCGTCGCAAAAGAGACGTACCATCTTCTGCAAAGGCTTCAAAAGTTAAAGCATTTTCATGAGCTTCTTTAAATTCTTTTTTAAAGATTAAATCGCGATTTAATTTAAACTCAAGAGCATGTACACCCATTAAATGTAAGCACTGCTCTTTTAAGGCTCTGTCTTGAATAGTTTTTTGAATTTCAGAAGTTAAATTCTCAGGATCGACACCTGACAATCCCCAAAGTACAGCTTTATCGGTTAAATGCCCACGACCTGTCAGAGCAAGTGAGCCATAAAGAGTAATTGTTATTCGCTGAACCTGATTTAATTTAGATTTTAATTCCTTACCAAAGCGTAAGGCGGCAAGCATTGGTCCTAGAGTATGTGATGAAGAGGGACCAACACCAATTTTAAAGATTTCAAGATTGCTTTCGATCATGGTTTCTTAACTTACACAAAATAACCTAAATTGCTTAATTTTAACTTAATTTAAAAGCTGTCTAACATAATTTTTCGATGTTTATAAGTTTAAGCAAGGTTTAAAGGCAGTGAGCTTAAAAAAGGTTTTTGACTTATTTGTGCGATCGTCGCCCCCGCAAGGGAGCGACAGCTCCTAGTATAACCATTTAATTTTGAGGGTAAAAGATCGTAGTTTGCGCTAACCTCAAACTTTTGCAAAAAAAAAAAATCTAGGTTTTAATTAGTCTTATTTATAATATAAGTTTCCCAATTCCCGTAACTATACACGGGAATTATCGCTTAATTTAGGGTAATTTTACCATCAAACACTAAC
>CALXNU010000029.1 GCA_944389835.1 uncultured Succinivibrionaceae bacterium
AATAAACATTGCTACATTTTAAAAATGCATCTTATTGATGTAAAACAGTTTTAACCATGGATCTGTAAAAGAAAAGAATGTTTTCAAGTGTGTCCTAAAGCTAATTTACGAAATTTATTCACTTTTTGCACAATGTGGGCATTTATGATCTTTTGCCTCTTTTAGACGATTGTGCCCACCCTCTTCTTTAAAGCAACAGCAATCATCACTTCCACAGCCGCAACCTGCATTCTTGCTTAAAAAATTGCGCAAGATACGGCGCAATCCCATAAAAAACAATAGCGCAATAATAACTAAAATAACAATTGAGATTAAGTTCATCTTACAGCCTTAAATTACCTATAACTAACTTAAATTAGTATAGACTAATTTTAAGGCTGTGACACAACTATAAAGTGAAAATAAAGCCTAAAGCAAAGATCACAAGCAAAATACCACATAAGATCTTAAAGACGAGCTTTCTTATGATCTCATTTTGTCTTTTAACCCCAAGTTCTTTGATTTTCTTGTGATTTAATCTTTTTTCAAGATCGCCTAATCTCTCTTGTCCATTAGATGCACGCAGTGCACACACGGCAGGATAGGCTTTTAAATGATGGAAAATAAAGCCATAGCCCATAGCATTGCGCGTCTCCTCCTCATCGGTAAAATTAAGCCCCACATTTGCTCCAACTGCTTTAAGATTTTCAATAAGCTTTGCTTTTGCTCTATCTAAATCTCGATCTACCACCTCAAGGGGGTATTTACCGCGGCTTATAATCTCAAAGCCTTCTTTAAAAGGGCCTTTTTTAAGCTCAAAGTGCTCAGGCTCAATATATAAAGCCTCCTGCCTTAAAAACTCTTCCTTATCTAAAAGCTCTACATCAAGCGCCCGGTCTTGATTGGCGTTATAGCTTACGCGCATCCCCACGGCAATATCAGTTTTATCTTCATCTTTTAAAAAGGCGCTCTCATCAAAATACATCAAAGCCCCATCATCGCCTTGAATATGTCCACTGTGACGCTCACGATTAATGGCACTAATTGTCCCTTGCATGTTTACTCCTTGTTTTAGATTTTGCTTATTATGGCATGGTAAAAATTAATTGTGCAACAAAGACTCCTGAGCATTTAAAGGGATACCTTTAATTTTCTTTAAAGCCGCAGGACTTATCTCATATTCTTTAAAAAAGGCGCGGTAAAAGTTTGAGTAATCACGAAAACCACAAAGACGACTTGCCTCTTGGGCAGGAGTGCCATTTAAAATAAGCTCTTTTCCAACCATAAGTCTTTGTTGTAACAGATATTGGTAAAAAGAGATCCCACAGTATTTTTTAAAAAGGTGCGCGAGGGAAAACTTACTCATGCAAAACTTACCTGCCACACTCTCTAAACTTAAATCTTGAGCTAAATTGCTGTGAATAAAACCTAAGATCTCACCTATAGGAAGATAGCCTTCTTTAAAGTCTGTTCTTTTATCATTGACCATTAATGAGCGATTATATTCAGTCAAAATTAAGGTTAAAAGCGCTTTAAACTCGGTGCGCCATAAGGTCCTTTTAGCTGTAAAACACTCCTCTAAAAGCTTAAAGCAGGTATTAAGCAAAAGAAAATCACGTCTTGTGGGGCGGTATAAAAAGCGTTTTTGCAGTTTCTTTTCATCGGTGAAAAAAGAAAGCTCAGCATTTGCGATAATAATTTCCTCAATCACTTTGGGATTTACCCACAACACATAACGCTCATAGACTTCATTGAAATCTTCAAAACGTGGATTGTGCAAAATATTAGGGGGGATCACCGCTAAATCACCATTTTGTAAGTGCACGCTCTGATCTGCAATAATGTGACTTACATGCCCACTTACAAAAAATGAAAGCTCGTAAAACTCATGATAATGAGGCTCAATATCCGGATAATGGCTGTCGGCATTATGCGTAAGCTCAAAATCAGGAGCTTTCATAAAATGCGTGAAGATCTTCTCTTTACCAGATGGCGTAGCCATAAATTACCCTTTAAACGTTAAAGCTTGCTTTAAGATAATACAAAAACCATGCCACTATAAATCTTTGAAGCGTAAAACTGTAAGCTAGATCATGTTTATTACTTGCAAGCAAGATTTGCAATCTTTTTAGCAAAAATCACAATTTTGAGCCTTTAAGTTTGTTTTTATAATCGCTTTAACTTCTAAAAATCCCATTCATTTTGATGAAGGATGTCTTTTAAGAGGAAAAACCATGCAACTTAAAAAACTTTTAGGGGTAGCCTGCCTTGCCGTGATGGCTGCCACCTTAAGTGCCTGCAGTGGAGGGGATGGTGACTCAAATAAGCTTTTAGTCGCCCACACTCACGGCACCTTCCACTACCGCCTTTAATGCCCTCACCTCTAAAATAGATGAGGAAGGCAAACTTCATGGCACTTGTGTCGGTACTGGCATGGGTATGGATCCTGCATTTTATGCCCATCGCCTCACAAGCCCCTATGCCTTACACGGCTATGGACCTCTCTTCTTACTCATCTCTGAGCTTTACAAGCTTGAGAAAAACTACTACGTCACTTTAAATGACTGTGCAGTGCATATTTACAACAGCGCTCAGCCTTCTGATAAAGTAACCTTTATGGAAGAGTAGTCTTTAAGGCTTTTTTAGGCAAAAGCATTACACAGAGTAAAAAATCCCAAGGTTTTTGGGTTAAACCTTGGGATTTTGTTGTTTTGTCTTGTTATTGAAGATTTACCTAAGCCATGCTCTTAAGTGAGCCTTGTCTTAAGAGTTTAAAGTGATGGGCCATGATAAAGAGGCCTAAAATTACCATTAAAATTGCCATGGCAAGGAGGAACACACCTGATAAGACTAAAACTAAGTTTTGTCCCCATTGCTGATTGACAATTTGCACAATACCCCAAAGGCTCATGACCATCATAAAGACCATTGGAATAAAGGCGATATACCACTTACTTTGCTTCATTAAAAGATACAAGGTAATAGCAAGGAAGGTTAAAGCTGCCATTAACTGATTTGAAGCACCAAAGATTGGCCAAATGGAAGCGGCAGAGCCAGTCATAGCCATGAGCATCGCTAAACCTACGATAATGAAGGCGGCTAAGAATGGATTGGTAATTGCTTTGCGCCATGGGGCGATTTCCTTTTTCATCTTAATTTCTTGTAACTCATCTTGACCTTCGACCTTTTCATATTGACGTGGCATAAAAAGCTCTTGCCATAAGAAGCGGCCTAAGCGAGTTGCAGTATCAAGGGAGGTCATCATGAAAGCTGAAATGGCCAAGGAAATGAAGATAGCAGCATAGGTTTGGGAAATACCTAATGCTGTTGCAAAAGAGGCAATACCTTGAGCAAAGGCCATAGGCTGATTCTTACCTACTTCAAAGAACACCGCAGGATCCATCGACATCACGGCAACTAAGGCCATCACACCTAAGACACCCTCTAAGATCATGCCACCGTAACCTATTGGCAGAAGATCTTTTTCAGACTTTAATTGCTTTGAAGTAGTACCAGAGGCTACTAAGGCGTGGAAGCCTGAGCAGGCACCGCAGGCAATGAAAATAAACAAAGCTGGGATCATCTGCGTTAAATTACCATCAGCGGTAATGGCAGCCATACCTTCAAAAGCAGTAAGCTTAATCTCTGGATTGTAGGCTAAGATGGAGACAAAGCCTAGAGCTAACATGCCATATAAAAGATAGCTATTTAAATAGTCTCTAGGTTGCAAAAGCCATTGTACTGGCACTACGGAGGCGGCAAAGATGTAAACTGCCAACACACCAATCCACACTAAGGTAGCATCAGCCTTCTCCATACCAAACATGGCATTTAAATCAAGAGGGAAAAGATTGCCAATTAAAACAGTTAAAAACACTAAAGGTACGAAAACAAAAGAGGCACTCTTAAGGCTTACCCTACCTTTAATCGTCACCAAGGCAAAAATTGGAGCCATGCCAATAAAGACTAAGGAGGCGGTGGCCACTGCTGGAATTGAGGCAAACATTCCGGCAATAAGTAAGGTGAAAATTGCTACAATCAGTACCAAACAGGCAAAGCAGAAGATTAAGAATAACTGTCTTCCGGTAATGCCCATTAAGCGCTCCATAATATAGGAAATAGAGCGACCGCGATTTCTAACTGAAAGTGTTAAAGCAGCAAAATCGTGGAAGGCACCGACAAAGACACAACCTATTAAGATCCAAATTAAAGCTGGAAGCCAACCAAAATAAGCGGCCATAATTGGGCCTACAATTGGGCCTGGACCTGCAATGGAGGCAAAGTGGTGACCAAAGAGCACCATTTTTGGGGTTGGCACATAATCAATACCGTCATACTGAGTATTAGCAGGGGTTGGACGGTTAGGATCGACTTGAAAAACTCTTTTTAAAAATCCGCCATAGATAAAATATGCAGCGACAAAATACGCAAGGCAGATACAAAACAACAAACTGCCGGTCATTTAAAACCTCAACTGACAAGATTTACTCGTCTAAATGGATTAACAAGACACTTAAGCACAATAGCTTAAATAAAGATTAAAAGAACTAAAGCTTTAAGCTTGTAGTACACAAGGACTACTTTTAGCTTAAATAAAATTAGCCTTTTAGTTTTGAGAAGATCTAAGAGTATTGGTAGCTCTTAAGATGAGCTTGACGCTTGGGTACTGCGTGCAAGTTTTCTTTGAAAGAATTATCTTGCTCTTGCACTATAAGATCAAGTTTTACTTGCTTTAAAAAGGTGCCTTTAAAAGCTTTAAAAGAGCATTCTAAAGCCATTTTAGAGCAATTTGCCCAAAATCTTAACAAGCTTTTAATGCACTTTTTTAGAAAATCTTGCACCAAAAATATACACAAACCCCATTAAGATCACTGCAAAATGCACCTTAAGGGGGCGTTTTTAAACTTTATTACTCAACTTTAAAAGGAGCAACTTTAAGATCTGCGCCTTGAAGTTTCGCGCGCACGGAACCTAAAGCTCTCATTCTATCGGTGCACTCTTTTAAATTTAAGGTATCTAAAGTCTCACTTTCATCAAGGTAAGCGTTGATATTGGGGATGGTAAGCTCTCGCCCATCATCGGCAAGCTTATGGGCTCCAACTAAAGTTGAAGGAATAAGACAATAAAGTCTCTCCTCAGCCTTTAACACCTGACAGGTGTGGGAAAGCTCAATCTCCTCACCCTCTTGTGTCTTTAAGGTGACCTTGAAAATAAAACTGTCTTGAGCTTGTAAATTTAAGCTCTCTAAAGATAAAGAGCCTTGCGGGCATAAAGCCCCATCCTCACCAAGCTCTATTTTTGTATCTTTATTTTGCAATCTGAAGGTCGCCTTTGGATAATTAAAGGACAGTGCCATTAATTTTGCACTGTGACTTAAATCAGCCTTCCCCTCAAGGGCAATTAAACGCCACAGCGGAGTATTATCTAAAGATAAACGAATTAAATATTGCATAATATTTTAAGATTTTTCCTTATTGTGTAATCTCAGTGGTAATAACCGTGCCCTCAGAAAGCAAGGCATCCTGTTTTGAGTTTTTACGCTTACTCTTAGAATTTAAAGTATTATGTGCAAGATCTTTTGCTTCAAGTAACTCTAAATTTAAACTTGAGAAAAAGACGCCTAAGAGATCATCTCTAAACGCACTCTTATAAAAAAGCTCTTTAAGGGCTTTTAAATCAATACCTTTTCTTGAGCTTCTTAAAAGGTAACGCATTTTATCTTGATCGGTAAAATCTAGTGCACAAATATGTTTAAATTCTTCCAGGGTATTTTCATACAAGGCCCCTGAAATAGCCTCTAAAGCTTCAATCATCGGCACTACTTTCAAGATCAATGGTACACAAACGACTTTATAAGAGCTATTCATGGCAAGTGCAATATTACATTTAGCAAAAGGACTATTATTATTTCCTCTTGAAATGCAAGCTTCAAGATTTTTCATCCAATAAGTATCTGAAAAGCCTTCATCGTTTAATTGCTCTAGAATATAATTTAATATATTGCCATCGTTTTTGAACATATCCTTTAAGACATCTTTATTTTCAAAAAGATAGCATCTAAATCTATCTACTAAAGCACTGTCTTGGACTATTTCTTCTTCTTGTAAATCATCATAATACTCTTCAAAATCTTCATCATCATAATCATTAGAATCTTCGATAGAAAACATCATATCGAAAAATCTTTCTACAAAGTCTGTTTTGGTTTGTGATTTATTTTGACCTAAAACTTTTGCTGAAGGTTTTTGGTAATACTCAAAATTATCCATGGCCTTAGCATAATTTTCACGACTTCCAGTCAAGAAGATATTGTCTTGATAATAAACATTATTAAGAGCCATTAATTCTTGGCGATTTACAAAATTAAGATTTGGATAATTGTTAATTAAATAATCATTAAGTCCCTTACAGAACTTAGGATTAAAGTTAGTCTCCCGACATCTTAGCAACTCCTTTAAGATTTGCTCAGGGCCTAGATTAAAAGCTTGTAGCATAAAAGCAAGATACGCGGGGGCCTCATAAAAATCACCATGTTTTAATGTATCTAAAACATTTAAGTAATGATGAAAGAAGTCACAATAATGAAGCTTATCTTCTGAAAGATTTGAAACAGCAAAAAGGCAAGGCCACTCACCGCGCATAACACCTAATTTTAAATAGGTAGTAGCAAGCGCATATGAATGATTAAAAGAGCTTAAAAGGGTATAAGCCATATAACAAGCATTTTCAAAGTTTTCTTCCATTATAAAATTAACAAAGTATTGAACTGAATAAAATAAATCTTCAATATCTTGAGGCTGACCCTTTCCTAAAGGAAGGAGACTTCCTTTATGTCTTTTATGATATTTTGCAAGACGATCGGCGATAGCATTTTTTATTTGCTGATATTGAACAATCGGGCTTAACTTCAAACCAAAGTCTTCTGTCTCTTGTAAAAATTTAAAATAATATATAGCAAACCTAGGTTCCAAGCTTTTTTTGGAAGATTGCTCTAATTTTGTTGCCTTTTCTATGGACTTAACCTTACCTGTATAGTAGGTAGAAGAATCAGGACTTCCAGAATCTAAACTTAGATAATAAATTTTTGAAGCCTGCTTATAGAAAGAATAATATTTCTTATCTTGCACCTTAAATAAAAACTCATAATCAAAATTCTTAAGTGCCGTCTCTCGAAGATGAGTTTTAATAGCCTCAAGATGCTCTAGAATAAAAGTCTCTAAACAAGCTTTAAGCTCAAACTTTAAATCATTATCAACTTTAGATCCTACAAGATAATCATAATAGGTTTTCAAAAAGACAAAATTTGTCGCCTGAAGCTTTAAAGAGGCTGTATAGTAACCATTAAAAGCACTCTCGATTAAAACCTCAAGCTCACCACTTACTTCCTCAAGATTAAATTGTCCATTAGCTTTTTGTAGGTAAAGACCATAAGAGGTTAAATTTTTAAACAAAGCTTGTGAATGATTTTCAAGAACTTCCATAATGAAAGCAGTTAACACTCTTTGTTCAAAAAGTTTTGGACACTTATCAAGATGGCTTAGTAAATTAAATAGTGCCACTTCTAAAATATCTAAAACTTCATGGGGCTTTTGTGGCAGATAGTATTTTATAGCCTCTTGTACTAGCGCTATAGCATTTAAGCAGAAGATCTCATCCATCTGCGGTAGATGATTTCCAGTTCTATAACGATATGAAGCAAATGATCCTAAAATATTAAAATAATCACTTAATAACAATAAAAATGGATGATGGTTAATGTCTTTAAGCTCTTCTTTGCTTATAAAAGGTACAAAGTAATTATTGCTTGCTAATTGATTGCTCACATTAATAATACTATTTTGCAAGGTATTTAAAATTTGCGCAAAGACTGTAGGACGATTATTAGGCTCTAGAAGATCAAGAGAGGCTGTCATATAAAGATACAAAGCGTAAGGATGACCTTTGCAGTGGGCTAAAAGTAAGTAGCACAGCCCCTTTTGTAAATTGCGTTTAACATTAGTGCCAAAAACTAAATCCCGTCCAATTAAAAAACAGGTATAGGCAGGCAGACTCTCTAAACCCTCATCAAAATAAACATCATTGATAAGAGCTTTATTGTCTTCATCACAAAACCCTGCAAAAATCGCTAAAGGAGTTTGCTCGGAAGAGTTAAGCAATCTTAAATCTTTATATTCAAAGCCTTTATTAGCCACAAAAGCTTCTTGCTCAGAAAGCTCGCTTAATTCAAAATGAACGCCATATGGATCAATGCCATTATCTAAAGCAAACTTTAAAAGCATTAAGGCTCTATTGCTCCCTTGTGGGAGATCTTCTTCCATTTGTTTATTTAAAGGTAATTTTTCCAAGGCACAGTTTAACTTGTGAATTAAAGTAAAATAACAATTAGGAATTGAGAGTTGAAGCCTTTGATCTTCTGTCATTATTTGTAAAGAATTAATACAGTAACCAAGATTTAGATTAATATGTAGCTCCTTTAAAATTGACATAATTTCTACAAAAGAAGAGAAATTATCTTGAGTTAAAGCTTGCTGAATGATATTTAATCTTTCTTGAAAATCAGCTGAATCTTTCTCAAAGCACTGTCCTAATAATTCAGCAAAATCATCTAAAACATGTTTTAAACTATAATCCTTTAATTGCTTAAAGCTTTTTTGTGAACCATTAGCATAAGCTACATATAAATAATATAAAGCCTCTTCAAAAGAAGTATTCGTGATCTCTTGTAAATTAATACTCTTATATGAAGAAGAATTTATGATATGTAAAGTAGCTCTAATCATACCAGCAGCATCTAAATTCTCTTTATCTTCTTTCGCAAGACTTTTAATATCAAGATCGCTTTTTTCTAATTTAGAATAATTAAAATTATCTGCAAAGTATGAAGGCTTGGCGTTTTCTAATTTCTCAAAAACCTTCTTTTCTAAATCTTTAAGTGAGCAAGTGTTACCTGATTTTAGATACTTATTTAAAGATAAAGCGTCAACTACAATATTATCAACCTTTAAATCAAGCTCGTTTAATTTTTTATAGTCTTTTTGATCTTGATCTTTTTCAAGTAATCCATCTAACTTTTCAAGTTCATTGCCCAACTCTTTGATACTTTGTTTAATACTCTTTAAGGTTAAAGCCATAGAAAATCCTCTATTGTTAATGCTAAAAAATCACCACCTGTTCTAAATCTTTAAAATTATAAGGGATTTGTGTCTTACAAAGTGACCTTGCCTTATATTTTGTGATCTAGAAAGCCTCAAAATTCGTGGAAACTTTTTTTTTAATTTACCGTCAAAAAGGAGCTATTTGAAAGATAAAATAGCGTAATTTGTAAATCTAAAGTAAAATCGCTTATCGTTGGTACTTTAGATGACTCCAATATACCAAAGCGGTATTCCAGAATATGGAATAGATAACAAAAATGTTACGTAATAATATCAAAAAATGGAGCCTTTGTGGTACTTTAGGCCTTTTAGGTCCACTTTTTATTTTCACCTTTCTAAGCTTAGGCTTTTTAACCCTCTGTCGTATTGCCCTAACTTTAGGCTTTAGCCTTAATGATTTAAGCGCCTACGAATTTTTCTATATCCTCTTGCAAGGTGTAAGAGTTGATTTTGCCTCAGTGTGTGCCCTATATGGATTACCGGCGCTTATTTTAGTGACCCTCAACCTTTTAAAATTAAAACCCAAACTTGTACTTAAAATAATCGCTATCTTTTTAGCCTTAGGTTTTATTTTTCTAGTGTTAAATGAGGCGGCATCTCCCGCTTTTATTAAAGAGTATGGTGTAAGACCTAATCACCTTTATGTGCAGTATCTAATCTACCCCAAAGAGGTCTTCTCCATGATCTTAAGTGCCCATAAACTTGAAGCCCTCTTTGCTATTGTTACCACTGCTCTTGCCTTTATTTTAAGTTTTAACTTTTGCAAAAAGCTCTTTTTAAAAGCCACCTATGCGGACTTTGTCTTTCCCAAGCGTATGATCTCAGCTCTAAGCTTAATTTTAATTGTGGCTATAATCCCCCTTGGCATTCGCTCAACTTTAGGGCATCGTCCTTTAAACCCTGCCATGGTAGCTTTTTCCTCTAATCTTTTAAAAAACTCCCTGCCTTTAAATTCCTCCTATAGTGCCATTTATGCAGTCTTGCATTTAGATGATAAGTTAAGTCAAGATGAAATTTATAAAATCGTAGGCGCCAAGGAAGTTGAAGGCATTTTAGATGAGCTTTCAACAAGAAATCCCAAAGACAATAACCTATCCCCTTTAAATCAGGAAATAAACCCCTATGCTAGCAAAAAACATAATGTGGTGATTGTCCTTGAAGAGAGTTTGGGAGCTAATTTTGTGGAAAGTTTGGGAGGTTTACCACTAACTCCCAATCTTGAGGCTTTAAAAAAGGATGGCTTATGGTTTGAGAATATGTACGCGGCAGGTCATCGCTCCATCCGAGGCATTGAGGCAGTAAGTGCAGGTTTCCCACCAAGCCCACTTGAGAGTATTGTAAAACTTACTCCTAAAGTTAAAAGCTATGCCACCGTGGCGCAAGTTTTCAAACAACAAGGCTATGACACTTCCTTTATTTATGGCGGTGAAAGCCACTTTGATAATATGCGCTCCTACTTTTTAGCAAATGGCATTGATCATGTCGTAGAGCAAAAGGATTATGACAACCCAAGCTTTGTGGCCTCTTGGGGAGTTAGTGATGAAGATCTTTTTAAAAGAGCCCATCAAAATTACGAAAGGCTTTTTAAAGAAGGCAAACCATTTTTCTCAATTGTCTTCAGCACCTCTTTTCACGACCCCTTTGACATCCCTCAAGGTAAGGTAAAACTTCCCTCTGCCATTAAAACTGATGAAGCTAGACGACTTGCAGCGGTGATGTATGCTGACTTCGCCTTAGGAGAGTTTTTCAAACTTGCCAAAAGCTCCTCTTACTATCAAGACACCGTCTTTTTAGTCGTTGCCGATCATGAAAGTAGAGTCAGAGGTCAAGGGAACTTCCCACTTGCTAAATTTAAGATCCCAGCTTTATTAATTTCCCCTGATCTTAAACCCCAAGTTGACAGGCGCTTAGTAAGTCAAATTGATTTGGCCCCAACTTTAATTTCACTTGCCAACTGTCATGTAATAATCCCCATGGCCGGGCAAAACCTTTTACAAAAGAACATTAAAGAGCGTGCTTTTATGCAATTTAATGAGTCTTTTGGCTACTTTGATGGCTCGCATTTAACCGTCTTAACTCCAGGACATGAGGCAGATTATTTTAAAGTGACCTTTAAAACCCCAAGAATAGTCTCCCTAAAAGAGGAGAACATTGATGATGAAACTTTAGATTTTGTCACCAAGGTTTTAAACCTAGGACCTAGTATCCATGAAGAGCACTGGCAAAATGTGAAATATTTACAAATTCTAAACTAGCTCTTTGCAAAAAGTTAATAAAACCCAAATTTTGCGCTACAATTAAGTCTCAATTTGGGTTGTCTTTTATGTGTGAGAGCAAAATGCGCAAGGTACGTCCTGACTTTTCGATGTCAGAGATCTCAAAACTTTTTGAGCATCCAAGTCAAGATCCACAAAATCTTGTTAAGGTTTTAGATCTTCTTGACTGTGGCATTGCCAAAATTACTTTTGAAGGTGAATTTAGACGTACTGTATTATGGGCAAATAGAGGTTTTTATAGGATCACCGGACACAGCAGTGAAGATTATGCTGCAGGACACTTAGCAGGAGATGCAACTAATGTCA
The DNA here is from genome assembly GCA_944389835.1 of uncultured Succinivibrionaceae bacterium. Taxonomy (GTDB): domain Bacteria; phylum Pseudomonadota; class Gammaproteobacteria; order Enterobacterales; family Succinivibrionaceae; genus Avisuccinivibrio_A. Next base: position 11,717 of record CALXNU010000029.1, read on the forward strand.
TCTACCCTGATGATGTAAAATTATTTTTTAAATCCTTTCTCTCCCATGTCAAAAGCCACAAACCCCTGCACATTAAATATCGTATTTTCCACAAAAAAGGCCACCTAGTCTGGATTGATTTAAAATCAACCTTTATGGGTTTTGAAGATGAGCTACCGGTCTTTATTACAGTTATCAATGACATTACCCAAGAAGTATTTTTACAAGAAAGTTTAGCGGTTGAGCGACACAAGTATGAGCTTATCACCGAGATCTCAGGTGAGACCTTATTTGAATATGATGTGGCAAATGATACTTTAAGACGCCTTTCAGCAGGTAAAAGTCAAGCTGCCAAAGAACAATGCTCCTTAGTTTTCAATTACCTAAAAGCTCCAAGTGAGGGGCACTTAATTCACCCTGATGATTTAGAAAAAGCGCGTGAATTTTTCAAGCGCGTTGCCCAAAAGCCCAATCAAGTCCATGAAAGTGAAGAATTTCGCTATTATGTCAAAGATAAAGGCTATCAGTGGCATCGCTGTACCGCAACCGGCTATGAAGATCCTAACACCCATAAAATTAATATCTTAGGCAAGATTTCAAACGTGCACTATTTTACAAGTGCCATCAAACGCTTATCAAAAGAGAATACTCATGATGCTCTAACAGGTTTATACAACAAAGAGACCTTGCGCAAATTAATTGATGAGCATTTACAAAAATACCCAGCAGATCCTTGTGCCTTAGTGCTTTTAGATGGGGATCATTTTAAAAATATTAATGATAGCTTTGGCCACGCCTTTGGCGATGAAGTGATCAAACTTATGGGCAAAGCTTTGCAAGCCTCCTTAGGCCATCGTGCTTTATGTGGTCGCTTTGGTGGAGATGAGTTTGAGATCTTCATTCCCAATGCCCATGTTGATGAAGCAAAAAATTGCCTGGATTGTTTTTTATATACCCTTGATTTAAAACGCTTTGAGCTAAGTCGCCGTCTTAATCTTACCTGCTCTTTTGGCATTGCCATGCGCTTTGAGGTGGGCAATAGCTATCAAGAATTATTTGAGGCCGCAGACTATGCCTTATATGAAGCCAAGCACCGGGGCAGAGCGCAAAGTTACGTAGCAGAAAAAGACTATCAACAAACTAAAAAATCCTAAAATCGCTTTATTTTGATGCAAAACTTACTTTAAGTTCCTCTCTATGGTTAATATTTAGCACCTCTATAGTGCATTTTGCATTTTTTTTGCGCTAGAGCTCTTTTTTGGGCTAAATTGTTGCTACAAAAAGCTGTCAGCTTATTAGAACAATGACAGTCATGAGAACACTCAATTAGGCTTTATGCCTTTAAAGGATTTTTATGAAAAAATTATCTTTAGCCTTAGCTTTTGCATGTGCTGGTACCATGGCTTTTTCAAGCGCCTTTGCTGCAACTTATAAAGTTGGCACTCACCCAACCTTTGCTCCTTTTGAATTTGTTGATGAAAAAGGCACTCCAACCGGCTTTGACGTAGATTTAATCAACAGTATCTTAAAAAGCCAAGGCGATGAAGTTGAAATTGTCTCCATGCCCTTTGACGGTTTAATTCCAGCCCTTTTAACCGGTCAAATTGATGCCATTATCTCCGGCATGACCATTACTGATGAGCGCAAGAAGAGAGTTGACTTCTCAACTGGCTACTACAACAGCACCCTCTCTGCTGTAGTTCGCTCAGCAGATAGCGAAAAATATAAGACAAGTGATGCTCTAAAGGGTCAGAAGATCTGCGCTCAAATTGGTACCACTGGTGCTGCCTTTGCTGAAAAGCTCTCCCCAGGTAATGTGGTTAATTTAAATAACGAGCCTGATGCCATGTTAGAGCTTAAAAACGGCGGTTGCGAAGCTTTAATTAACGATCGTCCTGTAAATCTTTTCTACATGAAACAAGCAGGCGGTGCTGACTTTGCCGAGCTTTTAGATGAAGCTTTAACTTCAAATCCAGATCTTTACGGTATTGCAGTTAAAAAAGGCAATGAAGAGCTTTTAAATAAGATCAACAAGGGCCTTGAAGATATTAAGGCTTCAGGTGAATTAAACACCGTTCATGAGAAGTGGTTTGGTGTAAAAGCTAACTAAACCCTTTTAAATTCAAAACTCCCGCCCATAAGGCGGGGGTAATAAACTTTCCCTTTACGAGCTAAACTAATCTCAATCCTATTTAACTTCTATTTTAACTGCCCCTACTTCCTCAAGCTTTACTACTTCTCTAAAAGGTTTGTCATGTTTGTCATCCTTGTTTTGATTTACAATCACGCAAGCAAAGCCCTACCGTCTCTTTAGGCTTTAGCCACGCACTTGCGCGTACCGTATATTTCCTCTCTCTAATTTGTGTTTTAGCCTCATTTAAAGCCTTTGTAAGCGCCTTTTAAATAACATCCTAAAATTGAAGCTTTATAAGCAAATGTGAAATTCTAAGCTTAACTATATTTAAATATACTATTTTTAAAAATAGTACTTCATAATATAGCTATATAAAATATTAACGTATCCTTTATGCAAAAAGAGGCGCGTATGGATTTTATTGGGCGCGAAGTTGAGCTTAAAACTTTAGAAAACCTTTACAACTCAGACAAATTTGAGTGCGTTATTATCTATGGGCGCAAAAAAGTGGGTAAATCTGAGCTTATCAGAAACTTTATCCAAAACAAACGTGCTATTTTTTATCTTGGAAACGAGAGCCTAGCAGAATCTGAGCTTACAGACTTTAACCAAACCTTGGCAAATTTTGAGGCTCAATTTAAATTACCCTCTGAATCCTGGCCTTCATTTAAAGCAGCCTTGAGCCATATTTTTAACCTCGCAAAAAATGAACGCCTAATTTTAGTTTTAGATGAATATCCTTATATGACACAATCAGTTAAAGGCTTATCATCAATCTTGCAAAACCTTATTGACGAATTTGGCAAAAACTCAAAGTTAATGATCATTCTCTGCAGCTCATCAATTTCCATGATGGAAGAGGAAACTTTAGCTTACAAAGCGCCTTTGTTTGGACGTACAACTTGCCGAATCAATCTACAACCATTAGAGTTTAAAGAAATCTTAAAATTTTTCCCCAATTTTACTCACGAAGAGATTGCCTTAACATATGGGATCTTAGGTGGGATGCCCTACTATCTTAAAATGTCTGCTAATGAAGAAAGCTTTAAAGACAATTTAATTAACTTATTCTTAAAACCTGATGGCAGGCTTACTGATGCGCCTTTTTCGATACTTAATTTAGAATTATCAGAACCTAAGCGTTATGATGAGATCTTTAAAGCTATGGCCTCAGGTGCTTCTCGCCTAAACGAAATTGCAACTTACATCCACGCAGAAACTAGCAATACCTCCTACTTTTTAAATAAGCTCATTAAACTTAGACTTGTCTACAAACAAACACCTTATCTTGAGGACAACTCTAAAAAGACTATTTATGGCATAGAAGATCATTTATTACGTTTTTGGTATTCTATGATTGAACCCAACCTGATTGCAATTAATCAAGGTTCAGGGCATCTTAGATATCAACAAATCCTAAGTCGTATGAGCGATTTTATGGGTTTTGTCTTTGAGCGAATTTGTACGCAATATTTGTGGCATCTACAACGCAACGAGCGCTTGCCTGTGATCTGTGGCTCTATGGGACGTTGGTGGGGCAAAAGTAAAGAAGAGCATTCACAAGTGGAAATTGATCTTATGGGAGAAGAGGATAAACACAAAGCCCTCTTTGCAGACTGTAAATGGCAAAACGAGCCTACATCACTTAAAGTGCTAAATAAATTGCAACAGAGAAGTGCCTTATTTAATTATGACGAGAGTTACTATTATCTTTTTGCCAAAAGCGGTTTCACACCTGAATGTTATAAGGTAGCGTCACCCTACATTCAGCTTATAAGCTTTGATGAGCTGTGCCAAGATTTAATTTTACACTAAAAATAATAGTAGCTTAAAAATTAGCGCCACTTTCAAAGTAAAGTTTTAAATCTTAATTTAATACTTCTGAGTATTATTTGCTAATTAAATTATAGTCTTTTATTTTAAATTAACTTATTAAGTTTTATACCTTAGAGAACAAAAGAGGTATTTTGTTCCCTAAGCTTAAATTATTTATTTGAAAATATTGAATATTTGTACAAATTACTCATAATAAATTTATCAGTCAATTACTAATTGTTTAACACTAAAATAAAACCTACAAATTATTTAAAACAATAAGCAGCCTTAAATTTTTGAAGCGATTCAAAAGAATAATGTTTCCATAAAACAGGGCATCCTCCAAAGCATTTATCAAGATAACTACAACTAATACATTCTTCTGAAGGTAAATCTCGCAAAACTTTCATTTGATTAACATATTGACTACTTTCAACTAGCTTTTTAAACTCATAAACTGACGAAAAATCTTTACCAAACTTAGCTAAAGGAAGATCAGTATACATATCACATGGTAATAGTTCCAAATTAGTATTTATTGTAATTCCACTTTTTTTATGGATTTGACAAGGCGTTGCCATTTTATCTTTTAGCAGATTTAACTGTTCATTAGTAAAAACACATAGAGGAAAACTATATTCTATCCACCAATCATTTGTAATTTTATTTATATTTTCTATTTGTAATATAAATTTCTCTATTAAAGTAAAAATATTATATTTAATTAAGTAATCAAAGTCCTTTCTAATTAAATTATTATTGTCAATAAAAAATGTAAAAGAAAATTGTTTTCCACCATTTTCATGTGCTACTTTTATAGAATCTACAACACTATCAACATTTTCTAATGTTACAACCATAGAACAAGTAAAATCTATATTTAATAATGATAAATTCTTTACTGCTTTTAAATAATCTGTAAATCCACTTCTACGAGTTAAATTAAACCATTCTTGATCATTTTTACCTTTAATTGATAAATCAATATAATTAAGTCCAGAATCTTTTAATTTACTGCAAAAATCATAATCTTTAAGTAAGATACCATTTGTAGCAACAGTAGGAATTATCGAATATTTTTTATTTTGAATATACTGTAAAATATCAATAAATTGAGGATAAAGCAAAGGTTCACCACCAGTAAAAAATAGATATTTAACTTCTAAATCATTACAAAAATCAACTATCTTCTTTAAATTTTCAAAACTGATTGTGTTCTTTTTATTATAACCAGCTCGTTTTGCGAAGCAAAAATTACACCTCAAATTACAAGCTCTTGTAAGTACAACAGTACACTGTTTTATATTTAAATCATTCATATTAAATCTTTCTATTATCTATATTGTCACATAAACCAAACAAAGAAGAATGTTCACATAAAAACACAGATTTTGGTTCACCTTGTGATGATATTGTACCGCCCAGAGCTCCGCCTTTCAATCCAAAATCAATAATATAATCAGCAATCGATGCTATAAAATTTATATTATGTTCAACAATAATTATAGTATCACCTCTTTCTTGTAAGGAAAATAAAATATTACTAAATTTTTTTATATCATTATTATTAAGACCTGATGTAGGTTCATCCATTATATATAAATTTTTTCCATTAGTTAAAGTACCTAAAGCTTTTGCTAATTTAACTCTTTGAGCTTCTCCTCCTGATAAATTCATTGACATTTGCCCTAATTTTAAATATCCAATTCCTAAATTTATCATGTTAAGTAAGACTAAGTATATTTTCTTTTCATTTTTAAAAATTTCTATAATATTTTCTATTGGTGTTTCTAATATTTCTAATATATTCTTATTCATATACTGAATAGATAAAATATCGTCCTTAAATCTTTTTCCCATACATTCTGGGCACGTTATGTATGTATCAGGCAAATAATTTAAGTCAATTTTTTGCAAACCAGTGCCCTGACACAATTCGCATCGTCCTCCTGTTATATTCATACTAAACATAGATGCATTTAATTTCATTTTTTTTGCTTCTTCAGTATTAGCAAATAAACTTCTTATCTCATCATAAATACCTAAATATGAAACAATTGTAGATCTCGGTGTTTTTCCTATTGGAGATTGATTTACTTGAACAATTCTTTTAATAAAATTATTTCCTGAAAAGGACTTACAATATTTAGGAGTTTTATGTAATAAACAATCAGCAATAGCATTAACTAAACTACTTTTTCCAGAACCTGAAACACCTGTAATACAGGTAATACCACCTATTGGTAAATTAATATTTTGATTTTTTATATTTCTATAATTTATACCTTTAAATTCAATATAGTTATTGAATTTCTTACTTTTTTTAAAGATCACTTTATCTTGATCCATATTAAATTTTGATTTTTCAGAAATAATATACCCACCTTCAGGTCCTCCTTTAGGCCCAAGTTCAATAATATAATCAGATGCTGACAAATAACGATTATTGTGCTCTATTGCTATAACACTATTACCCTTTTCTATTAACTCTTTAGTTACTTGAATTATATGTACAATATCGTGATAATGTAATCCTTTACATGGTTCATCTAAAATATAAATAAGACCCTTTAAAGGACATGTTAATTGCGAAGCTAATCTAATTCTCTGACACTCTCCACCTGAAAGTGATGGAATAGTTCTATTCAATGATAGATAACCTATATCTAATTTAAGTAACGCATTAATCTTATTAAGAATTGTATCAACTAACTGTAATATTACATCTCTTTTAAAATCAGAAATTTTTAATTTATTGAATGACTTAAACCAGGAGTACAAAAGTTCCAACTCCATCCCCTCTACTTCTGAGAAGTTTAAACCATTAACCTTATAAGATAAAACTGCTGAGGATAACTTACCTCCATTACAAACAGGACATGTAACTTCTTCCATATACTTTGCGTAGGCTGATTGAGATGCAAGATCGCCATCAGTAAGATTTTTTTGTATAGCAGTAATAGCTCCAACTAAATTAACGTAATGTTGTTTTTTTCTCTTTCCTTCTTTATAGGTTAGCTTATATCTTATTGAATCATTTGAATATAAAAGAGTTTTCAACTCATGATCGGTCAATTGATTAATTTTCTTATTTATATCTATATTGTAATAGTCACATAAAGCTTCTAAATATTTGTGCTCTTTACTTTCAGCAGGACCTTTAAAAAACAGTATTGCTCCATCATTTAAAGTTTTATTATGATCTGGAATAAGCAGCGATTCTGAAACTATAGTTTTTACTCCTAAACCTGAGCAAGATTTGCAAAAATATTTAGGATTGTTTGATGAAAAAATATTTTCAGAAATAATTTCTTCTTTATTACTATTAACAAAAGCAAATAATGAACGTAAATAATAAGATATTTCTGTAACAGTTCCAACAGTAGATCTAGGGTTTATATTATAATAAGTTTGAGAAATGTTTAAAGCTGGTCGTAAATTTTGTATTAAACCAACTTTAGGTTTATTCATTAATTTTTGACCAAATATATTTCCAGTAACCCCCTCTAAAAAAGCTCTTTGGCTTTCCGCATATATGGTATCAAAAACTAAAGATGACTTGCCACAACCTGAACACCCTGTAACACAGGTAAAAGAATTTAATGGTATATTCAAACTAATATGTTTTAAATTATTTTCATAAGCATCTTGTATGATAAGATATTCCATATTAGCCCCTTACATTTATTTAAAACTACAAATTTTGAATGCTATACAATAAATAGCTAAAACAATCGATGATTGTTAACTTTCAATTATAACAAACTCATAATAAACCAATCACATGATTGGCGTAAGTTGCACATTTTTATCTTAGTATTTTCTTATTTAAATTAGATAAACTGTACAATAGTTTATTAAGATTTAATTGCAGGGATACCTTTTAAAATAGTTTCAACTTTATTGTGCATCATCTTCGTCATTTTACATTGCAATCTATTTATTTTAAAAATATTTTTATTAATATCTTCATTATAGTTACGCATCATACAGACTGTACAATACTCTCTATCTTTACAACTTACACATTGTAAAAATTGAGATCTCTTTATACTACGCAGCGCATTCAACTTTTCTGAGTGTTCCCAAATATCTTTAAGTGAATTTGATTTAATATTTCCTAAAATATTGGATTGCCATCCTGCACATGGAAAAATTTCTCCATCAACAGAAATACACAAACTATCCTGGCCAACAGAACAAATTGGACTTTCAGGAGTAAGTTTCATTTGATCTTGAGCTTTTTCATACATCATTTCTGCATAGCCCTCAGAAAGGTATTGATCTAATACTAGATCTAATTCCTCTTCTGTTAGTCTATTTTTTATATTTTCTCTAAGATTATCGTATGAAGCAAAAATTAATGGCTCTACAGCTACAGATATATTATAACTTCTAGCCCACCTTATAATATCTATAAAGCAATCCTTATTTTGATGCATAATAGGACATGAAATTTGTACCGGAATTCCTTCTTTATGTAATTTCAACAATCCAGTTATTGTTTTTTCTAAACTACCTTCCTTTTTAGTAATCCAATCATGAACCTTGTTATTCATTGAGTATATAGAAGTTTGAACCGATAATAACTTATTATCTTTCATTATTGCAATAGTTTCATCAGTTAATAATGTTAAATTTGATAAAACATTGACTGAAAAATCTAATTCCTTACATTTTTCTAAAACATAATTAATATCTTTATATAATAAAGGCTCACCACCTGATAAAGAAACATGAATAACATTCATATCTCTAGCTTCTTTTAAGATTTTTAGAAATAAATTAGTATCTATTGTCTTTGTTTTACAATTATGTGGTATATAACAATGAATACATTTTTCATTACAAACAGTAGCAACATCTATATGAATACTTTTTAATAAATATTTTTTGTCAATCTCATCAATAGAGAAGTCTTCAAAATTATTTTCACAATTTAAGTGTTCAAAATTGACTAACTTTATAGAATTACATTCTTCAACAGAACTACCTTTTGATAAATATCCATAGTCTACAAGTAAATCAAAAAACTCCATCACATCTACTTTTAAATCTTTGAAGCTAATTCCTTCAAAAATATTTAATAGTTCTTTCACTATATCATCAATATTTCGTGGTATTCTTCTTATAGTATTAAGCATAACTGCTCCACTTTCCGAAAGATATTTTTCTCCAATTATATTTTGTTGATCATTTAATAACCTATATCCATATTCTGAATTATCAGTAATTAAACCAAATTTATTATATTTTCTAAAAATGATATTATCGTTTAATTTATAAAACATAAAATTACTTATACCTAGTTATAATTATTCATTAATATACGCATAAATAAAAAAGACGCTACTATTATATTAGAGCGTCATTTCTATATTTAAATTAATTATCTGTTTTAAAAAATTTTAAATTAACTATGCTCTATTCTTACAAGGTCTTCCACTAGGACCGTCTCCACACTTGGCCATTTTAACATTTTTAGAATTAAGAATTACTGGTTTTTTATAAATCATATCAATACTCCTATGTATTAAAATAAGTTTATATAATTATAACATAATTACCTTATGCAATAGCATAGTTGAACTATAAATTGGATTATTTATAAATCATTGTAAACACTATACATATGAAAAAAAATTAATGCTTTATTTATGAATAAGTCAAAAAAATCAAAGTGCACAAGATCTTCTTTATCTCGTGCACCAAAAGCTTAAACCTAATTAATGAAAGCCCAAGAAGGCATAATGCACAATACCCGCAGCAGTAATGGTAAGCGTCATAAAGAGAATTGCCACCGTAAAGTTAGCCGAAGGGATTAAAAGCGCATACGAAAGTACAATTAACTGCACAAAAAATAAGGCATACAACAAGATCTTAGTTTGCTGTAAGTTTAAAGTCCCCACGACCTGCGTATGCTTTATGGCATAGAAAATCCCGTAAAAAAGGCTAAACAAGGCTAATAATAAAGGCCAGTAATGTATTAAAAACACCTTTAAACGCACGGTTAAAAGAGCCTTTAACACAAAATATTGCCCCACGGGCTCCATAGGATGATACTCCTGCCAATTAAAGCCATTAAGATCTGCCTCTTTTAAAGCCTCATACATTAAAGCTAATAGTTCCTCCTTTTCATCTCCTAATAAAAAGGCTAAATCCGAGGCTTTTGCCTCAATAAAATCACAGACCATCTTAAAGTCATAGTTATCAAGGCCCATAAAACCTAACATTAAGAAAAATCCCATTAATAAAAAGGCCAAGGCCGCAAATAAAAGCTTCATAAAAAATCCTAAATCTCAAAATAAGGCACACGACCTTTAACAATGGTGGAGCTTGGAAGTCTTGCCACATACTCAAGAGGTGGCAGACGATTAAGTAATTTGGCCGGGATGGTATCAACTTCCTTTTCACTAAAGGATTTCATCCCTGAATATTGAATATCTAAAGGACCTTCGCTAAAACCTTTAGAGCTTGATTTGGCATTTATGGTGCTTCGGCCTAAGGCACCACTTACTACCTTGGTGCTACCTTCATCTAAGATCTTAAGTGACACTAAGGTATTACAATTACCTAAGATCTGCTGTACGGTCTCAAAGTTACCTGAGCGTTTGGCAAGATCGGCACTAGTTTGAGTGGCCAAGGTAATGGCAAAACCTGCACTTCTAGACTTATTTAAAAGTTGCACTAAACTTTCATTTAAAGTCTCTGATGCCTCATCAATAAAGATGTTAACTTTCTTGTGAGTCTGTTGCTTGCCTTGAGCTTTTAGTGCGGCAAAGCGTCCTGCATAAGATCTAATCTCATCTAAGATTAACTTGCCAATTTCAGATCCTAAATCACTGTCAATTAAGCAACGCAAAGAAACCTGTAATACTAAATTCTCTTCAATAGCCGATGAGGCTGAGCCCATGTGACCTGTTCTTGAAAAAAGACCTTTTAGATCATCTGAGGAGAGCTTTTCTAACATCGTAAGGCAAGATCTTGAGACCTTGTTATAGTACTCAGTTGAAAGAGCAATAATGCGCAAGACCTGCTCAATACGATAATCAGGACCTTCTAAAAAACCTTTGTTTACAAGGTAGTGATAAAACTCACTTAAAACTTGTGCTGACGGATTTTTCTGTCTTTCAGAACTTTCTTTTTTAGCTGTGCTTGAACTTTTAGAAGTTTTAGAGCTTGATGATCTAGTACTTTTTCGCGACCGCGATTTAGACTTCTCCTCCAATAAATTTGAAGCCTCCGCCCCTTGTTCTTGAGCACTTGTGCCACTCTCCCCTCCTGTACCTTCTGCACCACTTGAACTATGATTAGATCCTAAAGAGTCTTTTTCACCACTATTTGGAGAATTTGCCTCATCCTGAGAGCCTGTATTACCTGCACTCTCTTTATTTTCAGCATTTTTTGCAGGCTCGTACTCATTACCACCAAAAGCGCGGGTGATAAATAAATCCACATTTTTATTATCAAGTTTTAAGGCCAAAAGCTTAAAGTAGCGAATAAGTCGCACTTTATAGGCATTATGATCACCCACCATTGAGGCAATCTCACTTAAATTAATCTCTTTGTTTTCAAGACGTAACATACAAACTGCGGCAAAGATCGCGCTTTGAGAGTACGATCTAAAGGTACTTGAAGCACCATCTTTAGGTAAGGATGAAGTAAGCCTTTCACCATATTCAACATCACGTCCTGCCATACGCAGTGGATTTAAAGGATCACTTATTTTGGTGTTATAAAGATCTAAAAGCCGATAATCACTAGTACGTCCTGTGGCCTTACAGATTTGAGGCACCTTTTTTAAAAGTGCTAAATCAGATTTAGGATCAATGATAATTACCGCCTCATTGCGCAAAATAGCCTGGGCAATTAAATGTAAAAGCAAAGTAGACTTTCCAGAGCCAGTGGAGCCGAAGATCACCATATGTGAACTTAATTGCTCGCAAGGCATAAAAAGATGACCAAAGCGCTTGGTCCCTAAAAGATGAATTAAAGAAGAACCTTGCTCTTTAGCCATTTCCTTAATGCGGGTTAGATCTTCACTATCAATTTCTAAGACTTGATTTAGATTCTCCCGATCTGACTTGGTCCAAATAAAGCCCTCACCTAAATAGCAATTACTCTGATAAGCCTTTTCAAGTTCTAGATCTAAAGCCTCATTATCAAAGACGCGATCTTGGCTCTCTCCTTCACTATAAAACTGAGCCTTAGTATTACCCTTTGGAGAAGAGATGCCTTGATCTTTTAAATTTGTCCCCAATTTTTCACCACTTTCTTGAAAGGTATCATCTAAATCTTGGTATTTAGCAAAAACATCTTGTGACTCTTGAGATTTTAGATGCGCCTTAAGTTGTAATTGCCTCTCTTTGGGAAGGCTTTCCTCTTTTACATAAATCGTCAAGAGGATCTCCTTTAATTTAGATAGAAACAAAGGATGTAAAAAAGGATTAAAGCCCTCATGGTAAAAGCGAATTAAGCTTTGCTTGGCCTTGGAAATTAAAGGCAGATTAATTAAAGTTATTAAAAGTAACAGCAAATAAAAGGCCGGGGAGAAAAGTCCCAAATAAAAAGTTAAAAATAACACATGCAAAGCCACAAAGATAAAGTAAAGCCTTAAACTTAACCTATCAAAGATGGTCCCGCGCAATGATCTACAGGTTAAAAATTCATCGACCAAAGCCTTTAAAGTAAACTTGGGGGCGGCCTTTTTTAAAAGCTCAAGGCCTATTTGCAAACTCTCAAATCTTTGTAATAAAAGTTTAAAAAGGCCCTTTACCACTAAACTTACAGAGCTTACGCCTTTTAAAGTGAATTTTCTTAGTATATGGATCGTAGTCTCTTAGCCTTGGATCACTTAAATTCTTAACCTTGGATCAGTGAGTTT